>JAFUOH010000006.1 GCA_017482055.1 Clostridia bacterium
GTGCTCATCAATGACCCGACAAAGGGGTATGGTATATTTATCGAAAATATGCTTGCAAAAGCAGAAAAAGTCCAATAAATCAAATGCTCGCATGAACGTCTCAGGCGAGCATTTTTATTTCTGCCTCATGCAGTCTATGGTGTATCAAATTAAAATTCGGGGATATCGTAAAAACCGAATACGCTTCTGTGATAGTCCCCATCCGCTTTGTTGAGGAATTGATGGTAGGTTTCTTTGGGAATTATCACGAGCTGAAACGGAGAGGGATACGCTTTTCCTGTATTGGCAACAAGACGTATAGTGTTGGCGGTCTGCAGGTGCTTGACGTTGAGCTTGACGGTTGAAAACTCATTTTTCGACATATTTCGAGGAAAAATTATTCACCCGTAACAAATCGCTCTTTGAGGGTTTATTGTTATTGCCGCTTGAAATATTGTGCGTAATGTGGTATAATGTTATTACGGTAATATGAAAGAAAAAATGACCCATAAGGAGAACATTATGACAGGAAATAATGACAAGGGTAACAAGGCCCCAAAACTGTATACTCAGAGTGAGCTTGATATAAAATTATTTAAAACACTTACAAAGCTTGGAATTTCCGCGAATTTGAAGGGATTCAGATATCTAAACTCAGCTATTTCAGCCGTGTATTATGACCCGCAGGCGGGCTCGCATGTGGTGAGCGGTCTGTATAACCGCTTAGCCCTTGAAAATCATACTACGCCCGAGTGTATCGAGCGTTCCATGCGAACTGCTCTTCACAGAGTCCAACGAACGGATAACAGGGACAATTTCTTCAGCTTTTTCGGTGAAGATGCCGGCTTGACAACAAAGAAGTTCATCAATTCGATAGCTAAGAAGCTCAGAGAAGAAAGTGACGAGGAAAAGGATAACAAAAATCGGACCGCAAAGTAATGCGATCCGATTTTTTTGTGAGGTTTATTAATACTCAAGCTCCATACCGTCGTATGCAATTTCAATTTAGTTAGGCTCATCAAGCTTTGAGGCAAACTTCTACGTTTGGGTTTTATTAAAATTTTACGATTTGGTGGTTGACTTTTGCTTAGCTGTATACTATAATGTACCTGTAAGAATCCGCGTTATAGCATAATGACTCGGCGTTTACAAAAACGTATTGCAAAAATAATGTTTTGTGTAATACAAGCTCACATTGTGCAAATAACTGCGCCGCAGTTTAAGAAAGAGGTAGCTTAATGGTAAAACTTGCGAAAAAACGCTCTGATTCGTTTTTCGGGCTTCACTTTGACTTCCATCCCACAGCCGATATAATAGTCGGCGACAATTTGCGCTATGATGTGATAGCAAAGCTGCTTGATGAAACCAAGCCCGACTATGTTCAGGTGGACACAAAGGGGCATCCCGGACTGTCCTCCTATCCCACAAAGGTCGGTCATCCCGCACCGCTTATGATGGGCGATCCGCTTAAAATGTGGCGCGAGCTTACCGCCGAGCGTGGTATAGCGCTTTACGGTCACCATTCGGGACTTTTCGATATGCGTCAGGCTAAAGATCACCCCGAGTGGGCGGTGGTTGACGAGAACGGCGTTACAAGCGACAGCTATATGTCCGTATTCGGAGAGTATCCCGAAAAATTCCTCATCCCGCAGTTAAAGGAGCTGGCGCTTGAATACAAGCTCGACGGCGCATGGGTAGACGGCGAATGCTGGGGCACCAAGCCCGACTATTCGGAAAACGCACAAAAGGCGTGGGCGAAGGTCTCGGGCACGCCAATTCCCAAGTCCGACGATCCCGATTATCCTAAATACCGTGAATTCCTGCGCGACGCTTTCAAGGCATATGTGGCAAATTACATAGCTGAAATAAAAAGGGCTGCTCCCGACTTCCAGATCACAAGCAATTGGATCTATTCACAGTACATGCCCGAGAAGCCCGATGTTTCCGTTGACTTTTTGTCGGGCGACTATTCTCCCAACAACTCTGTCAACAGTGCCCGTATTCAAGGCCGTTACCTCGCAAACCAAGGACTTCCGTGGGATCTTATGGCGTGGGGGCACAACAGTATCGGTTCGTGGCTGACAAAAAACAGAAGCACCAAGGAGACCGTGCAGCACTGTCAGGAGGCGGCGTATATCATCTCTCAGGGCGGCGGCTTCCAGTTCTACAATTGGCAGTATGGCGGCGGCTCTACCGTCCAGGAATGGGCGATCCCCACATGGGCTAAGGTAGCGGAGTTCGTACGTGCACGTGAGCCCTTCTGCAAGGGCGCGAAGCCTTTGCCGCAGGTAGGTGTTTTCCTTTCAAGCGAGGGAAATAAAGCCGAGGGAAGCGGTGCAACGGCATATCCCGGCACCCGCACCAAGAACTCCGCAAACGGACTCATCCATGTTGCGCTTGACTGCGGTTATGCCACCGAGCTTCTTGAGACCCACAACCTTGATGACCGCGATATTTCCGAATATGGCGCTATTGTTGTCGCACAGAGCACATGGTTTGACCCCGAGACCAAATCAAAGCTCATGGCGTACGCCGAGAACGGCGGAAGCCTTATCATCGCGTCGCCCGTCAGCGCAAGGCTGTTTGGCTTCGGTACCTCCGACCCTGTTGATAAACTCATTCATATAAGCGACGGCGAGTCTGTTGCCCCCATGGAAGCAACCGTGTCCGATCTCGCCGCAATAAGCGGAGCAAAGGTATGCGGCACATATTATCTTGATAACTATATGGGCAACGGTCCCTACACGGCGGCACTGTCTTACATGGCGGGCAAGGGCAAAGTAGTTGTCATGGGCATTGACTACGGCTGCGCATATTCCAAGAACCGCACTACCTGTTCGAAGAATTTCTTCAAGAAAATAATGGCGGATGTATTCAAAAAGCCGCTCGTTACCGTTGAGGGCTCAAGCTTTGTTGAGCTCGGTATCACCCGCCGCGACAACATGATATATATCCATCTGCTCAACTACGCGGGACCTCATGACGTTTCCTCGATCCGCAGCTACAATGAAATACCAAAGCTGGGACCGCTGACGGTGAAGATATCCGATGCGATCTCTCCTAAGTCTGTGACAATAGAGCCCGTCCACAAGGCGTGGAAAGGCAATCCGCACAGGATCAGGATCGAAAGCCTCGATGTACACACGATCATTGCCATAGAGCTGTAAAAACAAAAAATGTCGGACATTCGCAAAAAGGATGTCCGACATTTATGTTTTTGTGCGATATGCATACGATGTCGGAAATCGCGGTTTACGGCTGCTTGTCATATCTCCCATATACGACATAATATGCGATGAGGGGGCAAAAGCTCTCTCGGAACTCGGAGGTATGAAATGGCAATCTTTACAAACCAAGCCACGCTGACCTACAACAATGGGGTCACAAACTCAAACGTGGTAACGGGCGAGATAGTGGAGGTGCTGTCGGCTGAAAAAACAGCCGTTTTGGGCACTTACACCACAGGCGATACAGTGACATACGTCATCAGTATCGTAAACTCGGGAACTGCTCCCTACACGGGACTTACTGTCACCGACAATCTCGGTGAATACCCTGTCGGCACGGGTACCGCCGTCCCGCTTGAATATATCGACGGCTCTCTGCTCTATTTTGTCAACGGTGTGCTTGCGGCGGCACCTGCGGCAGATGCGGGAGCACCTCTTGTTATTTCCGGTGTGTCTGTTCCCGCCGGAGGTAATGCGCTGCTTATTTACAAGGCACGCATTACGGACGCGGCTCCGCTTAACGCAGAAAGCAGCATCACAAATGTCGCGGAGATATCGGGCGGCGGGCTTTCCACGCCGATAACCGTCACAGAGACCGTCACAGCCGGAGACAGTGTGGAGCTGACCATAAGCAAGGCGCTCAGCCCCGAAACGGTGGTTGAAAACGGACAGCTCACCTACACCTTTGTGATTCGGAATGCCGGCAACACTCCTGCGGTTGCCGCCGATAATCTTACGGTGACCGACACCTTTGATCCGATTCTTGATCCCATCACGGTGCAGCTTGACGGCGTGACTCTTACAGAGGGTGTTGATTACACCTATGACACCGAAACGGGTGAATTTGCGACTGTTGAAGGCAGGATCACCGTACCTGCGGCGACTTATTCTCAGGACCCTGTGACCGGTGTGTGGACTGTTACACCCGGTGTTGCGGTGCTTCGTGTGATCGGAACGGTATAAGCAAATATCAAAATATCACCGCACCATTTTGGCGCGGTGATATTTTACATAAATCATTTTATGTTTCATGCAGGTGCTTTGCGATTGTGGAGATAAACTGCGCACAGGTTGGGCGATGGACCGTAACATCGTATCCGAAGTATTCCCGCAGCTCGGCGGTGTGACTGCTGCGGCAGGCGCTTTCGATGGCATGACGGCAATTGCGTTCTACATTGGCGGCGTTCGATGCGCGGCAGACGCGGGCGACTTGCGGATAGAGCGTTTTTGTTATATAGCACGTAATTTCGGGCGTGTGATATGTGAGTATGATCGAACGTCTGATATATTCATAGCCCTTACAGCTTGTGGGAACACCGAGCCCGATAAGAATCCTGGTGGTGCGTATATCAAGTGCTATATCATTTATATCATCGTAAGTTACGATCTCTTTGGAGGAATCGTTCATGTTTTATCACCGCCTAATATGGAATTGGTGCTGACATTGATCAGATTGCGCCTGAGCTTGTCGGCGAGCAGCGCTACAAATTCGCGCACCGACGGAGCGTTGGAGTGTTCGTTGCAGGAGAAGTATGCCGCAAGCTTCAATGTGTCACACCTTTGCCATAACAGTTTTATAGCTGTACGGCAGTTTCGCTCTATACATGATACGGTCGTATTATTTTCAACAGCGATCTGACGGTACAGTCCGACGATCACATTTTGTATAGCTGACGGCTCCATATAAACAAGCTCTATTGCTCGGCACAGATATGAGAACCCCTTTAAGCGGCGCGGAACACCGAGCTCACTGATCAAAAGCTTGACCTGCCTCGTAAGCTCTTCACCGCTGTACTCTGTAAATTC
This sequence comes from Clostridia bacterium, assembly GCA_017482055.1. Taxonomy (GTDB): domain Bacteria; phylum Bacillota; class Clostridia; order Oscillospirales; family CAG-272; genus Flemingiibacterium. Next base: position 5,013 of record JAFUOH010000006.1, read on the forward strand.
TGTTGGGATATCGTTATATGCGGACATGATCAGGCTCCTGTTCGATGAAATTTTCGGATATCCGATAATTGCTGCAGTATATATAATTATACCACACTAATCGATTTGATTCAATTAGGATAATATCCGAACATTCTTTGTTCGTTTGTGTCATAATATACTACTTTTCCTCGTAATATGTCGAAAAAGCTCCAAGCACTACTTGACAATGAATCGGCGCAGTGATATAATAGCTGTAACGGCTGTCGCAGCGAATGTAAATGACCATGCCGCAATATTTCGAAATGAAAGGAAGCCGCAGTGCGGTTTTTTTATGTGTATATGAATATCTTCAGAACTTTTGGCGAGCTTATTGGCAAGACACCTCTTTTTGAGACAGTGCATTATTCCGCCGAGCAGGAGCTCGGAGCAAGAATATTCGCAAAGCTTGAATATCTTAATCCTGCGGGAAGTGTTAAGGACAGAGCAGCTCTTTATATGATTGAAGATGCCGAAAAAAACGGCAGATTAAAGCCGGGCGCGACCATCATCGAGCCTACCAGCGGAAATACCGGAATAGGACTTGCCGCAGTCGCCGCATCGAGAGGGTACAAGGTCATTCTGACGATGCCGGATACCATGAGTGTGGAACGCCGTACACTGCTTGCAGCCTATGGCGCCGAGCTTGTGCTCACCGAGGGAAAATATGGCATGGCGGGAGCAATTGAAAAGGCAAACGAGCTTGCCGAATCTATTCCCGACAGCATGATCGCAGGGCAGTTTGACAATCCTGCCAATCCGAGAGCACATTATGAGACTACCGCTCCCGAAATTTGGGAAGATACGGACGGTAAAGTGGATATCTTTGTAGCGGGTGTAGGAACGGGAGGCACACTTACCGGTGTCGGCAGATATCTGAAGGAAAAAAATCCCGATATCAGGGTTGTTGCAGTGGAGCCGGCTTCTTCACCGCTGCTTTCCGAGGGAAAAGCAGGCGCACACGGTCTCCAGGGAATAGGCGCAAACTTTGTGCCGGGCATATTTGAGCGGAGTCTCTGCGATGAGATCGTCACGGTCACCGAGGATGCCGCCTATGACGCGAGCCGCGCGCTTGCAAGAAGCGAAGGCATCCTTGTTGGTATTTCCTCCGGAGCGGCGCTTCATGCCGCTACAGAGCTTGCACGGCTCCCGGAGAACACAAACAAAAATATAGTGGTTCTTCTCCCCGACACGGGCGACCGTTATTTGTCCACACCGCTGTTCGGCGAGTGATTGCATAAAGAGGTTATCGGTCAGCCGAGAGCGCCCTATGATATTAAAAAGATTTTTTAACACCGATAATTTGTCTAATTTCACTATTGACAAATTCGGAGTTTGGGACTAATATATTATAGGTCGTGTAAGTACACGGCAAAATTTATTTTTACGGAAGTGTTATTATGACTTTACTTCTCTCAATTTCATTTGCAATGCTCGTCGGGTTGATGCTTTCCCGACTGGCAAAGCTCGTTTCACTGCCTGCGGTCACCGCTTATCTTGTGGCGGGGATCATAGTCGGGCCTTTCTGCATCGGCGCTCTCGGCATAGAGGGTCTCGGCTTTACATCTGCCGAAAGTCTTGAAGGGCTTACACTCATCTCAAACGCGGCACTCGGCTTTATCGCGTTCTCGATAGGCAACGAGTTCAGACTGTCCCAGCTCAAAAAGACCGGTAAGGCGGCTACGTTTATCGGTATTTTCCAGGCTGTTGCCGCGGCTGTGATTGTGGACATTGTGCTTATAGTCCTTCATTTTGCCATGCCCGATGTGCTGTCGCTTCCCGCAGCGATCGTTCTCGGTGCTGTTGCCACCGCCACTGCTCCTGCGGCTACCCTCATGGTCGTACGTCAGTACAAGGCGAAGGGCGAGCTTACAGATCTGCTCCTGCCCATCGTTGCTATTGACGATGCTGTGGGGCTTATCGTGTTCGCGATCTCTCTCGGCGTGGCGCGTGCGATCGAGCAGGGACACATTGATGTTGTTTCCATCATCGTAAATCCCATAATCGAGATCCTCGGCTCGCTGATCCTCGGCTCAATTATGGGTGTGATCCTTACGTTTATCGAGCGCTTTTTCCATTCGCGCTCCAAGCGTATGTCTATGGCGATCGCGTTTGTGTTTTTGACCGTTGCACTGTCAATGCTTAAGTTCCATATCGGAGCTGTCGAGATCGGCTTCTCGTCGCTGCTCGTATGCATGATGCTCGGTACGGTATTCTGCAATCTCTGTGACTACTCCGAGGAGCTTATGGAGCGTGTGGACGGCTGGACGACGCCGCTGTTTATACTGTTTTTCGTCATTTCGGGCGCAGAGCTGAATATCTCGGTGTTCGGCGACCTTATGATCGTGCTTATCGGTGTGGCATTCCTTATCGCACGCGCTGTGGGCAAATGGGGCGGCGCCTATGCAAGCGCCAAGTGGATGAAGTGCTCTCCCAATGTATGCAAATACTTGGGTATAACTCTGCTTCCGCAGGCAGGCGTTGCGCTTGGTATGTCTTTACTTGTAAGCGACCTTTCACAGGGCGGTCTGATACGAAATATTGTGCTTTTCTCGGTGCTCGTATTGGAGCTTGTCGGTCCGCTTGCCACCAAGATCGCGCTTACCAAGGCCGGAGACATTATTCCCGAAGGCAAGACCTCGGCACGCGGTGTTATTCCCAGCAAGAATCAGCATCCGCATCCCAAGCAAAAGTGATTAATCGAAAAAAACGGGCTGTCGCGTTTAGCGTGTGCTCTGCATAAACATTCACAAATCATAGGGGCGACCATATTGCAGACGTAATCTGCAATATGGTCGCCTCTGCGGGTTTATTGTGAGTTTTTTATGCTGTATACGCACTAAATGTGACAGCATGGCTTTTTTATTGGTCTGATTTTTGTGCGTAGGCGATCTCGGTGCCGTCATCGGAAACCTGAACCACCTCGGGCTCGCCTATTGCGAAGAATATATTCTCCACCGCAAGAGTATGCTCGTCGATAAGCTTGGTGGCACGCCTTATGCCATCGAGCTTTACGGTGCTGTATTCGTTAAAGCCGTCTCCTTTTATATAGAGTGTGTTCCCGGACATGGCGCAGGACTCATAGATAATGGGACGGGTTCCGAAGGTCATCTCGGTTGGGGTATATTCTATCTTGTCAGTGTCGTAAAGCTGTGCGTATTCGAGGGTACGCAGGACCGTGTCATAGTCGTTATTTGTTTCAAAGCCGTATTGGTGCAGCATGGTGATATCACCTACATTCATGCCGCAGAGCTGCTGTATATATGCAGACAGTCTATACGCTTCAAGATCACAATCAAGCAGATTTATGTCCTCGACCAATGCGGCGCCGTCAAGCATAATATTACTCCAAACGACATACTCCGTCTCGTATATGTCACCGTTTGAAAGCATATCCTCGGTGAGCGGAAGCGCGGGAAGGTGGTCGCCGTAGAATACCACCACACATGGCTCTTGACGCGCTTTAAGCGTTTCACACAGCTCGCCAATGAACAGATCCATTTCGTAAAGCTGATTTACATAGTAAAGATACTGGCTGTATTCGCTCTCATCCTCAATGTTGCTTATCTCTATAGTATTTCCGCCTGTGTTTAGATCCTCACCTGCGGTGAGATATCCGTCTTTTGCATAATCTTCAGCTGACTCAAGGGGCTTGTCGGGGTATTTACCGTGTCCCTGCACGCTGACCGCGAACACAAAATCGGCGGTGTCGGTGGAATCGAGCGCGGAAACTATTTCATCTGTCAGCACTCGGTCACACGCCCATCCGAGGGGATTTCGGGTCACGTTCCGCATCATTTCGATGGGAGTAAAGGTGTCAAATCCAAGACTTGCATATGCGATGTGGCGGTCGTAGAAGGTGGCAATATGGTTATGCATGGCGTGAGTACCGTATCCGAGGGTCTTTAAATTGACCGCGAGGCTTTCGCAGGCACGGTTTTTTAATACGGTGGTATATGGATACTCACCGAATCCGAAATGATCGAGATTCATTCCCGTAAGCACCTCAAACTCTACGTTTGCGGTGCCACCGCCCACATGAGGCACGCGAAGGAAGCCCGATACGCCGTTTTGTTTTAGAGCGGTGAAATTGGGGGTGGGATCCTCGGAGAGCTCAATTCCGTTTATATGCTTGACGTCAAAGAACGATTCAAGCTGTACAAGGATAATATTCGGGAGCTCCGTTTCGGGGCGTGTTCCCGCTTCATCGGACGAAGCGGTATCCGAATCGGCTCTCAGCGCATCGGCGATCTCGTCCGCCTTGTCGGGAGTGTAGTCTCCCGGACGCTCTACTCCCTGTGACACCAGACTGCGCGTGAAGCAGTACGCAAATCCATAGCTGTTATAGGCATCCGCAAGCTCTCCCGACTCATATTCTGCGGCATCTGCGGGGATCATGAATGCAAAGCAGCCGATCGCCACGATTCCGATCACAGCGATTGAGACAATAGACTGCCTGTAGCTCACACGGCAGCGGGGGCATTTTATGAACAAGTACACTAACAGCACGATAAAAGCAATGATGAGCAGGACTATAAGTATGAGCTGCACGACCGTAAAATAGACTGTAGCCATTCCGAGCGCGGATTTGACGATAAGAAAATCAATTGCCGACAGCGGGGAAGATCGGTATGAGAGCACGATGCAGTTGGTTACCCCAAGCACCGTCCATACTGTCGTCATTAGTAAGAGCAGAGTAAGTCTGCGCCGTACCAGCAAACATAGTGTGAGCGTAAACAGAATTATGAGGGTGTTCGCCAAGAAGAGCAGCGGAGAGGTGAAAAGATACATAAAGGCTTCGATTGGTGACTGACGACCGAAGGCCTCCAGCATCAGATTCAAGATGAACGCCAATACCGCAAGGACAGGCAGCGTTATCTTCAGCGGCGCATATGTAAAGCGCTGCAGCAGCGCGCGGATGTTATTGATTAATCTTTGCGTTTTAGCTTCACCCCTTTCTCGTATATTCCAAGCAGTATCATAGCATATCAGTATGAACTGTGTGCGGTGTAAATGTAAACAGTAATGTATTATTATTTAAATTCCTTAAGAAACCATATCTTGTCGCGGTCTGCATAAAACACCTTGCCGTTGAGATAATCAAGCACGGTGCCGTTTGCTTTGAATTTGAATTCGAGGCGATAAGCATACAACGCCTGGAACTTATAGCCGAGCTTTTTATCGTCACGATTGACTCCGTATTTGCCGTCGCCAAGCAGTGGGTGACCGATAGATGAAAAATGTGCGCGTATCTGATGCGTTCTTCCCGTAACAAGCTCCACCTCAACAAGCGATAGGTCATGCTTCTCCTCAAGCACACGGTATTTTGTGATGATCTCCTTGTACCCTGCGCGCGGTGAGGTGACGATATCCACTATGTTGTTTCCGGAATCCTTTTTAAGATAGCCCTTCAGCGTGTCGGATCTCTTTTTCGGATTTCCATGAATTGCGGCAAGATAGAATTTCGACAACTCGTCGTTTTTGATCTTCTCGTTCATCACGCGCAGTGCTTCCGCATTTTTTGCGGCGATGACGATACCGCCTGTGTTGCGGTCGATACGGTTGCACAGCGCGGGAGCAAAGGATTGCTCATCCTCGGGCTTGTACTCCCCCTTACGGTAAAGATACGCCTTTACGTGTCCGATAAGGGTATTTACTTCCTCCTCATCGTCGGAGTGGACAATGAGTCCGGGTTTCTTTTCGAGAAGCATGATGTTTTCGTCTTCGTATATTATATCGAGGCGGGGAGTCAGCTTCATAAAAGCCTGCTCTGCGGCAGTATCGGTAAAAAACTCCTCCGACACAAACATTTCAACCGTGTCGCCCTCACATAAAATATAGCCGATCTCGGTGCGCTTGCGGTTGACCTTGATCTTTTTTGTGCGTATACATTTGTACATCAGTGATTTTGGCATCGCCTTAACAGCCTTAGAAAGAAACTTGTCAAGCCGCTGTCCTGCGTCGTTTTGCTTTATATATAAAGTCCGCATGGTACACTCCTGTTGTGGTTATCTGTTGATTTGACGTTAATAATGTACGGATTGTTCCCAAAATTAAAAAATTCATAGCATAATAAGCCTTGGCGGCATTGCGGCAGCTTCCTCTGCGCAGATGCAGACCGCATAGCCGCTTTTTGTAAAATGTGAGAAGCACAGGTCGCTCTCAAGCACCGAAAACGACGATAACGGTCTTGAAAAACCCTCACCCGTGTACTTGATATAGCTTTCCTTGGCGCACCATATCTCATAAAACCTCGTCTCGGGAGCGAGTTTGACGTATTCCGTCTCTGATGGGGTAAAATACCGCTCGGCGAGACGTACAAGCCTTGTGGCATCCCCGTTCATATACTCAATATCCGCGCCGATCTCGCCGTCCGATATTGCCGCAAGACAGCGTTCATTCGAATGAGAGACGCTGATGAATATATTTGCTTCGCCGACAAAATACGGCTTGCCGCGCTCATCGTGCGACAGCTCGGCGCGCTTGCCATAGGTGTCGTAAAGCGCATACTTTGCAAGTCGGTGACCCATTTCGTGCTCGTTTGCCTTTGTGCATGAGGTGAGATACAGCTTTATCATGGGTTTGCGCTCCTTTCGAAAATGCGATATACCGAGGTGCCGTATACGGTACCTCGGTATATTTTGTCAGATTTCTCCGATATGCTCGGGATTGATGGTGATGCTGACGCGCTGGGATTTGTCCGACCAGATGATCTTTCTCGGACACTTCTCAACGCATTCGCCGCACTCTACACATTTTTCATAGTCAATGGATGCTACGAAATCGTTAACATGTACAGCACCGTGCTTACATGATTTTTCGCAGAGACGACAGCTTATGCAGCCGACATCGCAGTATTTGCGGGTCACAGCGCCCTTGTCAACCGACATGCATCCGACCCAGTGGGTGGAATCGTATGGTATCAGCTTGATTATGTGCTTCGGGCATGCCGTAACGCATTTGCCGCATGCCTGACATTTTTCGTAGTCAACCACGGCAACGCCGTTTACTACGTTTATGGCATCGAACACGCAAGCCTGTACGCATGTTCCGAGACCGATACAGCCGTTGGGACAGAGCTTGTCACCGCCGCCCAGCTTTGATGCGGCATAACAGTCTGTTGCACCTTCGTATTGATACTTTTTCTTGGCAAATTCCGATGTGCCGGAGCACATTACCTGTGCGCGCATACGGACGGGCTTTTCTGCCGCAACGCCCATGATAGCGGCGATCTTTGCGGCAAGCTCTTCGTCACCTGCAACGCATGCGGAGGTCTTAGCCTCGCCGTTTGCGATAGCTTCAGCCAATGCCGCACATCCCGCATAGCCGCATCCGCCGCAGTTTGCACCCGGCAGCAGCTCGGAGATCTCCTCCACGCGCTCATCGGATTTGACATAAAACACTTTAGCGGCTACCGCAAGGAGTATGCCCATCGCGCCGCCGAGGATAGCGAACCACATGGCGGCATAAAGAATGTTTTGAATGTTTTCCATTAGTGTGTCCCCTCCTTAGAAGCTCATTCCGGAGAAGCCCGAGAAAGCCATGGCGATAAGTCCTGCGGCGATAAGCGCTATAGGTGTGCCGCGGAAGCTCTTAGGCGGCTCGGCGAAGGAAATGCGAACTCGAACTCCCGCAAAAATGACGATCGCCAGAGTGAAGCCCACTGCCGACGAGAAGCCGTAAGCAAGGGATTCGATGAAGTTGTAGCCATTCTGAATGTTTAAAAGCGCGGAGCCGAGAACCGCACAGTTGGTGGTGATCAGCGGCAAATAAATGCCGAGCGCACCGTAGAGCGCGGGTACGAACTTGCGTAAGAACATTTCGATAAGCTGTACCAGCGAGGCAATGATCAGTATAAACGCGATAGTTTCGAGATATTCAAGCCCGAAGGGAACAAGTATCAGATAATACACCGCCCAGGTCGCGGCACTCGAAAGGGTCATTACGAATACTACCGCAAAGCCCATACCGAGCGCGGTGTCGGGCTTTTCCGATACGCCGAGAAAGGGGCAGATGCCGAGGAATTTTGCAAAGATATAGTTTTCCACAAGCACCGCGCCAAGCATTAAAAGAAGAATTTCAACAACGTAATCCATGTTAATTTTCCTCCTTTACTGCGGTCGCCGCGGACTCTGCCGCAGATGCTTCGATGTCGCTTGTATTTTCGGCTTCGTTGTCCTCGGAAGCCTCCGCGGACTCTGCTTTTGCGGCACGCTTTGCTTCAAGGGCTTTCTTTTTGTCGCGCTCCTGCTTTGCGTTCATGACCTTATTCATCAGCGCGATAAGGCATCCGAGAGTAAGGAACGCGCCCGAGGGCAGGATAAAGATTATCGCAGGCTCATAGAAGTCGGGCATTACCTGCACACCGAAGAGTGTGCCCGCGCCGATAAGCTCGCGGACCGTCGCAAGCACCGTCAGCGCAAAGGTGAAGCCGAGACCCATGGTCAGACCGTCTACCGCTGACGGGAGCACGGGATTCTTTGAAGCAAAGGATTCCGCACGCGCCAGGATGATACAGTTAACGACAATAAGCGGGATGAAAAGTCCGAGTGATTTGTCGATGTCGGGCAGATACGCTTTGATCAAAAGCTGAATTGCCGTGACAAAGCCGGAAATGATAACTATGTAGGACGCTATTCTGATCTGCTTTGGTATGAATTTGCGTAAAAGCGAGATGAAAATATTTGAGAAGATGAGCACCGCAGTGGTGGAAAGTCCCATACCGATGGCGTTGACGATGGATGTGGTAACTGCCAAGGTCGAGCATGTGCCGAGCAGCTGCATGAGTACGGGATTCTTATAGAAAAGACCGTCGAGGAACTGAGCGCCCACATTTTTCATGGTATACTTGCTCATTTGCTGCCTCCGATCCCGGCAAATACCGTACTGTATGCCGCAAGCGCGCTGTTGACACCGTCGAGAATAGCCTCCGACGAGATGGTGGAGCCGGTTATAACATCAATACCGCCGTTAAGCGATTCCGCTCCTTTACCGATATACTGGGCTAAATATTCGGGCTCACCGACACGGTTTCCGAGTCCGGGAGTTTCCGAGTGGGAGATGAGTTTAACACCTGCAAGAGTACCGTCAGCATTTACGCCGACCATAACAGTCATTTCTCCGCCGAAGCCCAGCGGGTTCACCTGTGCCGCGTAACCGATGTTTGTGTCTGCTTTGGAGACCACATAGAGCTCCTCGATACCGCCGAGCTCTACTTCATAAAGAGTACTTTCCACATCGCCGGGGAAGATCTCCGCGATAGCTGCCGCTTTTTCGGCGCGTTCATTTTCGGCTATCTTATCTGCTGTGAGAGCATTTACACCGGAAAGCATGAGAGCGGTGACAGTGCTGATTATAAACAGCTTTAAGGTGATGCCGAGGATGGTTTTTACATCGCCTGCTTTGTGGGCTGCGGGATTTTCAGTTTTTTGCTTTGCCAACCTTAGCACCTCCGAATCTTTTTGGTTTGGTGTAGCGATCCAAATACCATACAAGCAGGTTCATAATAAGGATCGCGAAGGATACGCCCTCGGGATAACCTCCGAAGTAGCGGATGAACACAGTGAGCGCGCCGCATCCGATACCGTAGATAATGCGTCCCTTGGTGGTGATGGGAGAAGTTACGTAATCGGTTGCCATGAAGATAGCGCCCAGGAAGAGTCCGCCCGAGAAGATCTCGTAAAGCGCAAAATCAAGCGTGGGAGCGCTCTGCGGGAAGATGTATGCAAGGACAAATACCGTGCCGATAAAGGCAACGGGAATGTGCCAGGTGATCACACGGCGGACGAGCAGATACACAAAGCCCGCAGTGAGAAGCAGTGCTGATACCTCACCGATACAGCCGCTCTCAAAGCCGAGGACGGAATTAAACAGCGTTGTACTTGTGGGCATAATACCGTTTTTGAGCGCCGACAGCGGAGTGGCGCTTGCAACGACATCGGGAACTGATACCGCAAGCGGTGAGAGCGAGGTCTCGGGAGAGACAAAGGTGTTCATGTGAGCGGGCCACGCAAAAAGGAATACACGTGCCGCAAGGGCAGGGTTGACAAAATTCTTGCCGAGTCCGCCGAAAAGCTGCTTCACCACGATTATCGCAAAGATCGAACCGACAGCGGGAATCCACAGCGGAACGGATACAGGCAGATTCATACCGATGAGCATACCCGTGACGACGGCAGAGAAGTCAAGCACCGTAACAGGCTTTTTCATCAGCTTTTCCCAGACGAACTCCGAGAGAACTGCGAAAATGACCGAAATGAGTACCACGCTGAGTGCGCGCAGACCGAATATGTAAATACCCCAGATAAGCGCGGGCAGGAGCGCGATGCACACGTCAAGCATGATGGTGCGGGTCGTGTCATATGCGCGTATGTGAGGCGAAGGCGTTACCGTGAGAAGCTCGGGAACGAATGCATTCGGATCGACGGAGCCTGCAGCTTCGGTCGATGCCGATTCGGGAGCTGTGACTTCGGATGTCGATTCATTGGTTATGTTTTTTTCTTCACTTGTCATGTGTGCTCCCTCCTTTACTTGTTTTGGCTTTTTTCGCGCGCGAACTGCGCCAGGCGGCTGCGCTCGATAACCTTGATCTTCGCGGCACGTATGTACTGCGAGATCGGAACGTGTGCGGGGCAGGTGTAGGAGCAGCTTCCGCATTCCACACAGCTCGTTATATCGAACTGCTCTGCCATATCGAGTTTGTTCTGCATTGCGAACAGCGCAAGATAATTGGGCATAAGTCTCATGGGACAGCCGCGTACACAGCGTCCGCAGTGGATGCAGGCAATGGGCTGCTCATAGTGATGCTCGATGTCGTTGGACAGAGCGAGTATCGCCGATGTGCCCTTAGTAACAGGGCTGTCGATGTCCCACTGGGCAAAGCCCATCATGGGTCCGCCGTTGACGATCTTCTTCGGCTCGCGGATAAGTCCGCCGCAGAAGGCGATAAGATCGCGGTAAGAGGTGCCTATGGGGACGAGTACGTTCTTGGGAGTCTTTATACAGTCTCCGTCAACTGTTACTATGCGCTCAACCAGCGGCATTCCGTTGACGAAGGCGTTGTAAATAGCGGCACAGGTCTCCGCATTGAAGATGCAGCAGCCGACATCGGCGGGCAGCTTGCCCATGGGAAGCTCCTTGCCGGTAAGCGCGTATATGATCTGCCGCTCGTCGCCTTGAGGATATTTGGTCTTGAGCACGCGGATATCAATAAGGTCGCTGTCCGCAAGACGTTCCTCCAATTTTCTGATCGCATCGGGCTTGTTGTCCTCGATCGCGATCTCACCGCGGCGCAGTGAGAATGCCTTTAAAAGTATCTTGAGTCCGCCGATGACCGCGTCGGGATTTTCGAGCAGCAGTCGGTGGTTTGCTGTTATAAACGGTTCGCATTCGGCACAGTTTACGATGATATGCTCGACCTTGCCGAGAGCGGAGCTGATCTTTGCATATGTGGGGAAGGTTGCGCCGCCCATACCCGAGATACCGGCGTTTCTGACAATTTCGATTATTTCCTCGGTGGTTGTGTCGGCAAGCTTTTTGCCCCAGGGAACGATGTCGGGAGAAACCTCCATCTTTCCGTCGTTTTCAATTACAACATTGCGTATCTTGGCGCCGGTCGCGGTGCTTCGCTCGTCTATTCTTATGACCTTACCCGAAACGCTTGAATGTACGGGACATCCCAGTCCCGATTCGACATCACCTATGCGCTGTCCGCGTTTTACCTCATCGCCTACCTTGACACAGGGCTCGGCGTGGATACCGATATGCTGTGACATAGGGATAGATACTGTGGCGGGCGGAGTCATTGCTTCCACTGCACAGCTTCGTGTATTTTTATGTTCTTCAACATGTATGCCGCCATTAAAGGTCAGTGCCAAATGTGTCACCTCTTTGCTTAAAAAATGAAAAAATGATCGTATATTTACATTATACTACATCTTGGGCAATAAAGCAAGAGTAAAAATGACGAAATTGACAAAAATATTTGTCTCAAACTATGGATTTATGCAAATTGTCAACAAAATAACAAGCCTGATATTTGTTTGACGAAGATTTATATCGGTATCATAGCCATGACTGATGCCAAGACAACGGTCATAATGCCGCACACGGCGATGGAAAGTCCGCTCATGGCTTCCTCTATCTCACCGAACTCCCGTGCGCGGGAGGTGCCGATGGCGTGCGCCGCCGTACCACAGGCAAGTCCTACGGCAACGGGGTGCTTTATTTTAAACAGCTTCATGGTGAAGGACGCGATGACGCTGCCCACAAGTCCCGTCAAGGCGATGAGCAGTACGGTGACGGGTACGATGCCGCCAAGGGATTCCGAGACGCTCATGCCGATGGCGGTGGTGACGGATTTCGGAAGCAGGGTCACGTACTGCTCGTAATTAAGTCCGAAAATGAGCTTGATGGTAAGCACGCTTCCCACCGCGGTCACCGCACCCGAGGTGATGCCGCCGAGGATGGCGAGGGGGTATTTCTTCAGATAGGAAAGCTTTTCGTAAAGGGGTATTGCCAGGCAGACGGTGGTAGGGGTCAGCAGTATCTGAAAGAGGGACGCGCCCGTGCCGTCGTATCTGCCGTCCTCCAGAGGTTTTCCGTAGGCGTACACCTCAAAGGGTATGTCCGTGACGAGCAGCAGTATGATAATAGCCGCACTGCTTACGATGATGGGATTGAGAATGGTAAGCTTGGTCTTAGCCTGAAGCTTTACCGCCGCCAAGTAGAAGGCTGCGGTGACGAATATGCCGAAAAACGATACGGATGAAGCTGCCTCGTTAAGCATCGCGGTGTCCTTCCTTTCCTTCGGTCTTTTTGATGAGCGCCTGTGACACCACGCCGGTGACTGCCATAACAAGGAATGTGGACACTGTGCTTGCAAGCAGTACGGGCAGTACCAGTCCGCGGTAAGCATCCGTGTTTTCGATGAGTCCCACCAAAGGCGACACGAACATTATGGGCATAAGCGACAGAAAAAAGTCCCCGGCGGCTTTAACCTGTGAGAGCTTTACAAGCCCTGTCATCAGAAGCACCAGCAGCAAAACGAGTCCGTATATGCTTCCCGGTATGGGCAGTGGGATGAAGTAGGTGAACAGCTCGCCTACAAGAGACATGGCGGTTATTAAGGTTATCTGCGATAGGTATTTCATTGTGTGATATTCTCCGTTTTCAATAGTTTGCGGTATGATGTATATATTTTACCATTTTGCTGTACCTGTGTCAATATATTGTATGGATTTTGTTATTTGTCGGAGGAATGTTGATTCAATGTGTACCAAAATGGTCGTATTTCTTTGTATACAACGCCAAAAAATAAATAATGTGCCCTAACCTATTGACAAGCACCACAAGATATGGTATTATTTAAGGGCAGCACCTACTACATATAGTGGTCGTGGCTGTACAAGATACAATATACGGCATTATCGGATTTTATGTCAAATACATATTTTTTAGGAGAAAAAGAGTATGAAGATAATCAAGCGAAACGGCTCGGAGGCCGAGTTTGACAAGCAAAAGATCGCCGTTGCCATCGGTAAAGCAAACGATGCGGTGGAAGAAAGCTGCCGCATCACGCCTCTCCAGATCGAGCGTATTGTCGAGAGCGTTGTAATAAGCTGCGAGTCTCTCGGAAGGTCTCCCGGAGTTGAGGAGGTACAGGATATGGTGGAGCATCAGCTCATGGCGCACGGGGCGTTTGAGCTGGCGAAGATTTACATCACATACCGCTATACCCGCAGCCTTGTTCGTCAGTCCAACACCACCGATGACAAGATACTGTCGCTGATCGAGTGCAACAACGAGGAAGCGAAGCAGGAAAACTCCAATAAGAACCCCGTGATCAATTCCACTCAGCGCGATTATATGGCAGGCGAGGTATCTCGCGACATCACCAACCGCATCCTTCTTCCCGAGGATATCGTAAAGGCGCACAACGAGGGTATAATCCACTTCCACGACTCGGACTATTTTGCACAGCATATGCACAACTGTGACCTTGTTAATCTTGAGGATATGCTTCAGAACGGCACCGTTATCACGGGTACGCTTATTGAACGTCCCCACAGCTTCTCCACCGCATGCAATATCGCAACGCAGATCATCGCGCAGGTGGCGTCTAATCAGTACGGCGGACAGTCCATTTCTCTTACACATCTCGCGCCATTCGTAGCGGTCAGCCGTGAGAAGATAAAAAGGGATGTTAAAGCCGAGAACGCCGACATCGGGCGTGAGCTTTCGGACGAGCAGATCAGCGAGCTTGTGGAGCGCAGACTTCGCGAGGAGGTTCGCCGCGGCGTTCAAACCATCCAGTATCAGGTAGTTACATTGCTTACCACCAACGGACAAGCTCCTTTCGTGACGGTGTTCATGTATCTTAATGAAGCTAAGAACGAATCCGAGAAGCGTGACCTTGCAATGATTATCGAAGAGGTGCTGGAGCAGAGGTACCAAGGTGTAAAGAATGAGAAGGGCGTTTGGGTTACGCCTGCGTTCCCGAAGCTTGTGTATGTGCTTGAAGAGGACAATATACATGAGGCTTCGCCTTACTATTATCTCACAAAGCTTGCGGCAAAATGTACCGCAAAACGTATGGTTCCCGATTATATTTCGGAAAAGAAGATGCTCGAATTGAAGGTTGACAAAAACGGAGATGGTCACTGCTACACCTGTATGGGCTGCCGCAGCTTCTTAACACCGTATGTTGACGAAAACGGTCAGCCGAAGTATTACGGCAGATTCAATCAGGGCGTAGTCACCCTTAACCTTGTGGATATTGCGCTGTCGTCGGGCAAGGACCGCGACGCTTTCTGGAAAACCTTCGACGAGCGGCTTGAGCTGTGTCACCGCGCGCTGATGTGCCGTCACAACCGCTTGAAGGGTACGCTTTCCGACGCGGCGCCCATACTGTGGCAGTACGGAGCACTGGCTCGTCTCGGTAAGGGTGAGACCATCGACAAGCTGCTTTACGGCGGATACTCCACCATCTCTCTCGGCTATGCGGGACTTTATGAGTGTGTGCGCTATATGACGGGCAAGTCTCATACAGAGCCCGAAGCAACTCCTTTTGCCCTTGAAATCATGGAATACATGAATGCCGCGTGCCGCCGCTGGAAGGCAGAGCACAATATCGACTTCTCCCTCTACGGCACACCGCTTGAGTCTACCACCTACAAATTTGCCAAGTGCTTACAGCGCCGTTTTGGCATAATCAAGGGTGTTACGGACAAATCATACATAACCAATTCCTATCATGTCCATGTTACCGAGGAGATAAACGCATTCGACAAGCTGATATTCGAAGCGAAGTTCCAAGCGCTGTCTCCCGGAGGTGCGATCAGCTATGTCGAGGTGCCCAATATGCAGAACAACCTCGAAGCAGTTATGCAGGTCATCCGCTGCATCTACGACAATATCATGTATGCCGAGCTTAATACCAAGAGCGATTACTGCCAGATCTGCGGCTATGACGGTGAGATCGAGATTAAAGACGAGGACGGCAAGCTTGTCTGGACCTGCCCGCAGTGCGGAAATCAGGATCAGGACAAGATGAACGTAGCACGTCGTACATGCGGATACATCGGAACGCAGTATTGGAACCAGGGCAGAACGCAGGAGATCAAGGAACGGGTGCTCCATCTGTAAGCCATGTACTACGGAAACATTAAAAACTGCGATGTCGCCGACGGAGAGGGCGTTCGTGTAACGCTGTTCGTGTCGGGCTGTACCAATCGGTGCGAGCACTGCTTTCAGCCCGAGACTTGGGATTTTTCCTACGGCGAGGAGTTTACCCGCGAGGTCGAGGATAGGATTTTAGACATGCTGGCACCGTCATACATCAACGGCTTGACGGTGCTCGGCGGTGAACCCTTTGAGCCCTCGAATCAGCGTGCGCTGCTGCCGTTTTTGGCGCGGGTCAGGGAAGCGTATCCCGACAAGACCATATGGGCGTTTTCGGGCTTTACCTTTGAGGAATTAAAGCAGGAGGGCTCACATCCGAGATGTGAGGCGACCGACGAAATTTTGTCACTTCTCGATGTATTGGTGGATGGGCGATATGTACACGCAAAGCGTAATTTGATGTTAAAATTTCGCGGCTCCTCCAATCAGCGGCTTATTGATATGAATGCCACGCGCTCATCGGGACAGGTAGTGCTTTGGGATGAATAAACCCGGATAGTTAAGGAACGCGGTCTGCTTTTAAAAAGAGCGGACCGCGTAATTGTTTTTTATTTTGGGAAATTCCTCGTTTCCTCTTGACAACCGCATTATGATATGCTATAATACACACAAGAAGAAACGTTTCTCTTGATCGGTGGGGGTGAGCGTATGAAGGCAACGGGTAAGGTTACCGTAAAGGATATAGCACAGCGCATGGGCGTGTCGCTCAGTACCGTCAACAAGGCGCTCACGGGGAAATCGGGCATCAGCGAAAAGCGACGCGCCGAGGTCATCGCCGCTGCACGGGAGATGGGCTATGAGGTCAACCACGTTGCTCAGTCGCTGTCGCGCAAGCCGATCAATATAGGTATCATTATTCCGGGCGGCTGGCAGCAGTATTTTGCTCCCATTGAGCAAGGAATGAGATACGAGCTGGAACAGCTCTATCAGTCAAACGTAGGCGGTGAATTCTGCCATATCGAAAATAGCTCCGACATAGCGGAGGCGCTGTCCCTATTTGAAAATGACGCATACGACATAATCATATACTGCCCGTCGCTGATAAATGTGGATGAGCGGACAGCGGCGATTGCCGCCGACTGCAAAACTCCCATCATGCTGGTGGGGGCAGACTGTTCCTCACTAAAGAGCGTGTGTACTGTCAGCATCGACACCGAGCTTTCGGGTAAGATGGCGGCGGACTTTTTGAATATTCCGCTTGGAGGCAGTGGGAAGGTCGCGGTGCTCATGGGCTCAAAGCTGCTCGATACGCACATAAGCAAGACCATTGCGTTTATTGAACGTGCCTGCGAGCTGGGGCTTTCGGTGACGGATGTACATGAGACGGGTGACGATCCCGATACCATGGCACGGTGCATAAAGCGTACATACGAAAAGTGTCCCGACCTCGGCGGTATTTATGTCGCGACAGGCAGTGTTAAGCCGATCGTAGAGTTTTTTGCGGACAAACCGAGGGAAGCACGCCCGTATATCGTGGCAACCGACGTGTATGATGATGTACGCGACGGAATGAAGCGCGGGGCGGTCGCCGCAACGGTGTTCCAGAACCAGGTATTAATGGGCAGACTGGCTATTGACTGCGCATACCGATACCTTGTGGAAAAATCAAGCTACAGTGTCACCGAGCGCAAGCTTTCAAAGCGGCTTTACGTCACGCCGCATCTGTTTTTGCCGTCAAATCTCGACTGTTTTACATCCGACGACGGCAATGATTACAGAAAAGAGCAGTAAATAAGCATTATTTCCCGCATGAACCGTATATGCGGGAAATTAATTGAAAATATAGAGAAACGTTTCTCTAAGATATAGAAAGGATAAATTATCATGGATCTTAAAGGAAAAGTAGTGGCTATTACGGGCGGTGGCGGCGGTATCGGGCGAACTGCTTCCTATTCATTCTCAAAGTACGGCGCGGATGTCGTGATTCTTGAGCTTAATGAAGCAGCCGGTAAGGAGACCGCGGATGACATCAATGCAAAAGGCGGCAAGGCGCTGTTCATCAAAACCGACGTTTCAAGCTATGAGTCCGTAAGAGCGGCGTTTGACATTATCGCAGAAAAGTACGGCAGACTGGATGCACTTTACAACAACGCCTCCGTATTCCTCGGTGGCAAGGATAACAATATTGCCGATGTGGAGCCGGATATCTGGCACAAGGTAATAGCCATCAATCTTGACAGTATTTATTATTGCTCGAAGTGCGCTATACCGCTTATGAAAGAGAAGGGTGGCTCTATTATTAATACCGCATCCTCTGCGGCAGTCGTCGGAGTACCCGGATGCGCGGCGTACACCGCTACCAAGGGTGCTACCGCAGCCCTTACCCGCGAAATGGCTGTCGATTTCGGTAAATACAACATCCGCACCAACTGCATCGCTCCCGCGGCGATACAAAGCGAAATGGTAAAGGAGAGCAACCTGAGCGATCCGGAGTTCGATAATGAGTTCTTTATCCGCCGTTTGACTCCCATCGGGCGCTGGGGTAAGCCAAACGAGGTTGCAGAGCTTGCATGCTTCCTTGCATCTGACGAGGCTGCATATTTGAACGGCAACGTTATTCGTGCGGACGGCGGCATTACGATAAACGGCAATGTAAACAAGTAAACATAGCAACGTTTGGAGGTAAATATGTCAAAGAAAGCGGTTATTCTTAACAAGATCGGCGATATTGAATACAAGGAGCTTCGCGACGAATATATCTACAAGCCGACTGTGCAGGAAGAAATAGACCATGGCACAAAGGTTTACGCTCTGCAGAACGGCGAGGTCGGTGACGACGAGATCGAGGTCGAGGCAGTGCTCGGCTCTATCTGCACTCATGAGGTCTCGCTTTACAAAGGCGATCTGACCCATCCTCGTTATCCGATGGTTCCCGGACACGAGGCGGTTCACCGTGTGGTCAAGGTCGGTAAGAATGTGACTCACTTGAAGCCCGGCGACTATGCGGCATGCTGCTGGTATATGGGACAGTGGTCGCGAAAGCTCATCGGTCCTGCACAGTATGCCTATAAGCTGCCCGATGACATCGACGATCCCGCAAACTGGGTCATAGAGCCTGCGGCATCAATCGTTAACGCCGCCTGCTACATGGAGATAAAGCCGGGTGACCGCGTACTGCTTGTCGGAGCAGGCTTCATGGGGCTTCTCATGATCCAGCTCGTACACGGATATCCCATGAGCGATTTCGTGGTATGCGATATAAAGGAAAGCAGCCGTGAGCTGGCGCTTGTGTGCGGTGCGCGAAAGGCGGTACGCCCCGAAGAGGTCGAGGGAGAGTTTGACAAGGTGATCGAATGCAGCGGAAGTCAGTCGGGACTCGATCTTGCTGTGGCAAAATGCGGCATGGCGGGAGATATCTATCTCTTTGGCTGGCACAGGCACCCCCGTACTATTGATTTCAAGACGGAGCATCTTCGCGGACACCGTCTCATCCATACTTCGCCTGCGATCGACTGTGAAAAGGAATATTCCCGTTACTGGCCCAAGACCATCGCGCTGTTCGAAGCGGGAGTTTTCGACCTGCGCCCGCTGATCTCTCACAAGTACAAGGCGGAGGACATCGCTCGTGCGATGGAGGATTCCGTTAAGAGAGAAGAGGGCTTTGTCAAGAGCGTATTCTACCTTGAGGATTGGAATAAGTAATTTATAAAATGAAAGGTGATATAACAATGGACAAAACAAGACGTAACGAGCTTGCGGATTTTGCGTTTAATGTACGCAGAAACTGCATCAGAATGACCAACCACGGTCAGTCGGGACACGTGGGCAGTATGCTGTCGATGGCGGAGATCATCACAGTGCTGTACAACGGCGTGCTTAAAAATGTAAGCGCCGAGGACCCGAAGAACCCTAATCGCGACCGCTTTATTTTAAGTAAGGGTCACGCGGGCTGTGCGGTCTACGCGGCACTTTATGAAAAGGGCTACTTCCCCGAGGATTGGCTTATGACCTACTACTGCGACAACGGTAAATTGATGGGGCACATCAGCCACCATGTGCCCGGTGTTGAATTTTCCACAGGTTCCCTCGGTCACGGTCTGCCCGTAGCCGTAGGTATGGCGCTCAATGCAAAATTAAAAAATAATTCTCACAAGGTATACTGCATGATGTCCGACGGCGACATGAACGAGGGCTCCACCTGGGAGGCTATCATGTTCGCAGGTCAGCACAAGCTTGACAAGCTCGTCGGCATCGTTGACTACAACCGCGTACAGGCGCTGGGGCACTCCGAGAACATTGCTGATCTTGAGCCGCTTGACGAAAAGCTCAAGCTTTGGGGCTGGGACGCATGCTATGTTGACGGTCACGACCTTGAAGCGCTGGAGGATGCCTTCAACGCGGTAGAGGAAAACGGTAAGCCCACCATGATTATCTGCCGCACCATCAAGGCGCGCGGCATTCCGTGGCTCGAGGACACAGTTAAGTCCCATTACGGCTTCATTCCCGATGATAAGGTCGAGGAAGCTATTGCGGGCTGTCTTGCATTCTGTGAGCAGACAAAGAAGGGAGAATAAGCAATGAGAACAGTATTTAATAAAACACTTATTGAGATCGCGAAGAACGATCCGAGAATACATATGATCCTTGCCGATATCGGTTACGGTGAGATCGAGGCGTTTGACGAGGCTTTTCCGGGCAGACTTTACAACGTTGGCGTTGCAGAGCAGAACATGACGGGCGTTGCCTGCGGTATGGCAATGGAGGGCAACATCTGCATCACCTATTCCATCGCCAATTTCCCCACACTGCGCTGCCTTGAACAGATCAGAAACGACGTTTGCTATCATAATCAGAACGTAAAGATCGTTATAATCGGCGGTGGTGTATCCTATGGCCCTCTCGGTGTTTCCCATCATTCTACCGAAGATATCGCCATCATGCGCGCACTGCCCAACATCGTGGTAGTAGTACCCTGCGACAACTTGGAGGCTGAAGCGGCAACCCACGCCATGATCGAGCATCAGGGCCCTGTTTACTATCGCTGCGGTTACAAGAACGAGAGCGACATTCATGATGGTCCCATTGACTTTAAGATCGGTAAGGCTATCCCCGTTACCGAAGGTAAGGACATCGCGATCTTCTTCACGGGTCCTATCGGCTATGATGCAAAGATTGCCGCAAAGAAGCTCGAAGCGGAGGGTATCTCCGTTCGTCTTGTAAGTATGCACTCCATTAAGCCCATCGACAAAGAGGAGATCGTAAACTCCGCTAAGAACATCGGTAAGATCCTCACTGTTGAAGAGCACAACCTGTCGGGCGGTCTCGGCTCTGCAGTTGCGGAAGTCCTTGCCGACGAGTGCTGCGTATGCAAGTTCAAGCGCATGGCACTGCCCGATGTAAATGTTTCCAAGGTAGGCTCTCAGCAATGGCTCCGTGAGCAGTATGGTCTCGGTGTTGAGGATATCTACAACACCGCCAAGGCTATGGTGACGGGTAAGTGATATGAAAAAGCTCACACTTGAACAGCACAGAAAAAGAATAGAAAATATCAATTCTGCAGAGCGCGGTAACCGTGAGTATTTCCGTCGTCACCGTGTGCGCGATTATTTGCCTGCTCAAGCGGTGTATAATCTCGGTGACTACCCCTATCCCTTCAAAATGGGACCTACGGAGTACGACTACAATATGCTTAAGTCGATGGCGGAGAAGGGTGTTCAGCTTATTCAGCTTCACGAGGAATGGAACGACGCTGTTCGCCTTCATGGAGCAGATAAGTTTTCTTGTCCGGATCCAAAAGGGCTGCAGGAGTTTGTAGACCTTGTGCATTATTTTGGCATGAAGATCATCCCATATATTTCTACGGGGTATTTCCATGAATTTGACCCGGATTTCCGCGAGGATTTCACCGAATCGAAGCATTACTGCATGGGCGGTCTGGCACACCGTTATCGCCGCTGCTCTGCGGGTAGTGCTTCATGGCGCGAATACCTGCTTCCTCGTACCTTTGCGGTGCTGGATAAGTATGGCTTTGATGGCATTTACAACGACTTCGGTCTCCAGTCGAGCTGGAGCGTTGCGGGAAATCGACCTGTGATCAAGGGTGTCGGCGAATACGATCCCGAGATGGAGGATCTCATCGGTACAATTTACCATGAGGTCAAGCGCCGCGGCGGTGTTTATAAGCTTCACTGCGACAAAAACTCCGCGGCTCCATGTATCGACAAGGTCTACGACTATCTTTGGATAGGCGAGACCATGGATAAGTCCGTGGCGGGTATCGGTAAGGACTACCCCGATTATGTGGTGCCCTGCCAGGATAAGGTCTGCCTCAACCTCGATAATCCCGATTACTATTTCGCAAACGTCATCCCGTTCATGCAATTCCCGCTGTTGACCACGGTTGGACGTCCGTTCCTCGGCAAACGTAAGGATGCAGACTGCCCGATGTATGGGCGTGACGACCCTAAGTTCAACCGCGAATGGCTGTTTGACATAAAGGTTGATAATTACATGAAGGAGCATCCCAACGGGCCGTATGTATACAGCCTGTGGTCTGCTGTTCCCGATGATGTGACCGAGGCTGATCGTTGGGCGAAGTATTTAGAGCTTTATCGCCCGATGGTCGAGGAGGACAGCCTTGTTTACGTAGAGCTTCGCGAATGTGAAGATATCATTTCAGAGCTTCCCGAAAAGGTATATGCCTCCATGTTTGTAAACGAGGAAAAGTATCTCGTTGTCTCAAATCTCACCGATGCGGACTATGAACTGAAGCTCCGCGACGCTTGGGGTGATCGTGTATGCGGTACCGTCGGCAGAGAGTTTACAATAAAACCCGGAAATATACTGTTTCTTAAGAAATAATTGCAAAGAGAAGCCGAATTTACTCCTATAAACACCAAGTCCCGTGCGGTATACGCCGCACGGGACTTGGTGTTTTGATATTTGTTATTCGTGCTTTGTCAAATGATCGTGCTTATGATGCCATTCCTTGGTGCAGGATTTTTTATATTCGGTGGGCGTCATGCCGATGTGCTTTTTAAACAGCGTTGAGAAATAGTGCGGATTTGCGAGCATCATTTTTTCGGAGATCTCCTGGAATGTAAGATCGGTCTCGCGAATGAGGCGTTTTGCCTCCTGTATTCTCATTATATTAAAATATTTTATGACAGAACAGCCGCAAACGCTTGAAAAACGCTTGGATATGTAGGATTTTGAAAACGACAGTGCATGACACAAATCGTCGATATTCATGCCTTCATAAAGATGGAGCTCCATATAATCAATAACTCGGCTGCAGAACTCGTCGTTCACGACCTCCTTGGGGTGGTATATCTTCGGATTGCTGGTATGGAAACGGTTTGAGCGTATTATCTCTATAAGCATAAGCTCCAGGCGGTTCAGTATGGACTGCTCGCCGCCCCAGAGACTGTTTGCCATATTCTTTTTCTGCTCCTCGGTTGGGTACTTGATAAACGGCGGAGTGAAGGTCAGTGACGCTTCGTGAAGCATGAGCGCTATGTACTGCTTGACCTCGCGGGAGGCGTGGATATAGCAGTTTTCAAAATAACTCATTGCGGGAGACGAGCAGGAGAAGGAAATGAAAAGGATATTTACATAGCCTCCGTTTTCCAGCTCGGCATAGTGAAGCGTACCCGGCTTATGAAATGACATATCGCCTTGCGACATATGATAACGCTGATCATCCGAAACGACATCACATTCTCCGCGGTCGATGTACAGTATTTCCCACATCTCGTGGACTATTGGATTGCTGACAGGCTCCCGATTTTTTTCATTTGTAAATTCAAAGTATCGGAAGGTCGTCAGGGTCTCGATATCGATAAGCTTTGTCATTTTGTATCGAGGCTCCCTCCTGTATAGAAATTCATTTTGGTAGGAACGATCCTGCATTGAAAGGCACTCCCTTCACAATGGTTTTAACTTTATTATACAACAAAATTATACGTCTTGCGTACAATATAATCTACAAATCGTATGTTTTTGTCGTAAAAAATCAGATTTTTTATACTAATTATTGTATCACATATCTATAAAACAGTAAAGACGTAATTTATGGCATAAATTTTTTATCCTTTCATTTCGTCAAATTAAAGTAAAGCGATATGGGTGCTTTAATTATATCACTATTGGGGGCTGTTTTATATCATCATCTTATGTTCTTTTGTTATTATTTTACTTCATACGAACCAAAGAAGCTGTCTATGTGCAAACAGGCTGATGCATGCCTCGGTATGCCGTATGTGCGTCGTGAGGCTGAACTTGTTGTTGACAAATCTATACAGCGATGGTATAATATTTGTGCTGATATTATGAGTAAGGAGTAGGTTTCAATGAACATAAATGAGCTTGATAACATAAAGCGGCAGGGCTGTTCCTGCGGCAGGGAGCATACCTGCAAAATAGACGATATCATCATCGGCGGCGGGGCGATAAACAGGCTTCCCGAGGTTGTTGGACGGTACTCTGCGAAAAAGGTGTTTGTAATGTCCGACAGAAATACCTTTAAAGCCGCGGGAGAGCGCGTTTTGGCAGTTCTTTCGGATAATGGCATCGCTTACACGAGCTATGTGCTGGACGAAGCGCATCCGAAGCCCTATGAGGCAACCGTCGGCTCCTTCGTTCTGCACTACGATTACGAATGCGATCTCATTATCGCGGCAGGCTCGGGCGTTATCAACGACTGCGCGAAATTTCTGGCGGCTTTCGGCAACACGCCATACATCATAGTTGCCACTGCGCCTTCAATGGACGGCTATGCGTCCGCTACCTCCTCTATGGAGCGGGATGGCGTCAAGGTGTCGATAAACAACAAGTGCGCCGACGTTATTATCGGTGATACCGATATATTGTGTCAGGCGCCCATGCGCATGCTGTTAGCGGGACTTGGAGACATCGTGGCAAAGTATACGGCTATATGCGATTGGCGTATCTCCAATCTGGTAACAGGTGAATATTACTGCGAGGAGGTCGCAAAGCTTGTGCGCAGCTCTTTAAAGAAATGCGTGGATAACGCAGAGGGGCTTACAGCAAGAGACCCCAAAGCCGTCGAAGCCGTATTTGAAGCCATGGTGGTCAGCGGTGTTTCAATGACCTACGCAGGAATGTCACGCCCCGCTTCGGGCATTGAGCATTCTATCTCCCACATCTGCGACATGCGTGCGCTGGAGTTCGGTACTCCCTCCGACCTGCACGGTATCCAGTGCGCGGTGGGGACGCTTATTGGCGTCAAGTGCTATGAGGAGCTGAAAAAGCTGACGCCCGACCGTGAAAAGGCACTATCTTATGCCCGCGAGTTCGATTATTCAAAATGGAGCGAGGTACTTGTCGGTTTTGTGGGTAAAGGCGGCGAGAGCATGGTGAAGCTTGAGAAAAAAGAGCATAAATATGACCTTGACAAGCACCGCGAGCGCCTTGAACGTATTATCGCGGGCTGGGATACGATAAAAGAGATCATAGAAGCGGAGCTTCCTAC
Organism: Clostridia bacterium; assembly: GCA_017482055.1. GTDB lineage: Bacteria > Bacillota > Clostridia > Oscillospirales > CAG-272 > Flemingiibacterium. Next base: position 30,145 of record JAFUOH010000006.1, read on the forward strand.
CGCATCGGAGCTTGAAGCGCTGTATGATACGGTCGGAATGCCGAAATCCCTCGGTGACATCGGTATTGACGAGGATATTCTGCCGCTTACCTACGCCGCAACACGCGATATTCGTGACAAGTACGTTCAATCGAGACTGATGTGGGATATGGGTTATCCGATAATTTTATGAGAATTGCCAATTGACTTGCGACGGCATTTTATTGTATAATAATATTAGGTAATTTTGGTATTTTGGCCTTTTGGGATGCATCACGAAAATGTGTGACAGCAGACTCGATCGGATTGGGGCATTATCATATAAATGGAGGTCCTTTCATGGAGTTTCACGTTAACAAATTTGAGCAGGTTTTGAATGTAACCGGTATTGCAAATCTGCATTATTTTGAGTTTACACCTCAGTACCAGACAATAGAGGATCACCATAACTTTTTTGAGCTTGTATATGTAGATAAAGGCGCTATTACGGTGGATGCCGAGAATTACAGCGGTATGCTTTCGGACAATCAGCTGCTTATCCACCGTCCGAATGAGGTACATTCACTGACCTGTCTTGAAGGGGTTGCCCCAAACGTAATAATAATCGGATTTGAGTGTGACAGCACGGCGCTGAACATATTTTCAAGCGCTCCCGTTACGTTGAAGCCCTCACAGAAAAAGATGCTTGCCGATCTCTTGAAGGAGGGCATGAGCGTTTATGCGCCTCCCTACAACATGCCGTATACCAAGCGTATGCACAAGCGTGACGTTATCCCCTTCGGCGCCGATCAGTTATTAAAGATAAAGCTGGAGATGTTTCTTATCCTGCTGCTGCGCGGTGCAAGCCGTGTGGACAGTCCCGCAGCGGAGGCGGCTCCCGAAACGGGAGGTATTGCAGGCGTTCACCGCTATGTTTGCGAGCATTACAATCAAAAGATCACGCTTGAACAGCTCTGCCTGCTTTTCGGAACCAACAAGACCACGCTGTGTGATGAATTCCGAGTTGCATACGGTGATACGATCTTTAATTATATTAACCATCTGCGCGTAAAGGAAGCCAAAGCGCTGATGAGAGAAGGCAAATATTTGATAACGGATATATCGGCACGTGTGGGCTTTAGCTCCATACATTATTTCTGCCGAGTATTCAAACGCATAGTCGGTCAGCCGCCGAAGGATTATATGAACTCGATAAAGGCGAATCTGGATATGTAAAAAATGAGGCTGTTGTATTTATCGCTTTATGATAAATACAACAGCCTTACTTTTTTATTCAATCTCTGCGGCGGCTTTCAACCGGGGAATCTCCTCTTTAAGTATGCGTTCCTGCAGCGCTATCTTCCATTCGATAGCCTCACGGTGACACATATAATCCATACTGGGCTCGTAGCCGAGGCGGGAGTCGAAATCCACAAGCGGAAGCGCAGCTTTGGCGTTGGCGATCTCATCGGCGGTGAGACGAATAAGCTCGCCGAACAGTGCGTCCTTGTCATCGCAGATACCGCGCTTAAGCGCGTCCTTGCAGACATACCACCTCTTTACATGATGGGTCGTAAGCGCGGTACGTCCCATGAACTCACCGATGCCTGCGATCCTGCGTGCATCGTCACGCTTGGATTCGGGAAGGCTTGGGATTATATCAAAGAGCAGTGCCGCGCCTTCAAGTAAACGATCGGATGCCTTTTTGTAGAGCTTGATCTCGCCAAGCAGAGTTTCTTTAGCCTTCTCATTTTCAAGGGAAGGGTATTTATAATATGGGAAGCAGATAGTATTGCGTCCGTGTACGGCATGCTCGCCGAAGGGAATCACCACATCGTTATCTCGGAAAAGCACCATCGGATATGAGGGACCAAGCCGCATAGGACCGTATTGGTCGGGATTTGTTGAGGGCATGTTGTGTATGGCTTCGCCGAACAGACGATATGCACGTCGTACCGTATCAAGATTTTCCGCTCCGAAATCACGCACTATCAGACGGTCGATTATCTCTTCGCCGTCAGGCTTAGGCGTGGTAAAGCACCACTTGAGCAGCTCGGAGATAAACGACGGGTAGAAACCGAAGTGATGGGATTCCATCGTGCCGCAGAGCCCGTACTTCTCATTGGCGTCTATGATTGATTCATAGCGCTTCAGCCACTGATAGGGTGCAGGCTCAAATGGGATAGTACCAAAGTCCCAGGTGAGACCTGCCGCGTTTGTCATTGAATAAAGCGGGATGCCGCGGAGCTTTGCAGCCTTTGCTTCGCTGAGGAAGTATTTTCCTGCGTATGGCTGGAACAGAGTATAGTCCACCGATCTGCAGGGAACTCCCTCCCGTTCGGTGTTCTCAAACATTTCAAAGGTTGCCTGCAGGCTGATATCTGTAGGCAGATTGTCTATAAGCTCCACACGCAGTTCCTCGGGCTGATAGCCCCAGTTGTATGTCCAGAATACGATGTCCGCATCGGGACGTTCGCGGCGGATTATCTTTTTCACCATTCCGAGCCATTCGGGGTAATCTCGGCAGGGGAACCAGCCGGGATTGGGCTTGTCGATGATCTTTTTGCCGTTTTTGTCAAGATTGTCGAGACGCAGCATGCCGCTGGTACGCTCATCGTGGCTGGGAAATTCCACGCTCTCTCCTACAAATACAATACCTTTAAATCCGGGGCAGCGACGGAACAATTCACCGTAAAGACCGTCATAAAATTCCTCCGCACCCTCATCCTCCGGATGTTTTTTTGAGTGCATGGCACTGTATGCGTACACATCAATACCATAGAGCCCGGCGCGGTAGATTATATCGTTGAAATCGGTATATCCGCAGTGAGATTTGTTGATGCCTTCAACATACAGCAGGATAGTGTTGATACCCTGATGTGCGATGGCGGATAAATGTTCACTGGGGAACACGTCCAATGAAAAGCCGGAATGCACCATACGGCAGCGGAATCTCGGCACGCGCTCCTGCGCACCGAGCGCAATATACGGCGCCTCCTCGAGGTTCATAAGATCCTCGAGAAAATATCCCGCCTGTGCCGCCGCACGCTCATCCTTACCGATGAGCTTTATGCAGTTTTCTGCCGCTTCGATACGGTATGTACCGTCTTTGGGAAGGGATTCGTCCACTATATAAACGATACGCTTATCGGTGACATTCTTGGTGGTCAGCGGCACCTCGACATTCATGGAGGTGAAGAAATAGTCCTCCAAGTCACGTCCGCAGCGGGTCAGAAACTCATTTTTAGTCGGCACGACGATCTTCCACTCGTCCGTGATCTCGATCTGCCCGTCTCCGAGCGGCTTTTCCATGCGGCGGTTCTTTTTGTGTACTTCCAGCATGCGTTTGCGAAATTCATAGTTAATCTCAGCCATGATAATGTCTCCTTTTTATGGAAGAATACAGCGGCAGGGCAAGCGACATGCTGTCTCGCTTGTCCTGCCGCTGAGTTTTGATTATTTGATATCAAGCAGCTTCATTGCATTCTCATATGCGATCTTTCGGAATGTAGTCTCGCTGATCTTGCCTTGCTCGCGCCAGGAAATAAGCAGCTTGTCAAGCTCCAACGGCATCGTAGGTGTGACATAGTCGGTGCCGAAATAGAGTCTGTCCTCAAACTCGGACAGAAACCTCGGACCGTAATTGCTGTCACGCGCAATGGCGTTGTATGCCGTTCCGTCGGACAAGTCGCCGTGAAGATTTTCGTACTTGCGGAAGAGCTTTGGTACCGCGCCTTCCTCGGTGACCGGACCCGAGTTCATCTTGCATACCTGCTTGCGGCGGAAATTAAGGTAGAACGCGCGCTCGGCAATGGTGTCGAGCCTTGCGATCTCGCTCCAGAACACGGGACCGTGACCGAATATCTTCAATTTGGGATAGGACAGCAGCGTCCATTCGAGCTGGGGCAGTCCGGGGTCGTCATAAAGACCGAAATCGCCCGTTAACTGCGCCGAGCCATCGTAAACGATGGGCATGTCTACTTTCTCCGCGCAGGAGAAAAGATTTTGTACCATGGGATCCATCAGCGCCATGTTGGGCATGACCTCGCCGATGCCCTTACAGCCCGCATCCTTGTACGCCTGCAGTACCGTATCAAGGGGTGCCTGCGGGGAGTTGGAGAGACAGCGCGGATCGACGTTGCAGTAGGGGATAAAGCGGTCGGGATGCTGCTCCGACATTTCGATGATGTCATCCACCGATTGAGGCAGATAGATCTCGGCATTGACAACGGGCAGAAGCACACCCATGTCGATCTTGTGCTCATCATAACACTTGATAAGCTCGTCGGGAGTACAGAAAGGAATAAACGCGCGCGGTTTAATGCGATATGCGTGAGCATGAATATCAATAAACATGAAGTATTACCTCCGGATTACTGTATGGCGTTGTCAAGCCACTCGAGAGAGCGGCGCACCATTTCGTCACCGAGCTCCTTGTTCGCCTCGCGAGCGGATTCGGTGAACCAATGCTTGATGTCGTCGATACGATCAAGCTGTACCGCTTCGGGATAGAGTGACATGAGAATGGAGCACTCGTATTTGCCTGCATGGTCGTAGCCTGTGGCGTTCTGAACCTCTGCAGACATGGTGGGGATGACCTTGATCCATGAGAACGGATCGTCTCCGCCGCCGAGATTTTCATAGTAGGCGGCATAATTTTCGCTGCCCCACCAGCCCTCGCCCTGAGTTTTTTCAAGGTAACGCATGGTGGCACGCTTAGCCGCTTTCATATAGGAGAGGGTCATGGGCATCAGCGATTCCTGCTCGAACTGATGGTGGATAACGACATAAATATTACGGTTGCCCGCAGAAAGAAGGCTCATGAAGATACCGTAAAGATACGCTTCAAACACGTCCTCTTCGATATGTACGGTGCCGCTCGCGGAGTCGCCTACTGCCCAGCTTGAAGGGGAATATGCGATGGAGGGCGCTATGATAATATCCTTCTTTTCGGCAAGCTTTTTTACAAGCCCTTCGGCAACGAGAGTGTCACAGCCGTATGAGCAGTGGGGACCGTGATATTCCACGGTGCCGCCTACGATAACAAGGGGCGTGCGCTTTTTTTGCCCTTCGTTGATCTCTCTTGGGAAGATCATGTTAAGTTCCATAATTTAAATTCCTTTTACAAATGCAGCAGAATCCTCCGTAAGGGCGATACATGAATCGCCCCTACAGGAGCAAATTTTATTCCGCGTATCCGAGAGTAGTGTAGTAAGCGAGATTAACCTGACGGTTATCGAGTCTTCCGTACTGGAGAACGATATTCTCGCTGGATACGACTTTCATTGCATACTGAGTCTCATAGGGAACCTCAAAGCCGCACATATCGGTTTTGTTGTTCATTCTGAAGCAGCGAACGCGTCCTGCACCGACTGTCCATTTGATATTGGTGTAAGGAGCCTTGTCGGTGAAATAAATCGTTACGTCGATTTCAGCGTCCTTGTCGCTGTCGTTTACGATGATGACCGACTCATGTCCCTTGAGTACGCCTTCACCTTCCTTGGGAAGCTCGCAGTCGGGGATGAGCCAAAGCTTTTTTCCAATACCTTTACACATCGAGCTCAATGATTCCCTTCTTTAAGTAATCGGTGTAGCTGTCAACACCGTCCTTGGTTATAGCACAGCCCTTTTCCCAGCGGCAGCCGAAGGTGTCACCGGAAATGAAGGTGTCTATCTGGAATGTCATATTCTCCCGAAGCAGATAATCGGAGCTGGTTTCCATCCAAGGTGCTTCGACCTCGATCATGCCTGTTCCATGACAGGGACCGTATACAAATCTGTCAGCCATGCCGTTTTCCTCGTAGAGCTTATAGAAGCCCTTTGCGACATCGCTTGCCATTACGCCTGCTTTAAGCTGCTGTTCTGTCCATTCATGAGCCTTGAGACAGAATTCAACGATACGGCGGCGTTCACCCTCCAGCTTGCCCATTACTACAGGCAGACCGATGGAGGGAGAATATCCGTCGATCTTTGCGGAAAGATTGAGCTGAACGATATCGCCCTTGCCGATAACACGATAACCGGAACGGGAGATCGCGTGGCGTGTGGACGCCTCTGAGAATACATACATCGGGAGACCCTCATATTCTGCGCCCTCTTCATATATAACGCGCTGAGCAACACCCACCATTGCAAGCTCGGTAACACCGGGCTTCAGGCAGCGTATAACCTCATCGGTAGCCTTTTCGATAATGCGGAAGCCTTCCTTCATGCAGGCGATCTCGTTTGCGGACTTGATGGAACGAAGAGCCACCATAATATCGTTGCAAACCGTGATCTCGGCATCGGGATAGTATTCCTTCAGACCGTCAAGGATCGGAAGCGTACACTCAACATAGCTGCCGAGACCGATCTTGATCTTACTGCCGGAAACGCCGATAGACTTGAACACGTCGCGGAAGGTGTCAGCCTTGAGCTCGGGATAAGAGGGGTCTGCAGATTCTCTGAATTCGCGCAGAACGAAGATCTTGTCGAGCTTGTTTCTGTCTGCGCCGAAGATCGCAGACTCGGGACCTACTAAAAGCGCCGCCTCGCCAGTTGCGGAGATGGCAACGCCCGCTCTTTCGAAAAGGGGCCAGAAGCCGCTGAAATAGCGTGCATTTGCATAGTCGGATTCGGTGCTGACTACCAGCATAAGGTCAAGACCCTTGTCGCGGATGAGCTTGGCTGCTCTCTGTACGCGCTCGGCGTACTCACTGTCGGGAATACATACTCTTTGAATCATGGTAATGCCTCCAAATTATTTTATTTGTCTGTATTGTACCATAAAACGTAGTATTTGTCTTTACACAATCGTCAATAATATTTGCACAATCTTCAATAAATTTGATTAAATGCGAACTTGGCGGTGTTCTATAATTTGTTTTTGCGCCTATATTCCCGCGGCCTTATGCCGACACGCTGCAAAAACAGCGTAGAAAAATAATGCTCATCCGATATGCATAGCTTGTCCGAGATCTCGCGTATGGGCATCTCTGTGCTTGCGAGCAGCAGCTTGGCGGATTCGATTTTTGCGCTCAGCAGATATTCATATGGAGTCATGCCGTAGTGCTTCTTGAATATGCGTATCATGCTTGATTTTGAAATATGGAGCCTCTCGGCAAGCTCGGTAAGATCCACTTTTTTATAAACGGATGCGTTCAGCGCCTCGCGGATGCGTCCCGCGTCGTTTTTCGTGCCGAGCTCCGAATGTATCGCAATGGCGGAGATTATTTCGTGGACACAGTCGGCGATCTTATAGCAGGTATCCGCCGACATCTCGGCATTAAGCGCAAGCTCGGCGGCAAGGTCGAAATACTGCCGTATATCGGGTACATGGTATATACCGGATTTTATACGGTATGAGTCAAGGAAGGGTCTTATATAGCCGGCAATATAGTTTATCCACAGCTTTTGCCAGGGATTGTCGGGAAGTGCTCTGTATTCATGCGCCTCACCGCACCTTAATATCATCACGTCTCCCGCACTTGCAGTCATCCACTCACCGTCAATAAGGACCTCGCCCTTGCCTGATGTGACATATTCAAGGTCCACGGTCTTCGAGGTTGACAAGCGTGTGACATAATAATCCGCAAGCGGATAGGTTATGCCGATAACGGCTATTGCAAAAGGGATCTCATTATCCGGCAGAAACGCCGTGGCAGTTTCCTTCTGGGGATATTTGACACTGTAATTAAGATTTTTAAAATTGCTCATATTTCACACCAATTTTGCGAATATTCTCTATTTATTTTTCTTTCATTCTATATTATAATTTATATAGTGTAAAAAGGCAATAGCTTTTTTAAAAATTTAAGGAGGAAAAAACTATGGCAATAAATATTCCGCGCGCCGAGTATCCGCGTCCACAGTTTGTTCGCGGGAGTTGGGCAAACCTCAACGGCGAATGGGAGTTTTACAACGATCTGTCCGCTTCGGGAGCTGACCGTGAGCTTTGGAAGTGCGAAAAATTCGACGGAACGATTACCGTGCCGTTCTGCCCCGAGAGTGACCTTTCGGGAGTGGGCTACAAGGACTTTATGACATCCGTGTGGTATGCAAAGAACATAGATGTGACTGCGGCACAGCTCGAGGGCCGTGTGCTCATCCATTTCGGAGCTTGCGACTATCTCACAAGTGTATATGTAAACGGAAATAAGGTTGGCACCCACAAGGGCGGCTACACCTCGTTTACCTTTGACATCACCGATTCGCTTACCGTCGGCGGCAACCGTATAGTCGTACACGCCCTTGACGATGTGCGCACCATGAAGCAGCCTGCGGGCAAGCAGAGCCGCAAGCAATATTCCTTTGGCTGCTACTACACCAGAACTACCGGTATTTGGCAGACTGTATGGCTTGAATATGTGCCGGAAACCTATATCGAGAAGATTAAAATAACCGCAACAGATCTTGGCGGCGAGATTATGGTTGAAACTCATCTCAATAAATATGTCGCCGATGCTTCACTTAAGATCGAGGCATCCTTTGAAGGAAAGCCGATGGCAAGCCGGACAATCACGCTTTCGGGCAAGGTCTCGCAGGGTACGTTCACCGTCAGCGAGGTTTATCCGTGGAACGTGGGTGAGCCCAATCTTTACGATGTTCGCTACACGCTTATCATTGACGGCAAGGATGTCGATACGGCAGACGGTTACTTCGGTATCCGCAGAATCGACATCGACGGCTACAAAGTTCGCATAAACGGTAAGTCCGTTTTCCAACGCCTTGTGCTTGACCAAGGCTTCTATCCCGATGGCATCTACACTGCGCCCACCGATGAGGCGCTCGTGCGCGATATTGAATATTCCATGAACGCCGGCTTCAACGGTGCGAGACTTCACGAAAAGGTCTTTGAGGAGCGTTTCCTTTATCATGCCGATAAGATGGGTTACCTCGTATGGGGGGAATACCCGAATTGGGGTGTTGATACCAAGGATGTGGAGCTGCTTCATACATATTTGCCCGAATGGCTGGAGAGCATCGAGCGTGATTACAACCATCCTTCCATAGTCGGCTGGTGTCCATACAATGAAACATGGTCGAAGGATCAGCTTCACAGTAACGTATCAATGATAGCGCTTGCCACGAAATATGCCGATCCCACAAGACCTGTCATAGATGCAAGCGGCGGCTACCACGCAGGTATTACCGATATCTACGACGAGCACGACTACAATCAGGATCCCGCTGTTTGGGAAGAACGCTGCCGTGCTCATGCAAACGGTGAGTTCTTCAATAAGTATCTTGACAAGCAGGTGAAATACGACGGCAAGATGCCGTACATGGTAAGCGAGTACGGCGGCATTAAGTGGAATCCCGATATGGGTCAGGGAAATCGCGATATGAAGAAATCCTGGGGTTACGGCAACGCGCCTCAGTCCATGGAGGAATTCTGTGAGCGCTACTGCAAGATCACCGCGGCGATCATGGCAACGCCCAACATCATGGGCTTCTGCTATACTCAGATAACCGATGTCGAGCAGGAGCAGAACGGTCTTTACTACTACGACCGCTCCCTCAAATTCCCGAAGGAAATATACGACCGTATAAAGGCGACAAATACCGCCAAGGCGGCAATTGAAGAAGAATAAACAAGACGCCCCCGCACACGGTCACCGTGCGCGGGGGCGAGCTTTGTTTAAAATTCAAGGAAGTCGGTATCTTTTACGCCGATCTCGGTAACGATAAGCGTTTTTACCGCTCCGTGGGGCATATGTACGTCGAACTCGTGACCCAACAGCGAGACATGTACGTCGGTATCGCGCTCCTCGGTCTCAAGCAGGCGGATAACCGTGCCGCCCGTATCCTCGTGCGCCTTGACGGCGGTGGCTATCACGTTGCCTGCGGACAGTGTGATACCGGTGAAGCGGCAAGGGAGCGTGCCCTTGTGGAAGGTCTCGATCACATGCTCGAGCTTACAGTTGAGCTCTGCAGCACGCTTTACGGTGTCTGCGACGGTTTTGTATGGGAATAAAGTGTATTCAAAGCTGTGTATACCCTGCTCCATGTACTCGCAGAATTCATCGCGATTGTCGCCGGCATAGTGATCGGCGTATATCGGACTGCGCAGCACCGTGAGGGAAAGGGTATTGCCCATAGCGTCAAAGCTGTGCTTCGAGTCGTTGGCTACACACAGACCGTGCGCGTCGTCACGCATGAGAAACCAGCTTCCGCAGACCTGCTCGGTGCCGTCATTCGGACGGCGGATGAAGCCGTAAGGTATCTCGCAGAGCACCTGCGGCACCATCACGTTGACGGGAAGCGAGAATTTGAGCATGCGGTGCTTTTCGCGGAAGTCTACCGTGGTTCTGACGGTTATCACGTCCGAATCAGCGACGAGACTGTAGTCGCGGGTGATTATACTGTCTGCGAGCTTTTGCACACAGCGGACGGTTGTGCGGACGGGACCGTTTTCGATGAGCTTTACCGTACCTTCGGAGCAGATATCGGCGGTGTCACGGAATTCTGTAACACCGTGCGCCCAGGTATCGCAGGACGTTTCATCGATGAGCAATGTGGAGCAGGCGTCGGTGAGCAGCTCGCGGTTGGCAGCTTTGTCATATATTGAAGCAAGCTCGCCGGTCGATGTGTCAAAGCGCAGACGCAGACGGGAATTTTCGATGGGAGAGTCTATGCAGGCAGAAGTGGCTGCACAAACGGCGGGGGATGGGACTTCGCGATACAGCTTGTAGACGGTGTAACCGAATGCGGGAACAGTCGCGTTTATAAGGGTGTGATATTTATCTCTTTCGTTGGTTTTTGAAGCACGTACCGGTTGGAATGGCACCTCTTTGCCGTCAAGGTCGCGGATTTTGGTTGGCTTGAAGGAAAACTCCACCGGTGCGCGTACCTCGTGTGACAGCGGGTTGAAGATTACAAGCGGTGTGCCCGTGCCGTTCGCGTCCACCCAATCCACACCTCGCTTTGTCATCTTTATGACGGCATCGCCTACGGTATCGATATTCCACGAGATCTGCCGGAGCGCAAAATTCGTATTACGCTGGGCGATAGCGAGCGCTTCGCCGTGCGAATAGGCGGCATCGGTATAGGCTTCCTTTATGGAGCATCCGCAGATAATATCGTGGAACTGATTGAACAGCACGTTTTCCCATGCGCGGCGCAGCTCTGCGTGCGGGTACGGAGTTGACACGAGCGCTTTTGACAGCACCGAAAATTTTTCCGTGGAAAGAAGCCCGTTTTCAGAGCGGCGGTTATCGAGCTTGATTTGCGAGCAGGCACTGTAGCATCCTTTGGCATGATACTGAAGATCGTCGCGGACCACGGGAAGGTCCTCGCCAACCGAGTCAAAGTAGGTGTCAGGAGAGGAATAAACATAGTTCTCGCCGAGATTTTCCTCTATCCATTCAAGCAGCTCGATGGTGGGACCGCCGCCGTGATTGCCGACCCCGTAGAACGCCATCATATCGGTGGCGTCGGGCAGCTTTTCGACTTCCGCAAGCAGCTGCTTGTTCGACATAGCTATATTGTAGAAAAACGGTATGCGGTACGCTCTCACGCGGCTGCCGTCCGAGCTTTCCCAGATAAACAGACTTTGTGCAAGTTCCTTTTCGTGATTCCCCGGACGCATGAACACGTAGTTTTCGATTCCGCTCTGACGGAGTATCTTCGGCAGGTTGCCGTTGTGACCGAAGGAATCGACATTGTAACCAGTTTTTGCGGTAATACCGAACTTTTTCTTGAAATAGCGCTGACTTATGAGTGCGTGACGGGCGAATGACTCACCCTGCGGTATGTTGCAGTCGGGCTGAATGAACCAGCCGCCGACGATGCACCAGCGACCTTCCTTGACACGCTGTCGTATTTCACAAAACATTGTCGGATCGCTTTTTTCCACCCACATATAGTAAGCTGCGCAGGCGGAGGTGAAAATGTAGTGATCAAACTCGTTCATACGGTCAAGCGCCGAGCGGAAGGTGGCTTTGATCTCCGCAAATCCCTCCTGCCAGCGCCACAGCCAGACGGGGTCGAGATGCGCGTTCCCGATAAGATGTATTTTTTTCATTGTCGGTCTCCGTTTCTTTTTTAGTAGATTCTAACACGTGTGCGGAGTGATGTCAACCGGATTGGTAAATTATCCGAATTTGTGCGATAAAATACCGAGGTTTTGCAACAAAAGAATGATCCGGCCTTGTTTTTTGTAGCTTTTCACAAAGAAAAATTTCCGATACCTATTGACATTGCCGGCGATATATGTTATAATAAATAGCCGCTTGATTTGGACGGTCTTTTAATTTGCGCAAAACCGCGTAAAACCGACGTCAGCGAGTTCATGGCATAAGCCATTCAGAAAGTGAGGTGCTTTTCGTGTTTGCAGTTATCGTAACAGGCGGAAAGCAGTACAAGGTTAACGAAGGCGATGTTATCTTCATCGAGAAGCTCGATGTTGAGGCAGGAGAAAAGGTTACTTTTGACAAGGTGCTTGCTCTCTCCACCGACGACAAGTTCACCGCAGGCGCTCCCTATGTTGAGGGTGCAAGCGTTGTAGCTAATGTCGTTAAGAACGGCAAGGGTCCCAAGATCCACATCCTGAAGTACAAGTCCAAGAAGGATTCCAAGAAGAAGATCGGTCACAGACAGCCTTACACCAAGGTTCAGATCGAAAAGATCGTTGGCTAATTCTAAAAATGACAAAGATAGTTTTTTATAAGTGGGATAACGTATTCTACGGCTTCAGCGAGCAGGGGCACACCGGTTACGGTGAGTCGGGCGATGACGTTTTGTGCGCCGCGCTTTCGGCAATGACCATGCTTATAATCAACACTATTGAGGTGGCTTACGCCTCGGATGTTAATTATACCATTGATGAAGAAACCACGGATATTAAAGTAGTCGCTCACGGTGCTCTCAAGGATTTTTGCGAGGACGAATGCAAGCGCTATGCGATATCGGGTCTTATCCAGGCTTATTACTACCAGCTCAACGATATGCTCGAGGAGTATTATGATTTCCTTGATGTTGACGTGGTAGAGGAACTTATCTGACTTGTATTAAAAACCGAATTTCTCAAATAAGATAACGGAGGTAAGTTAACAATGTTAAAGCTCAGCTTACAGTTTTTCGCTCATAAGAAGGGCGTCGGCTCCACTAAGAACGGCCGCGACAGCGAAGCAAAGCGTCTTGGCGTTAAGAAGTCCGACGGTCAGGCTGTAAAGGCAGGCAACATCATCATCCGCCAGAGAGGTACCGCTGTACATCCCGGCAACAATGTCGGCATCGGCAAGGATGACACCCTGTTCGCTCTCATTGACGGTACCGTCAAGTTCGAGCACATAGCAGGCGGCAAGAAGGCTGTCAGCGTTTACGGCGCGTGAGCCACGCACTCAGTAAGTACGATAAAAAATTCCCGCACAGTGTGCGGGAATTTTTTTATGCTTTGTTATCGGTTTCGGTTATCGTTACCTTGACATCGTCGGGAAAATCATAGCCTGCGGGTGTGAGTCCCACAAATTCGATTTCCGTAAGATTTTCAAAATATCCGAAGGATGAGGCGTCGAACTCGGTTGAGGTCAGTACCCATGGGTCAAGCACCTCTGCTGCGTCAAGGTAACTGATAAGTACGCTTCGCTCGCGCTCGGTGGCATGGGGGTCAAGCACATACAGACAGCCGTATTCCTCAAGCTTGGGATGGGTTAAAAGCATTTCCCGTCTTGCACGCTCGGTAAGCTCGGGGGCGTTTAAGTCATTGAGGCACAGAAACGCCATGAATCTCTCATATATTTTGCCGTCGTTTGTGCGCTCCGAGTATTCCTTTACAGCGGGCAATATAACGCCTTCCGCATAGTCGTGCTGTATGAACATCGGAAGCGGGGAGGTGAAGCTATCGTCTCCGTTTACGGTAAACGTCGCCGCTATCTGTCCGTCGGACAGGGTCTTGGCTTCGACCTTGACGGTTGTGATGCCGTCTACCATTTCGGTGGTTATATAGTCATCTGTATCAAGATCGTAGTACGCGCGCACCATTATATCAACGGGGGGAGTAAGCTCCATTGCGGAAGCAAGAGCTTGGGTCGTGATACCTGAGCAGGAGGAGAGCACTACGGTATTTACAAGTGCGGCGACAATGGTAAAAGCTATGACAAGAATAAGCGTAGGACGGTCTTTTTTAAAGTTTTTCATATTCGCGTATCTCCTTCTTAAAAAAGAGACTCCCGACGGCGGACTTACAAACAGTCCTCCGCCATACCCCTCGCGGCAGATAAGTCTGCAGCCATCGGAGTATCGCTCCGCGAAATTCAGAATTGTACCCATGTAAAGAGAGCTTACGGAGCTGCCGTATTCCTTGACTACGCTGTAGTCGCAGGACAGCTCGCAGTCCTCCAGTACCGCACGGCGTACACGGTATGCGGTGGGATTGAACCAGTGTACCGAAGCTGCAAAAAAGCAGAACAGCCTTGCCAACATATCGAAGCGACGGATATGCGTGAGCTCATGGGTGAGCACACATTCAAGCTCGCGGTCACTCATGGTGAGACATTCGGACTCAATATAGAGTGTGGGACGGATGATACCTCCTACACAAGGTGAGGACAGCGAGTCAAGATCGAATATCCGCAATCTTATCGTGCGGCGGATGTTCATTCTGCGGCGCAGCTTATAAAGCATCCTGCCGATACGCTCGTCCGCACACGCGGAAGAATTGTGCTTCATCAGCGTGAGCGTGCGTATGTATTCGACAATGACACCGATAAAGTTGAACAGCGCACCCGCAAGCCATAAAACGAACAGGACTGCGGACACCTCATCCACGTATTCCACGCTTGCCGCTATAATGCGGCGGAGCTTCATGACAATGGGATTTTCGCTTTTGATAGGAGCTTCTCTGTCCGAGGACATCCTGTTATCTGCATTGGATTCTCCGATGGCATAACCGTGATACTGTTCGTCGGCGTATATCGCTTCGTCCGAGTGCTCACTGTATACAAACGGCTCGGTGAGCTCTGCAAGATCAATACGCAGAGGGAACACGGTTATGATAAGCAAAATTATCCAAAACGGATACATTACGCCTTCGCGTCCGCGAAGCAGCGTACCGCGCAGCAAAAATGCCGCACCGCCGATAAGGCTGAACATAAGGGTCAACACAAGAATGCTTAACATGAAGCTGAACATTGTGTCGCACCGCCTTTATTTGCTGTCGCTCTCGATTTCGCGGCGAAGCTCGGATATATCTTCTTCGCTGAGTATACCGTCGTTATAGAGCGCGCAGATAAGTCCCTTCGTGTTGTTTTTGTAGACGGTCGCCACAAAATCCGCCGCCGCCTTGCGCTTATATTCGCTCTCGTCGGCGAGAACAATTGCACAGTTGGCACGTCCGTGCTTTTCAAGACGGATGAAGCCTTTGTTTTGGAGTCTTGTGATAAGTGTCAGCACCGTTGTGAGCGCCAGGTGACCGATCTCCTCGGGATATGCCGCGATAAGGGCGCCTGCGTGGATGTCCTTGACGCCTTGACGGTCGAGATCCCAGATAAGCTGCATAATTTGTAATTCCGATTCGGGGAGCTTTGTAAAGTCTTTCTTGTTTCGATGTAACATAATCTATCTCCATTCCTTATCAGCCTGCACCGTGGGGATAAGGAGACCTACGGTACAGACTATGGTTTTAGTTTACAAGTCTATTATACACTAATATTCTACGATTGTCAAGTACGATTTTGAGAAAATCCCGCAAATTTTTCACTGAAGATCACTCACGCCTGAAGGAGGTGGGAGTGTCACCCGTGGTCTGCTTGAACACGCGGGAAAAAATACCGGAGTCTCCGAAGCCGGCAGCGGCGGCGATATCCGCGATGGGCATCTCCGTGTCACGTAGAAGATTCATGGATTTGGCTATACGGAATTTGCGCACATATTCCACGGGAGTCATGGACATCACCGATTTGAATTGCTTTGTCAGATAATCGGGTGAAAGTCCTGCCGCTTTTGCGATATCGATCGTGCTGATATCGCGCATATAGTTGTCCTCAATGTATTTAAGCGCGGCGTAAATGTATCCGCAGTAGCCTCTGCGGTCGCATTCACTGCTGTCTCCGCGGCTTTCATCGGATATCAAACGGGAGTATGTGACAAGGAAGCTAACAAGCATACTTTTTAATTTAAGCTCCCAACCGAGCTTCTTTTCCTGACGTTCGTTGATCATTGTACGCAAGAGATCCACAATCGCATGGCGTTCGCCGAGCTCGACGTTTACAATAGGCAGGGGCGCATTTTTAGACTTTTCGGGATTCCATTCTATACCGGGCAGCTTCATGACATCCTTGCTCATTTCACCGAGCTCATCAATATAGAAAAGTATATTGAATATATTCGTGTTGTACGCGGCGGTGTATGAGTGAACATTTCCCGGGTATATGGCAAAAAGGTCGCCGCTTGTAAGTATTGACGTTGCGCCGTTGTGGGAATGGAGCGAAAAGCCGTCGAGTACATAAACAAACTCGAAAAAGGGATGTGTGTGATTCCAGAATTTGCCTTGGTGTGTACCACGGTGCACGATAATCTTTACGGTATTCGGTTCAAAATACGGTCGGTCGCTTAATACTTCGATATTTTGCATCTTGTTCCCCCGTCGGTATATAGGTTTGTGCTGTTTACTTTTATTATACATCATTTTCCTGTGAAATGCAAGTGCTTTTTGTGTTTGCGGGTGCTTGAGTGAAGGTTTTCAGGGTTGATTTTTCGGAAAAATTGTGTTACAATTATACTGCGGTAGTTTGTTTGCGCGCAAAACATTAATTGGTTTAACGGAGACACTTATGTACAGTTATGAACTGCTTTATAAAAAAGAGCCTACCCTCGATGAGAGCATATTAAAGCTGCTTGAGGAAATGTCTGTACCCGGAAAGCTCAAGGGGCACAAGTATCTTGCGGCGGCAATACGTATAGCTGTAGACGAACCCGAAACGGTATCTGCTGTGACAAAAATGATATATCCGCGCATTGCCGAGGCTTATGATACCAATGTTGCGTGTGTTGAAAGCGCGATTCGCACGGCTATAACCAAAGCGTGGTATATGGGTGACATGGCGCTGCAGTATGAGCTGTTCGGTCACACGGTGCGCTTTATGAGCGGCAGACCCGGCGAGGCTGAGTTTATCGCGATACTGGCGCAGCACTTGAGAACGGAAAGACAGCTTGGGAGGCACTAACGTCGATTTATAAACAGAATAAGGGCTGCTGTGTTAAGCGTATATGCGCCTAACGCGGCAGCCCCTTTTATATTTTTTTTATGGTCTTGCAGCGTTCAGCTTTTTCGAGTATAATTGACAAGCAGCTGTCAAAAATATCCAAATAATTATGTCAAAGTTTGGAGGATTCGATATGAGAAAAGTATTGCTTTTTCTGAGAAAATATGGTAAAATATAGTAGCAATGACAATTACCGCCGAAGAGTGCGGAAATACTTATTTTTTAGGAGGACACGATGATTACGGAAAAACAAAGCAGGCTTTTGGTTTGCGGTGCGGACACTGAAAGAAGAAGGGAAATGTCGTCCCTGCTTGAGCGGATCGGATTTGCGGCGGTGGACGAGTCCCGCGATGCTCATGAAACAGAGCGGCTGCTTTGCGAGCGGCAATATTCACTTGTGGTCTGTGACAGCTCGATCGCAGGTGCTGAAGCCATGCAGCTTGCTTACAATGAGAGCAGGCGACATGACGGAGGTATGCGTTCCACGGTGTTTTTATTTATCGGAGAGCATAACTACGAGGATGTTCTCCGCGAGGTATGCCTTATGACGGACACAAATTATCTTATCCGACCGTTTTCCATACCTGAATTCTGCGACGCAGTGTTCGGCGCGTTATCGGGACGGCGGGGAATAGGTGAGGCTTCAACATCCGAAAGGCGCAGGAGCGCGGTGAGCGAAACGATATCGACGAGCTCCGCCGAAGCGCTTGCGGATGAGCCGCTTGAAATGCAGATCACGACCATCCTCCATAATCTCGGAATCCCCGCACATATCAAGGGCTTTACTTATCTGCGCTGTGCAATCAGCATGACTGTTGCAGACCCCGATATGATAAACTACGTTACAAAATCTCTTTATCCCAGCGTGGCAAAAGTATATAACACCACGACCTCCCGCGTGGAACGCGCCATACGCCATGCCATAGAGGTGGCATGGGACAGAGGTGAGCTGGAAACGCTCAACCGCTATTTCGGCTACACCATCAGCCGTCAGCGCGGCAAGCCTACCAACAGCGAGTTTATCGCCATGATCTCGGACAAGCTGAGGCTTGGTGTGGGGATGTAATCAATACGTCGTTCGTACACAAAAAGCGACCATCGCAAAACAGTTTGCGGTGGTCGCTTTGGTTATGCTTGGTGATCGCAGTACGCTTACTGAGCCGCGTCAACGATAGCGGTGAACTTGTCGGTCTTGAGCGATGCGCCGCCGATGAGACCGCCGTCCACGTTTACTTTGGAGAGAAGCTCGGCAGCGTTGCCGTCATTCATGGAGCCGCCGTACTGTACGGTAACTGCCTCTGCGGCATCTCCGCCGAACATCTCGGCGATTGCCGCGCGAACGTAGCCGTTACCCTCATCTGCCTGATCAGCGGTAGCGGTAACACCGGTGCCGATAGCCCATACAGGCTCATATGCAACAATGATGTTCTTAAGCTGCTCCTTTGCAACGTTTGTCAGAGCCATCTTGGTCTGGAATTTGAGCAGGGTCTCGGTGTAGCCGAGCTCTCTCTGTTCAAGAGTTTCGCCTACGCAAACGATAGCGGTAAGACCTGCATTAACTGCCGCGAGAGTGCGGAGATTAACGGTCTGATCGGTCTCGCCGAAGTACTGACGGCGCTCGGAGTGACCGATAACGACGTACTTAACGCCTGCTGCGGTCAGCATCTCTGCGGAAAGCTCGCCGGTGTACGCGCCGGAAGCCTTGAAATGTACGTTCTGCGCACCGACCTTGATGTTGGTGCCCTTGGTAGCCTCAACAGCCGCCGCAATGTCAACTGCGGGTACGCAGAGAACGATGTCGCATTCATCCTTGCCTGCTACCATGGGAGCGAGCTCCTTCATGAATGCGGTAGTAGCTTCGGGAGTCATATTCATTTTCCAGTTACCTGCGATAACCGTCTTTCTTGTAGCCTTGTTCATTTTTATGTTTCCTTTCAAATTAAATTATTCGTGTATAACGGGAGGCGAAACGCCTCCCCTACAAGATCATGCGGCTTTGCACACTCCGTAGGGGAGGGGTCTCCCCTCCCGCCGAAAATCCTCAAATTATTCCTTTTCGTTAAGGCAAGCAATGCCGGGAAGCTCGAGACCCTCGAGGAATTCGAGCGAAGCTCCGCCGCCGGTGGAAACGTGAGTCATCTTGTCAGCGTAGCCGAGAGTTTCAACAGCCGCTGCGGAGTCACCGCCGCCGATAATGGAGATAGCGCCGGACTCTGCAATAGCCTTAGCTACAGAGCGAGTACCGGATGCGAAGTTTTCCCACTCGGAAACGCCCATAGGACCGTTCCAGATAACGGTGCCTGCGCCGATAAGGGACTTAGCGAAGAGCTCTTCGGTCTTGTCACCGATGTCGAGACCCATCCAGCCGTCCGGAATGGAATCGCTGTAGATTCTCATGCAAACGGTGTCTTCCTTGTACTCACGACCGATTCTGTTGTCAACGGGGAGGAGGAAGTTTACGCCCTTTTCAGCCGCTCTTGCCATAAGATCCTTAGCGAGGTCAACCTTGTCGTTCTCGCAGATGGAAGTACCGATGGGGTTGCCGAGAGCCTTGAAGAAGGTGTAAGCCATACCGCCGCCGATGATAATGGTGTCGCACTTGTTGAGCAGGTTGTTGATAACGCCGATCTTGTCGGAAACCTTTGCGCCGCCGAGGATTGCAATGAAGGGGCGTACCGGATCCTCAAGTGCCTTACCCATAACCTCGATCTCCTTCTGGATGAGGTAGCCGCAAACTGCGGTGTCAAGGTAATCTGCAACGCCTGCGGTGGAAGCATGAGCTCTGTGAGCGGTACCGAAAGCATCGTTTACATAGATATCAGCGAGGCTTGCGAGAGCCTTTGCGAACTCGGGCTCGTTCTTCTCCTCGGCTGCGTGGAAACGAACGTTTTCGAGAAGGAGGACTTCGCCGTTCTTAAGAGCGGCAGCCTTAGCCTGAGCGTCGGGACCAACAACGTCCTTTGCGAGAGTTACGTTGATGCCCTTCTTGATGAGATCGTCGGCAACGATCTTGAGGGAGAGCTTTGTGATATCGCCCTTACCTTTTTCGAGAGCAGCTGCCTTTGCAGCCTCCTGCTCCTCAGCGGGAAGTGCTTCGATCTTCTTCTTTTCCTTCTTATCGAGCTTTAATTCAGCATCGAGAACATTGTGAGGTCTGCCCATGTGAGAGCAAAGGATAACCTTCGCGCCGTTGTCAACGAGATACTTGATGGTCTTCATAGCGCCGACGATACGCTTGTCATCGGTAATAACGCCATCCTTAACGGGTACGTTGAAATCGCAGCGGCAGAGTACTCTCTTACCGGTAACCACGATATCTTCTACTGATTTCTTGTTGTACATTTATTTTCACCTCTATAAAAAATTTTTCCAAACTTGATGATCATGGTGTTTATACACCACAATCAAAAATATTTTACCACATTTATGAAATTTTATCAACATAAATTTGTGAAATTATCGTCAAGTTCAAAAGATTTTCGGTTTAGCACAATTTTCGAGGTGTTATCTTGGATGCCTATGTGTATTTTGACATTGGATGCAGAGTATGGAAACTCTCCAAAAAATAAAATTTGCCTGAAACTACATATCTACCGTTGAACGCGGTGCATCATTCCCACGGTGTGAAAAGCCGATAATGATCATGAATGGTCCGGAGACTTCGGCGGATGCCATTTTTGGCGATGTGGTTGAGCATTCTTCGGAGTACCGAGCCTCGGTGTTGATATGATTGCCGCAGAAAAGGTGCTTGAACTGCAAAATCTGTACCCGCATATCTCATTGGAAGCGGCGATACCCTGTTACACACAGATGGCACGGTGGTCAAAGGAACAAAGGACACGGTATTTTGATATTTTGGAGCTGTGCGACAAGAAAACACGGGTTGGAAAAGAATATACGCCTGACTGCATGAGGAAGCGAAATGAGTATATGGTCGATAGTTCGGATATAGTCATGGCTGTCTGGGACGGAAAACCGGGCGGCACACACCAAACCGTTCAATATGCGCTCGAAAAGAAAAAGGCGATTGTTTTCATAAATGCAAACGATCTGTCTGTAGTTTACAGATTCTGATAAAACAGGGCTGCTGCATTACAACCGAGTTAATGCAGCAGCCCTGTTTCCTATTTAAAACACCAAAAAATATACAAGCATCGCCGCGCCGAGGATGATGCGGTACCAGCCGAATACCTTGAAATCGTGGCGCTTGATGAAATCCATCAAAAAGCGTATGCATACCATCGACACCGCGAATGCGCTGACCATGCCCACAAGCAGTACCGCTGCCTCCGCTGCGGTGAACTCGAAGCCGATCTTTACAAGCTTTAACAGCGAGGCGCCGAACATTACGGGAATGCCGAGAAAGAATGTAAACTCCGCTGATGTGGTGCGGTCAACACCGAGCATAAGTCCGCCGAGAATGGTCGCGCCCGAGCGCGAGGTTCCGGGAAGCACCGCTGCCAAAAGCTGAAACAAGCCTATACCGAAGGCGTGACGGAAGGTGAGCGCGTCGATGCTTGTCACCTTTGCCGTTTTTGAGCGGTTTCTTCTTTCAACGATGATGAACGCTATACCGACGACAACGAGCATGATCCCGACGGTCAGACCGTTGTAGAAAAGCGCGTCTATGTAGTCGTCAAAAAGTATGCCTATCACCGCCGCAGGCATGCATGCGACGAGTATTTTCATCCACATTATGAATTTGCCGCGGCTTATGACCTTACATATCTCGCCGTTTTTTGAAAATGGCCAGATCTTCTTCCAAAACACCACCGCAACGGCAAGTATGGCGCCGAGCTGTATGACCACCTCAAAAACTCCGATAAATTTCTCGGATACATTGTTAAGGGTCACAAATTCGTTTAGCAGTATCAGATGTCCCGTGGAGGATACGGGCAGCCATTCGGTGATGCCCTCCACAATACCGTACAGGAAGGCTTTTAAAAGCTCGATAAATAATTCCATGGGCGCTCCTTATTTCGCTCTTACGATGTCGCCGACTTTCACGTCGAACGGTACTTTGGCGGAGAATGGCATATATGGATGCGGCGCGGATTCTATCATCTCGCCCGTCTCGTTATAAAGCTCGCCGAGATACAATGCCCGCCCTACCTCGCCGGGGGTGATGATCTCCACGTCCGAGTGAGCAAACACCTTGTTGCGCTGAACAAACTGCGCCACGCCGCTCTCTTTATCGTATGCGGTAACACGGCAGAGATATGCCTTTTCCTTCATATAACCCGGCTGTTTTGCGGTGTTGGCATCCTCCATGGGCTTTGCGAAATAGTAGCCCGTGTTGTATTCACGGTGGCTGACCGATTCAAGCTCGTAAAGCCATGCGGGGTCGTACACGTAATGCTCGGGATCGGCAAAATAGCGGTCGATCGCCATACGGTAGACATTTGTTACCACCGCTGCGTAATATTCGCTTTTCATTCTGCCCTCGATCTTAAAGCTGTCAATACCGCTTTCCATAAGCTCGGGAATATGCTCGATCATGCACATATCTTTTGACGACAGGAAGAATGTTCCGCGCTCGTTTTCGATGACGGGTACGCGGTTGTCGGGGCGTTTTTCCTCGGTGATCTCATAGTCCGCACAGCCCTCGTCCAAGGCGACGGTCGAAGGCGCATAGGACATATTCCAGCGGCAGGGCTGTGCGCACCTGCCGCGGTTGGCGTCGCGTCCCACAAAGTGCTGTGAGAGCAGACAGCGCCCGCTGTAGGAGATGCACATGGAGCCGTGTATGAACGCTTCGAGCTGAAGTTCTCGCGGTACATTCTGACGGATCTCCTTGATCTCGGCAAGCGTCAGCTCACGAGCAAGCACCACGCGTTTTGCGCCGAGTCTGTGCCACTCACGGCAGGCGGCGGCACTGACAGTGCTCTGCTGAGTTGAAACATGCAGCTCGGTGTCGGGCAGGTATTCCCGTACAAGCGCCATTACGCCGAGGTCTGCGGCAATGACCGCATCTATTCCTGCGCCCACAAGCCTCTTTACAAATTCGGTGAGCTTCGGATACTCATCGGTATGAGGCATGGTGTTGAGGGTAAGATTTATGCGCACACCGCGCTCATGCGCATACTTCACCGCTTCGTAAAGCTCATCAAGGGTGAAATTGTCCGCAGCGGCGCGCATACCGAAATCGTCGCCCGCCAAATATACCGCGTCGGCTCCGTAAAGGATCGCCGCCTTCATTTTATCGAAATTTCCCGCCGGAGAGAGAAGCTCCGGCTTTTTTTGTGTTGTCATGTTTAGTCCTTTCGAAACAGAATAGAATCATTATTTATAATGATACCATCATTCGCGCCGAATTGCAAGCGATTCCGATAAAAATTCATAGTAAATTAAACCTCGCGGGCGTTTATTTCACGCCGGACGGTACAATATTAAGAAAAATATTATTTTGAAATGAGGTAAGTTCATATGTCATCGGATCTTATTTACAACGGAAGCGGGCTGCCGTCCTTTCCCACGCTTGCGGGAGATGCGGAATGTGATGTGCTCGTTATCGGCGGGGGCGTGTGCGGTCTTTTGTGTGCATATTATCTTCAAAACGCGGGGGTGAATGTGCTGGTCTGTGAAGCTGAACGCATCGCGGGAGCGGTCACTGCCCGCTCTACCGCGGTAGTGTCGGTGGGACAGGACGTTCTCTGCCGTGACATATCGCTCCGTCACGGTGCCTATGCCGCACGGACAGTCATGCGCTCCCGTATTGATGCGCTGAGGGAGTACCATACCCTTTGCCACGAGCTGGGCTGCCGTTTTGAAGTGCGCGACTTCTATCTTTACTCCACTAAAGGTGCGGCGAGGATGGAGCGTGAATATGAGCAGCTTCGCCGCTTCGGCGTCGCCGCGACGCTGCTTCGCGACATGCCGCTCAATATAAAAATGTCAGCCGCCATACACTTTTCGGGACAGCTTCAGCTTGATCCTCTCGATTTTTGCGCCCGACTCGTACGCGGGCTTACCATACGCGAAAGAACGCGAATCACGCGGCTGACACGCGATGGCGCCGAGACCGATAAATACCGTATCTATGCCAAATACGTGATAATCGCCACCCATTTCCCACTTCCGAAGCTGCGGGGATTGTATGCACTAAAGCTGTATCAGAAGCGCTCCTATGTGCTGGCACTTGAAGGTATCCGTGATATCGGCGGGGCGTATGAGGATATCTCCGAGGACGGCATGTACATGCGCATGTACGGTAAATATCTCCTGCTCGGCGGCGGTGACCACCGCACAGGCAAAAGCGGCGGCGGATTTGACGCGGTGCTCCAATACCGCGCCGATAATTTTGCCAATCTGTTTGCAGGTTCAAAAATATACGCCTCATGGGCAACGCAGGATACGGTCAGCCTTGACGGGCTTCCGTACATCGGCAGACTTACCCGCTCGAGCGACCGATGCTTCGTCGCCACGGGATTCGGCGGATATGGATTTATCGGCTCAATGATCTCGGCGACACTCCTTCGCGATCTGATACTCGGGCGGGATGTTCCCGCGGCGAAGGTGTACGATCCGTCGCGCAGTATGATGAGCGCACAGCTGTTTGCAAATGTGTTTACTTCCCTCGGGAACTATCTGCTTCCGATCCCGCGCCGCTGTCCGCATCTCGGCTGTGCGCTCAAATGGAACGCCTCCGAATGTACATGGGACTGCCCATGTCACGGTTCGCGCTTTGACAAGTGCGGAGCGCTTTTAAACGATCCCGCACAGCGTGATCTGCGGTAATAAGGTTTTTCTCCAAACAGGCTTGCAATTTCCGCTTTTGTATAGTATAATGTTAGTATACAGCTATGCTGAAAATATCCTGCGGGGGAATTGTAAATGATCAAAGTCGTTTCGGTTGAAAATATGAGAAAAAGCGATGCTTACACCGCGGAGCATTCCGCATCCTTTCGTGAGCTTATGTCCCGTGCGGGCAAAGCCATATTCGATGCGGTGGAGTGGCGGCCGCCCGTCGCTGTAGTCTGCGGCGTCGGAAACAATGCTGGTGACGGCTTTGTGGTGGCGGAGCTGCTTTGCGGCGCGGGTGTTCCGTGTACGATCTTCATGCTTTCCGACAGAGTGTCCGATGTGAGCAGGTATTTTTACGACAAATGCATTGCGCTTGGGGCAGAGATAAAAAACGGTCTTGACGAATTATGCCTTGACGGCTTTGCCACGGTGCTCGACTGCATCTTCGGTACGGGCTTTCGCGGTGAGGTGGGCGAGCCCTACCGCACCGCTATCCGGCGCATAAACAAAAGCGGCGCATACATCGTATCCGCTGACATAAATTCGGGGCTCGGAGGTGACAGCGGTATCGGCGATGTATGCGTACACTCCGATCTGACAGTCTCCATCGGCACCTATAAAAGCGGTGTGTTTTTAAACTCCGCCAAGGATATTATAAAGGACAAGGTAAACTGCGACATCGGCATAGAGCTCCTTGACGAGCCTGCGTATCTTATCGAAAAGCACGATATCCGCCATTTGTTTGCAAGCCGCCCGCATAACTCCAACAAGGGCGACTACGGATATGTGGCGCTGATAGGTGGGTCGCTTAGATACAGCGGAGCGGCAAAGCTTGCCAATCTTTCACTGGCGGCACTTCGCTCGGGAGCGGGAGTGGCAAAGCTGGCAGTACCGAAAAGCCTTGTTAACGCAGTGCTTCCGTTTGTGCTTGAATCCACCGTATTTCCGCTTGACGAGGCGGAGGGAGAATACTGCTTCAGCTACGCCACTGCCGATGAGCTTATGAGGAATACTGCCTCGGCGGCGCTGGGGATGGGAATGGGACGCTCGGACGAGGTAAAGCGCCTGCTTGAATATCTGTTGTGCGAATACAGCGGCAATCTCGTGGTGGATGCCGACGGGCTCAATGTGCTTGCGGGCATGGACAGCGCAAAATTTAAAAACGCCTCCTGCCGCCTGATACTTACGCCTCACCCAAAGGAATTTGAACGCCTTTGCACAGAGAAGTTTGAAGAGTTCAGAAACGATCTTATCACTGCGGCAAAGGCATATGCCAAGCGTACAGGCGCGATCCTGCTCTTGAAAGGTACCACCACTATCGTCACCGACGGCGATACCGTTTACCTTGTTGACCGCGGATGTGCGGGTATGGCGACTGCCGGAAGCGGGGACGTATTAAGCGGAATACTTGCGGGTATTTGCGGATACGTCAGCGATGACGAGCTGCTGCTCGGAATCGCCGCAGGGGCGTACATTGCGGGACTAGCCGGTGAGATCGCCGCGCGGGAAATACCGGAGGTGTCTATGATCGCGAGCGATACCGTAAGAGCTATTCCGCAGGCAATGAAGGAAATACTTGAATAAACTACCGAAATCGGCGCCTGTCGGTGCCAAAAGGAGCACATAGCAATGAACGATCGCGTACTTGTAGCCATGAGCGGCGGAGTTGACAGCTCGGTCGCGGCTTACTTAATAAAATCGCAGGGACTGCCCGCCGTGGGTGTTACCCTTAAGCTGTTTTCAAATGACGATATAAATCTCGATACAGACAAAACTTGTTGTTCGCTGTCCGACGTGGAGGACGCGCGAAGCGTTGCCATACGCCTCGGAATGGAACATCACGTGTTCAATTTCCGCGACAACTTCAAGGAAAAGGTCATAGACCGCTTTGTTTCCACCTATGAGTCAGGCGGTACGCCTAACCCCTGCATTGACTGTAACCGCTTTATAAAGTGGCGGCAGCTTCTCACCCGCGCCGATCTTATGGAGTGTACAAGGATCGCCACGGGGCACTATGCGAGAGTCGAGCGGGATGCGGCGTCGGGGCGCATGCTCTTGAAGCGCTCCGCCGATATGAGCAAGGATCAGACCTATGTACTGTACGCGCTCTCGCAGGAGCAGCTTGCGCGCACTATGCTTCCGCTTGGAGGACTGTCTAAAAGCGAGGTGCGTGAGATAGCCGAATCGCAGGGCTTCATCAATGCAAACAAGCCCGACAGCCAGGACATCTGCTTTGTGCCCGACGGCGACTATGCGAGATTTATCGAGGAATATACCGGAAGCGTACCCGCGCCCGGCGACTTTATCGACGAAAATGGAAATGTGGTCGGACAGCATAAGGGAATAATCCGCTATACCATCGGTCAGAGAAAAGGTCTTGGTATATCCTTCGGCAGACCCATATTCGTAAGCGCTATCGATCCCTTACACAACACTGTTACGCTTGCGGACGAGCCTGCGCTTTTCTCGCGGGAGCTGTATGCAAACGATATTAATCTTATCGCCGTAGATAAGCTCGACAAGCCTCTGCGTGTGACCGCGAAGGTACGCTACAGCCATAAGGAAGCGGCGGCGACAGCAGTACAGACCGCCGAGGATGAGATACATGTGGAGTTTGACGAACCTCAGCGCGCGCTGACACGGGGTCAGGCGGTGGTGCTGTATTCGGACGAAGTGGTCATCGGCGGCGGAACGATACGGTAGCTACGCGATAAGATCGACTATTATGTCTTGGAGATGGCATGGGTACACATTGCCTGTGCAGAGCAGATTGAAGATATGCTCCGCCTTATCACGGTCACAGGTCACGTCCTCCACCGTTGCACATTCACTTTTGCTTCCGTGAAACAAGCGAAGGGTGAAGGCGTACGCCGTGCGGTGATATTCAAATAACGGCATCATTGTAACGTCGCAGATGAGGACAGTGTTGTTATCAAGCTGTTTTGCGAAATAGAAAACGGATGCGGCGGATAAGCTTTTGAGGTGTTCAGTCATAGCTACAGATACCTTTCGGAAATTTTGTATCTGCATACCGGTATGTAATTACATTAAAATATTATCACATTTTCAGCGCTGTGTAAAGTGAAATCGGCGGAGTATTTCGACATTTTCTGAATTTTTGTGTCGAAATTACCGAAAATATGTACAAAGTGACTGTCAAATGCGGCGTCAACAATGGATAATACGTCGAAATGACGATAATGTGTCATACGGTATTGCAAAATTGCCGCGAATTTGTTATAATATAGGGAGTATTTGAATTGTGAGGTTACGAATATGTCTTATACGGTGATTTTAGACATGGACGCTGCCCTCGTCGATTTTCGGAGAGCCTAAACGCGAAAAAGCGTTTGTCGACAGAGGGTATTTCCGAAGGCTCTCTTAACTAATGAAATTAAAATATTCTATATACGAAAGTGAAGGATCCAAACAATGGGAGCACAACTTACTAAAAATGATAAGCGTACATCGTATGTTGCGGAGCTGTCCGCAAAAAATATCGGCGAGAGAGTCTGCCTTATGGGCTGGGTACAGCGCCAGCGTGACCTGGGCGGTCTTATCTTCGTTGACTTGCGTGACAGGTCGGGTATCGTGCAGTTAGCATTCGACGACAACACCGATAAAGCGGTGTTCGACACAGCGTTTACTCTGCGTTCCGAGTTTTCTATCTGCGCAAAGGGCGTAGTCAGAGCCCGCGGAGAAGGTGCTGTAAACAAGAATATCCCCACAGGAGAGATCGAGATCGCGGTGGACGAATTAAAGATATTCTCCACCTCTCAGACACCTCCCTTCGAGATCGTGGAAAACAGCGATGTCAAACCTGAATTGAGACTCAAGCACCGCTACCTTGACCTGCGCCGTCCCGATCTTGCAAACAATATTATCGCACGCTCCAAGATCGCGAAGATCATGCGCGACTACTATGCAGAGAACGGCTTCCTTGAGATCGAGACCCCCTGTCTCATCAAGCCTACTCCCGAGGGCGCACGCGACTACCTCGTGCCCAGCCGTGTACATCCCGGAAAATTTTACGCACTGCCTCAATCGCCTCAGCTTTACAAGCAGCTTTTAATGTTGTCGGGCTTTGACCGCTATATGCAGCTCGCTCGCTGCTTCCGCGACGAGGACCTCCGTGCCGACCGTCAGCCCGAGTTTACTCAGATCGACCTTGAAATGTCCTATGTTACCGAGGACGATGTCATGGAGATCAATGAGAAGTTCGTGGTACGTCTGTGGAAAGAATTCCTCGGCGTTGATCTTCCCACTCCCTTCCTGCGCATGACTTATGCAGAGGCTATGGAGCGCTTCGGCTCCGATAAGCCGGATATGCGCTTCGGCTACGAGCTTTGTGATATTTCCGACGTGCTTGCAGGCTGCGGCTTTAAGGTGTTCGCGGATACCATCGCAAACGGCGGTTCGGTACGCGCTATCGTGGTAAACGGTGAAGCGGCTAAGTTCTCCCGCAAGGAGATCGACTCGCTTACCAATTTCGTCAAATCCTATAAGGCAAAGGGTCTTGCATGGTACAAGAATGTAAACGGAGAGGTATCTTCCTCTTACGCTAAGTTCTTAACGGATGAAGAAAATGCGGCTGTGCTTTCTAAACTCGGCGCAGGTGAAAACGATATCGTGTTTATTGTAGCCGACAAGAACGGCGTGGTATACGACTCTCTCGGCGCACTCCGCTGTGAGATCGCAAAGCGTCTCGGTATTCTCCGTACCGATGATTACAAGTTCCTGTGGGTCACCGAATTCCCGCAGTTTGAGTATGACGAGGATGACGGAAGATATTACGCAAAGCATCATCCCTTTACCATGCCTATGGAAGAGGATCTTGCGAAGTATGCAGACACCGATCCCGCAAAGATTCGTGCAAAGGCTTACGATATCGTGCTGAACGGCTACGAGCTCGGCGGCGGCTCCGTGCGTATCCACGACGCGGAGATCCAGTCTCAGATGTTCGATCTTCTCGGTCTTACCAAGGAAGAAGCAAACGAGAAGTTCGGATTCTTACTCGAAGCTTTCAAGTACGGCGTGCCTCCGCACGCAGGCATGGCGTTCGGCTTTGACCGACTCTGTATGTTGGTGCTCGGGCTTGACGATATCCGTGACGTTATCGCGTTCCCGAAGGTACAGAACGCTTCCGAGCTGATGACGGGCGCTCCCGCGCTTCCCGATATGAAGGCTCTCGGCGAGCTTTCCATCGCAGTAGTCAAGGAAGAGACCGAAGAATAAACAAAACACAACAGGGATGCTTGCACATATGGGCATCCCTGCCTTTTTGGGAGGATCATGGATATAACAAGAAGAAACAGCGCCCTTGATATAACCCGTATTGTCGCCGCGTTTTCGGTTATAGGAGTGCATTTTTTCCTGAACAGCGGATATTACAACACGCCGATGCTTGGCGGACGGATGCTTCTGCTGACAATACTGCGCACGGGCTTTATGATCTGTGTGCCGCTTTTTATCATGCTGACCGGGTATCTTATGAGCCGCAAAGAGTGGTCGCTTAGATATTATCGGGGGATCGTAAAAACGCTTGCCGTCTATCTGCTTGCTTCGATAGTTTGCCTTGTATACAAAAATGTCATTCTGCAAGAGGGTATAACATTGCTCGGCGGTGCGGCGCATATACTTAACTATTCAGCCGCGCCATATGCGTGGTATATCGAGATGTATATAGGGCTCTTTTTGCTCATCCCGTTTCTCAACGCCATGTGGCGCGGATTAGAAGAAAAAAGGGCAAGAGGTGCGCTTGTAATTACGCTTATTTTTCTCAGCTCACTGCCGAGCGTTTTCAACATCTGGAATTTTCAGGTGGAGGGATGGATAAAAACCCCCTATCTTTCCACGGACTATATAAAGATATTGCCCGAATGGTGGGTTATGATCTATCCGCTGACCTATTACTTCCTCGGCGCGTACTTGAAGGAGTACCCGATAAAGCTGAAAAAGCGGTTTAATCTGCCCCTTATTGTACTTTCGGTGATCGCGTTCGGTGCTTTCAACTATTACCGCAGCTGGGGCGGATACTTTGCATGGGGCGCGTACACGGACTGGTTCGGACTGCCCACGCTTGTTGTGACAGTGCTTGTTTTCGTGTTTTTAGTATACCACGACACTTCATGCTTTCCCGTGTGGTCAAAAAAGCTGCTTGCATGGGTGTCGGACGCGTGTCTCGGAGCATATCTTGTGTCGTATATATTCGACGATATTATATACACAAGGCTTATCGCGGCAGTTCCCGATATGCTTGATCGTGGGTATTATTTTGTTCCCGTAACGCTTGCGGTGTTTGCGCTGTCGGTGCTTACGGCTGTGGTACTGAATCTGATATACAGCGGTATCTGTGCAGTCGCGGCGCGTGTGGCGCGCGGTTTGCGTGGTGGCAAATCGTGAATTTCCGCTACGAAATTTTGGGACTGATGTTTGAATAAAGAACGCCTATGTGTAAATAATCTTTAAGCCAAGGTCTTGATTTATTAATCTTTTTGTGGTATACTATTATATACCGACTGTGAAAGGACGTGATGACATGGCGGATAATAAAAGCGGTACCAAGCTGATCGCTCCCAATAAAAAGGCACGCCATGATTATTTCGTCATGGAGACCTATGAGGCGGGTATTGAGCTGTTCGGTACGGAGGTCAAGAGTATCAGACGCGGACAGGTGAATCTGAAGGATTCATACTGCTTTGTTGAAAAAGGTGAGCTGTTTGTGTCGGGAATGCATATAAGCCCCTATGAGCAGGGAAACATTTTCAACAAGGATCCCATGCGCATACGCAGATTGCTTATGCATAAGAAGGAGATAAACAAGCTCCTCGGTCTTGTGACTCAGCAGGGACTTACACTTGTGCCGCTGTCCATGTACTTCCGCGGCTCGCGAGTGAAGCTGGAGGTCGGGCTTTGTAAGGGCAAGAAGCTTTACGACAAGCGTGATACAGAGGCGAAGAAGCAGGCGGGAAGAGATATTGAACGAGCGATGAAGTCACGCGGTCACGACGATTATTAAGGAGAATGCAGTCTGAAAATAATTTTCAGATCGGGTTTTGTGGATTCCTTTGCACTTCGTGCAAGGATTTTGCTGCGCAAAACCATCCATAACTCCCCGGAAAGGAAGCTTTTGCCACGCAAAAGCTATGATTATAAAAATGGAATTTAATGAGCTTTTATATAAACGCCGTTCTGTGAGAGCATTCACCGAAAGAGAGGTGACACGCGGCGAGATAGATACGCTGCTCGAAGCGGCAACGAGAGCGCCGAACGCCTGCAATATGCAGTCGTGGCATTTCTATGTGGTGACCGACGGTGAGGTTCGCGCAAAATTCGCGGACATCTGTGCAACTTGGGCGACGACAGCTCCGGTAATATTTGTGGTCTGCACAGACAATGAAGCGCTTGTGGGACGTTTCGGTGAGAGAGCTAAGCTGTTTACATATCAGGATACCGCACTCGCGGCGGAGAATCTGCTGCTTGCGGCGGCTGATATGGGACTTAACGGATGTTTCATGGGAGCATTTGATGCAGGGAGGTGCCGTGCGCTTCTTAACATCCCGGAAAAGCATGAGATCGTGGCGCTTATACCTGTTGGCGAAGCACAGACCGAATCACCTCTGCGTGAGCGCAAGCCGATGAGCGACGTTGTGACGTATATCGGCGAGGCGGCATCGACAGTGAGCGAAGCGAGAGACGATCGGTATGTACTGCGTGACACGATAATCAAGCATGCGCGGTTTGAGAACATCAACATGACCGGTGTGGAGTTTGACAATATCAAAATGGCGGATGGCTCATTCAACAATATCAACATGAGCGGAGTCAGCTTCAGTGATATCAATATGACGGGAGCAAAGTTCGGCGGTATGTGCATGAACAAGACCTCTTTCGGCTGTGTAGATATGAGGGAAGCTCGCTTTGACAATCCCGATCTTAGGGGCACAGAGTTCAGAAATTGCAATTTTAGCGATGTAAAGCTTGACGGATGCGAGCTTAGCGGCATGACGATCGACGGTATAAATGTCGCCGAGGCGCTCGAATTCTACAGGAAAAACAAATAAACGATCGCCGCGTATGCGGCGAAGATATGGGGGCGTAAAGGTTTCGACGGGGATTTTGACATACGGTAAGCGGGTAGAGACGCCTGATCTCTTTAAAATTGGCAATTTAAAATTAAACGCTAATAATACTGAATTAGCTGCTGCCTAAATGGCGGCTGTCCACCGGTTGAGTACTGCGGCTTCCGCTTGGGCATCATTCAGCAGTGAACGTGAGCAGCCCTTTCGCACTTGAAGCTGCCATGCACTAAAGCGCTACCTCCTCGCGAGCCTGCCCATCGGCGCGCGCGGCAGGGAATCCCAATAGATTGGCTGCACCCGGAGAAAGCTGTATTGATGAGTTTTCGGACAGGGGTTCGATTCCCCTCGCCTCCACCA
>JAFUOH010000007.1 GCA_017482055.1 Clostridia bacterium
ATGGCGGTGCCGAACACCCGCATTTGGCAGAAGGGCACAGACCGTGTGAGCGGTGTGGGCGGCGTTTGCGACGTGAACGAGGGCTACTTCTCGGAGGCAATACCGGCTATAGCGAAGCTGGCGGCGCTCGGCGTGATCGCGAATCCCGTGTACTGGTGCGAGCACTATGACGATGTGCGATATCTCGACGAGCTGCTGATCAAAGCGGCGGCGAAGATAAGCGGTGCGCCCGATGCGGAGCTTGCATTTGAGGCGGCGTTGGGGCGGCTTCATGCGGTGGGCGTTGTTGACACGCCCGAGTATTGGCGCGGGGCTGTGCTTCGCGTGCGGTACCTGCGCGAGCTTATTTGCAAGTTGGGGGCGGCGGTATGAGGTTTCTCAAAGTATTTCTTATATCGTGGTTCAGCTTTGCTGGTGCATTCTTCTTGCTGTCAGAGATACTCCATGTAATAACGGGGATAGATTTATCTGCTTACTGCACCGCGCTTATGGGTATCACAGGACTTGAAGCTGTTGTCAGTGGTATAATCGAGGCTGTAAAGACGCGCGAGGAAGCAAAAATAAAAAAAGCGGCAGACGCCGCGGAAAAAAATGAAAGGTAGGGCGAATCATGACAGATATTACAACTGTAGCGCTTATAATAGGTACCATTCTCATTCTGTATATCAAATCAAAACCTACTGCCGAGCAACTAACAAAGGTTTCACATTGGTTGGAAATCGCTTGTTATGCTGCAGAAGAAGCAGCGCGAAAGGGGCTTATTGACAAATCTGCAAAATATAAATATGCGGTTGAGTTGTTGGAACGTCGCGGCATTACTTTCGACGATGCTACTACACAGGCACTTATCGATTCGACTGTTTACGATTTATTCAATCGTTTCAAGGAGGATGCCGAGGACGGTACCGCCGATATGTGAGGGGTGAGGACATATGTCCGAACACATCGACAAAAAACGGATTGTACGGAGATATATTACCGACAACGAGGATATACAACATATAATAGACCGCTGTGCATTGAAAACTGTTGATAAAAAGATACTCGTCATGGTGCTTTCCGAAAAGCATGATGAGGGATACATTGCCGACACACTCGGCTACTCTTATAGCCAAATTAAACGTCGCTTCGCCGCGGCACTTGACATATTCACGAGTGTTGCAAAACGGTTACATTACATATGATCATAGACCTCCGAGGGATTTCCTCGGAGGTCTTTTTTTATGCCAAATGCGCCTTTTGTGCTCTTTTATTGCGCCCATACAAGTAATGTTTTGCGGTACAATTAAAGCGTAGAGAAAGGGCGGTGACAGACAATCTGGAAACAATACAACGCAAATCCCGCTGGGCGCACTGTTGGTGATTGCGCTGTGCGTGCAATTGCAAAAGCTATGGAATGTGGTTGGGATGAAGTGTATGCGGGCATTGCGCTCGAAGGATACATCATGTGTGATATGCCTACCGCAAATCACGTATGGGGTGCTTATCTTTCGCGTAAAGGCTTTAAACGTCGCTTTGTTTCCGATAATTGTTCCGAATGCTACACTGTCGCCGACTTCGCCGCAGAACATTCCAAAGGTACATACATACTCGCGATATCGGGTCATGTAGTATGCGTGATAAACGGCGACTGGTATGATACCTGGGACAGCGGAGCGGAAATACCTATCTATTATTGGCAAAGGGAGGAATGAAATAATGTACGGACAGCCTTACTACTATTCGCCGATGACGCAGGGACCACAAATCCCTATACAGACGCCTATGATGCAGCAGGCACCTATGGATCAGCTCTCACAGCTTCGCGCACAACAGCAACAGCCGCCAAATGATTCTATCAAATGGGTGCAGGGTGAGGAAGGCGCAAAAGCCTATCTTGTCGCCGCAGGAAACACGGTTCTGCTGATGGACAGCGAAAATACAACCTTTTATCTTAAATCTACAGATCCAAGCGGAATGCCGATGCCGCTTAAGATATTCGACTATACAGAGCGTACACAATCGCCCAAATCAGTTCCTGCGACAGCGCAGATTCCAACAGTAGAGTATGTGACCAAAGAAGAATTCAAACGTTTCGCAGCAGAATTGGATAGGCTGAACCGCGAACTCGGAATAACAAGCACGGAGGGCGGCGAAAATGGCTAATCCTTTATTTAAGCAACTCGGCGGCAATCAATCCGCAAATGATAGTGGATTCATGGCATTTGTGGAGCAATTCAATCAATTTCGGGCAAACTTTCAAGGCGATCCGAAAGTAGAAATACAAAAGCTTTTGCAATCGGGTAAAATCACCCAGCAACAGCTCGACAAAGTACAGCAGATGGCGGCGCAGTTTCAGCGTTTGCTGCCACACTAAATAATGGCTTCGGCACGGTGCACAGTGCTGTTGACATAAATAAAAAATAATTAAAACGGAGGTACAAACTATGAGCCTTTCAAATGGTAACGGAATGGGCCCCGCTGATATCGCGGCTGTTGTAAACGGCGGCTATGGTGGCGGTTGGGGAAATGGCGGTTTCGGTGGGAATGGTGTATGGGATATCCTTGTGCTGTTCCTGCTCTTCGGGCTGTTGGGTAACGGCGGTTTTGGCCGCGGCTTTGGCGGCGGTGGATGCGGCGCGAATACTACATGTGCGACTCCCGCTGATGTACACTCGGCTGTCGATCAGCAGACGCTTATCTCAAAGCTCGATCAACAGACTTATGGTCTTGCTGATGCTACATATGCACTGAACAACTCCATAACCAGCGGTTTTGCTCAGGCAGAACTCTCACGATGCAATATGCAGGCGGCATTCATGGCACAGCTCAATGCTATGGCGATGGCTGACCAGAAGTGTTGCTGCGAAACACAGCGGCTTATTGAGCGCGGTTTCTGCGACACCAACTATAACCTCGCTACACAGTCTACAGCGATTCAGTCGGCTATTTGCGGTTCTACCCGCGATATTATCGACAATGCTAACTGCAATACCCGCGCTATCCTCGACTTTCTCGTCAAGGACAAGATTGATACGTTGCAGGCAGAGAATCAGAATCTG
Organism: Clostridia bacterium; assembly: GCA_017482055.1. Taxonomy (GTDB): domain Bacteria; phylum Bacillota; class Clostridia; order Oscillospirales; family CAG-272; genus Flemingiibacterium. The sequence goes on from JAFUOH010000007.1 coordinate 3,042, forward strand.
CGTCTCAAAGCATCGCAGGCCGACCAGAATGCGGTACTTCGTGCGGCGATTGACGCAAGCACCGCCGAAATCATCCGCCGTACGGGCAACGAATGCCCTGTACCCGCCTATGTAGTACCAAACCCGAATTGTTGCTACGGTAACCCTCTCGGAGTTGGCTATAACAACTACGGTGGATATGGCAACGGCTGCGGCTGTGGTGCAGCGTAACGTACAAATATCGGCCCTCGCCGATAAAACAAATAGGCGGGGCGAAAGCCCCGCCAAATCTTAAAGGAGGTAATCTATGGCTGAATTTGTACATGTGCCGCTTCAAACGGTAGATGACGGCGACAATGTCATCTTTACGGACACGGTATCACATGGTCCGAAGTGTGTTTTTCACCGTCCCGATTCGGGTGTTGTTATACTTCGCGGTATAACAAATTGCTGCTATGCACGCTATCGTGTGAGCTTCGGCGGCAACCTCTCAATACCCGTGGGAGGAATCGTCGGTCCCATCTCGGTCGCTCTCGCGATCAACGGTGAAGCTCTCGGTGGCTCCGAGGCGGTCGTTACGCCTGTAGCGGTAGGTGACGAGCAGCATGTTTACATATCAACGTTCGTAACTGTACCGCGCGGATGTTGCTTTACCGTTGCGGTAGAGAATACATCCGATCAAGCGATCGATGTTACCAACGCTAATTTGATCGTCACAAGAGAGGAGGGATAAATTTGGACGCTTTGTATGAGCTAAAGGATAAGCTCTGCCGCGAGCTTGATGAATTCACCCAAAAACCCGATATGAGCGCATTTGATCTCGAAACAGTGCATAAACTCACCGATACTATCAAGAATATCGACAAGATAGTTATGCTTGAGGGAAGCGAGGATGGCGGATACAGTCGTGATGACGGAATGGACACCTCGAAGCGCGGGCGCAGTTATGCAAAGGGCGGACGAGGCGGCGATTACAGCAACGGCGGCTATAGCAGAAATGAGGGTGGTTATAGTCGCGGTGATAGCTATGCCAACCGCGGCAAGCACTATGTACGAGGTCATTACAGCCGTGATGATGGGCGTGACCACATGATGGAACAGCTCGAAGACATGATGTCTGAGGCGGGCTCAGAGTATGAGCGCGAAGCCATCAAGCGTTGTATTGATCAGATGCGCGGTGTGTAAACTATGCATGATGTAATGTATGGCATAGCCAAAACTGTAACGGACAGCCTCAGAGACGCAGATATGCAGTATACATATGCTAAAGTTGCGTGCGATGAAGGGAAAAACGATATAGGCATCAGACACATCGAAGAGGCGAAGCGACGACTTACGGGCGTCAAGGAGTGGCACGATGTCGGTGTGAAGATTATGGGTGACAATTCCGATCCTCTCGCGGGCGTATTCTTGGAATTGATCATGCAATGGCATCGTGAGCTTGCTGAAAAAATCGCAACATTTAAGCCGGGGACATGATCCTCGGCTTTTTGCTTAGTGCCTGTGACAGATTCGTGTCAGATTAGGGCTAAAATTATAATAATCGGAGCTCAAATTGTTGCACTGTAATTTATGCGTGTACGCCGAAAAATAGCGATTACACAAGAAAAAATCCGTTTATCTCGGTGACAAACGGATTTTCTCATTGGAGCGAGTGATGGGAATCGAACCCACGCGACCAGCTTGGAAGGCTGGAATTCTACCATTGAACTACACTCGCATATTCGGTACTTATATATGATACCATAAACAAACCGATTTGTCAAGGGGGTTGACGATATTTTTTCGCAAACGCTTGAAAAAATCCGTTCTTTATGGTATCATGGTATCATAAAGACTTGTCCCATGGAGGTGCGAAACATGCCCACACAAGCCGAAACCAATCCCTTTCCCCATAGCGACTCAAATAAGCGCTATTATGCCTACGACTATTTCCTCCGCCAAAAATTCGGAACAAAATGTGCCAAGCTGCCGCTTGACGGCGGCTTTACCTGCCCCAATCGTGACGGTACACGCGGTCGCGGCGGATGTGTGTACTGCTCCGAGCGTGGCTCAGGCGATTTCTGCGCGGATTCTTCGACTCCGATCAAAGAACAGCTTCGTGAGGCTTATGAAAAGCTCTCGAAAAAATGGGAGGATCCGCTTTGCATCGCCTATTTTCAAGCGTTCACCAACACCTACGCTCCGCTTCCCGTGCTCCGCGAGAAGTTTGAAGCCGCGCTGGTTTGTGATTCGCTGCGCATAGTCGGTATGAGCATCGCTACCCGCGCGGACTGTTTGGCAGATGATGTCTGTGAGTACCTCGCCGAGCTTGCCGAGCGTACTTTCCTAACGGTGGAGCTGGGGCTTCAAACAACTCATGACAAAACCGCCAACCGCATAAATCGCGGGCACACCTTTGCGGAATTTACGGCAGGCTACGAAAAACTGCGGCGTGCTTCCGACAAAATAAGTATCGGCGTGCACCTCATCAACGGTCTACCGGGCGAAACTCCCGAAATGATGATCGAATCGGCGCGTACAGTTGCCGCTATGTGTCCCGATCAGCTTAAACTTCACCTGCTGCATGTGATCGACGGTACAGAGCTTGCAGCCATGTATCGCCGCGGCGAGTTTGAATGCCTGAGCCTCGAGGAATATGCCGATATTGTCGTGCGCCAGCTTGAAATAATGCCGCCCGAGACTGTAATCGGCAGACTTACGGGGGATGGTGTCGCTGATACGCTTATTGCGCCCGATTGGAGCCGCAAAAAGCTTGTGGTCATGAACACCGTAGATAAGCTGATGTTTGTGCGGGATACATGGCAGGGGAAACACTTTTCGTGAAACTGCACAAAAATGGCGCTTCGATTTCTATGTGCCGATGTTTATAATTTTTGTGAAACCCCTTGAATTTTTACTTCGCATAATGTATAATAGACAGTGTACTCAGTTAACGGATATTATAATTTATCACCAAAATCAACAAATTGTCATATTCGAATATCTGAATCCTGTCCCGCACTAAGTGTCTGTGGACGGTACATTCCCTATAATACAATAGAAAAGGAGTAATTAACAATGGACAAGATCACCACAAAAAGTATAAGAAACGTTGCCCTGCTCGGCCACGGCGGAAGCGGAAAGACTTCGCTCTGTGAAGCAATGCTCTACCTCGCAAAAGAGACCGATCGTCTCGGCAGAACTCCTGAGGGAAACACCGTAAGTGACTATGACCCCGAAGAAATTCGCAGAGGCTTTTCACTTTCGACCACAGTAGAGCCCCTCATGTGGCAGGAAAGCAAGATTAATATACTTGACACTCCCGGTTACCTTGATTTTACCGGTGAGGTTCTTGAAGGTATGCGAGTTGCCGACAGCGCGCTGATCGTCGTTGACGGCCGTAATGGCGTTGAGGTCGGTACAGAGCTTGCATGGGATATGGCTGATAAGGAAGGCATTCCGAAGGCGTTCTTCATCAACCGCTTTGATGACGGCGAAGCTCGCTTCAAGAGAGTTTTCGATGCACTGCGCGAAAAATTCGGCGTTACCGTCTGCCCGCTGCTCATCCCGATGATCGAGGGTGACAAGGTTATCGGCTTCCTTAACCTCATCGACATGAAGGCTGAGGTCTATGACAAGACCGGTGCGAACATGGTTTCCCAGATCCCCGAGGAATTTAAGGATATTGCGGAAGAATACCGCAACATGCTGTATGAATCCATCGCACAGACCAGTGACGACCTTATGGATAAGTTCTTCAATGAAGAACCCATTACATATAATGAAGCCATGAACGCCGTTCACGACGGCATCATCAACGGCGATATCGTTCCCGTGTTCTGCGGCTCTGCCACCAAAATGTGGGGTGTTACCGCGGTTCTTGACACCATCGCCAACTCCTTCCCGCGTCCTACAGCGCGCAAGACAGAGATCATCGTTACTCCCGACGGAGAGGATGAGACTCCCATTGATCCCGAGGGCGAGGCTTCGATCTTCGTATTCAAGACCGTCGCTGACCCGTTCGTCGGCAAGATGTCCTTCTTCAAGGTCATGAACGGCACTCTTAACAAGGATATGACTCTGCGCAACACTACCAACGGCGGCGCTGAAAAGCTGGCGCGTATCTACACCATCCGCGGCAAGAAGCAGACCGAAGTCGATACGCTCTGCTGCGGCGACATCGGTATGACCGCAAAGCTCAACGCTACCAATACAGGCGATACGCTTACTGTATCCGCGAATAATATCAAGTATAAGGGCATCGCATTCCCTGAGCCGTTCCTTACTCAGGCTATCAAGCCGTTGGCTAAGGGCGACGAGGATAAGATCTCCTCGGGCATCGCAAAGCTGCTTGAAGAGGATCTTACCACACGTTATGAGAATAACGCCGAGACCAAGCAGCTGCTTATCTCCGGTGTGGGCGATATCCACCTTGACGTGCTGGTTGCAAAATTAAAGAATCGTTTCGGTACCTCCGTGCTTCTTGAAAAGCCGAAGATCGCGTACCGTGAGACTATCAAGAAGCCTGTTGAGGCTGAAGGTAAGCATAAGAAGCAGTCGGGCGGTCACGGTCAGTACGGACACGTTCGCATCAAGTTCGCACCCGGCGAGGGCGACGGACTCACCTTTACTGAGAGCGTAGTGGGCGGTGCAGTTCCGAAGGGCTTCTTCCCCGCAGTTGAAAAGGGTCTGTTGGAAGCAATGCAGAAGGGCGTACTCGCCGGATATCCCGTAGTAGGTCTGGCGGCTGATCTTTACGACGGCTCATATCATGACGTTGACTCGTCGGAAATGTCCTTCAAGATGGCGGCAAGCCTTGCATACAAGGATGGTCTGCCGAAGGCTAACCCTGTGCTCCTTGAGCCTGTAGGCGCACTCAACTGCATCGTTCCCGACAATATGGTGGGCGATGTTATCGGTGACCTCAACAAGCGCCGTGGACGTGTGCTTGGTATGGAAGCATCTCACGAAAAGAAGGGCTACACCGTAGTTCAGGCTGAGGTTCCGAAGGCGGAGATGATGGATTATCCCATTGCTCTCCGTGCGACTACTCAGGGACGCGGCAGCTTCACCTTCTATTTCGAGCGTTATGAGGAAGTTCCCGCAAACGTAGCGCAGAAGATTATCGCGGACGCACAGAAAGAGTAGTAATAAAAACAGTTCATCCCGCTTCAAAATCGAGGCGGGATGATATATTTTATTTTGTACCGAAAAGATCGTAGTACATCCAGAGGACAGTGTAACGGTCTTTTAAGTCTTTAGCGTAAAGATGTGCGTCGGCGATCTTTTTGTCGCCGTAGAGAGCTTTGAACCCTTCATATGACAACCCTACCTGCTCGGTGAGTCTCAGCATTTCTGCGGAGGACGGTGCGCTTGCGAGCAGCTTCCTGATCTCCTGCCACTTGTCTCGGTAGATGCTTACACGGTCGGTGTCATACCAGCCGAGCTTATTCTGCAGTGCCAGGACTTCATCGGCGAGAGTTCCGTAGATACGGCGGATGTTCGCCTCGTAGGTCGCTTTATCAAATTTATAGGTATACTCGCTTATATCTACAATGGCAAGCAGCTTTTCACGCAGCTTGGCGGTCTCGATGGCTGAACAGCATACATCGACTCCGTGGGGAAGGTATTCCTCACCGCGCACGATTCCCACGATCTCGAAATAGTGGGAGAGATGATGCTCACTTCCCGATGCGGGGCGAGAGTTGCCAACATAAGCCATAAGTATACCAACCGCCACAAGCGCTTCCATCAGTGCTTGTACTGCCGCGGGCTCACGCTTTGCAACGCCCTCCGCCAGCTTTACGGTCTCCTCTACTGCATCATATGTGGCATTCATTACCGATTTGCAGAGATATTCACCATTTACGAGATGTGCCAGCTTCCAGTCGTTGAGGCAGGAATATTTTCCGATTATGTCGCCGTAGCCTGCACGGATCATGTCAATGGGCGCATCCTTTAAGATATTGACATCGGCGATGATCGCTTTCGGAACATTTGCGTTAAGGGTGACCTTCATGCCGTCAAGTATAAGTGCCGCGCCCTTGGATGCATAGCCGTCCATGGAAGGTGCGGTAGCTACGATATAATACGGAAGCCCTGCGGTGAAGCTGACATGCTTGCAGAGGTCGTTTATAACGCCCGAGCCGATACCGATGATGAGATCGGTCTTATCGGTGACATGGGATCTCAGCTCCTCAATAGCAGCTTCGTTCGGAACGAGCACATCCTCGGTCTGATACACAAGCGTATCAGCCAGGTGTACACCGAGCTTTTCGGTGATGGTACCACCACCGACGCGGTAGGTGGTTTTATCCGCTACAAGCAGAATATTATTATATGCCGCGACCAGCTCGGTGAGCGAGTCGCAGGCGTTTTCTTTTATGATAACATGGTCGATGGGGCACTTATGTACCATACCGCAGGCGCAGATATCGTCGCCTTTCAGCAATTTTTCTATATTCATAGCATACTCCTTATATTACAGAATATCCGCGAGATATTCTTCAAGCTTTGTGTAATCGTCCACACAGATAAAGCCGAAATCGGATTTGTAGACCGATTCGTCGTTACCTCCCATACCGTAGTCGTCGCCCACAAATATTGCTTCATCGTGAGCGATGCCTTTTTCTTTGCAGTAAAGGTCGAGTGCGTAATATTTATTGTAGGGCTTCGGCGCCATATCAAAGGAGGACGAGCCGCCGACGAATACTATGTATTCGGAAAAGACATCACATACCTCAGCGTAGATCTTGCGTCGCTTTGCACGGTCGGGGTCGAATGCCAGCTTATCTTCCTGTGCCGCTTTGGTGCCGAGGATGGGGAACGTGATACATCCCGAGGGGTGAAACTCAACATTCTCACCCGTAAATTCGGTGTAGCCGTACTTCTCGCGGAGCATAGTCACACGCTTTTCCACCGATTCACGGTCACATGGAAAGGTTTCGTCGCGCTCGATCACAGGAACCTTTGCGGCATGGTCGTAGCGTGCGAACTGAAGTCCATAGTTGCCGATGATGTCGATGGGATAGCCATCCATTTGGTTAAAAATTCTCATGCACTGGCCCGCACCTACCATGAGAAGCGTATACTTCTCTGCAAGACGATTGAGCACGTCGCGGTTTTTATCGCTGAGTACGGTTTTATGCTGTGTAAGAGTGCCATCAAGGTCGAACGCAATCAGTTTTATCATTTTCTTTACCTCAATTTTAAATTTTCTCTTGACATATCGGCAACTTATTAATATAATTATATATGAATGAGCGTTATTTGTCAATCTGTGGCTTGAATTATTGTAAACGCTCAAAATCGCTCAAAGGGGTGCGGCAATGTTAAAAAATCAGCGACATGTGGAGATACTTGAAATACTAAAAAATCAGAGCTTTGCCTCGGTACACGAGCTTGGCGAGCGGCTGTACGCCAGTCAGCCTACTATAAGGCGCGATCTCGATATCCTTGAAAAGCAGGGATACATCCGCCGCAGCCACGGCGGTGCCATGCTTGCGGATGACAAGGGCGGCGCTCCCGTATCGTTCCGCCGCGGTACAAAAACCCAGGAAAAGATGCGTATCTGCCGTCTTGCCGCAACTCTGATCAATGCGGGGGATGTGATATTTATAGACGCGTCCACCACTGCGTCATATCTCGCAGATCACATCCGCGAATCTGACGGTGTTATCGTGGTATCCAACGGCTATCAGGTCTGCCGCACGCTTGTGGAGAACAACGTGAAGATATTTTCAACGGGCGGACGTATGCTCAGGGATTCCATGGCGTTTGCGGGGCGGTTTGCAGAGAAAACGGTGTCGGAGTTTAACGCGGACATCATGTTCTTCTCCTGCTCGGGACTGAACATGGACGGCGTAATTTCAGACTATTCCGAGGAGGAGATCTCGCTTCGACATGTAATGCATTCCCGTGCAAAAAACACGGTCTTTCTCTGCGATTCGGGAAAATTCGGCGGAACATCGGCGTTCCGTGAATTTTTGCTCTCAGAGCTTGATTATGTCGTCACGGATGAGCCATTGCCCGCAGAAATACTTAAAAAAAGCAGCTTTATATTAGCGCTCGAATCAGACGGAGCGTATCTTTATAAAAACTCCGACATATCAAAATCGGATACTGACACGGATAACACAGAAAAGGGGTAAAACAATGTATATAGACAAATACGGCAACCGTTGGTATCGCGGCAATCTTCACACTCACACCACGATTTCCGACGGAGCTCGTTCGCCCGAAGAAACTAAAGCGATCTATCGCAATATGGGATACGATTTCGTTGCGCTTACCGATCATTGGAAGTACGGTGATGGCTCGGAAGCCGATCCGTCGGGGCTGCTCGTTCTGTCGGGAGCGGAGTACAATTACAACGGAAGCGATGTGCTGGCAGGAGTATTTCACATCGTGGGCTTTGGAACTGAGCATGACCCCGAGGTAACTCTCGCAGACGGAGCTCAGGGAGCTGTAGATAAGATAAACGACTGTGGAGGACTTGCGATACTCGCCCATCCTGCGTGGTCCATGAACACATATGATATGGTTATGCCATTTCGCGGACTGTTTGCAACGGAAATATACAATTCCGTCTCGGGACTGCCTCGAAACTGCCGTCCGTATTCGGGGATAATAGTCGATCAGCTTGCGGCGCGCGGTTATGTACTGCCGCTGGTTGCCGATGATGACACGCATTTCCACACCGGAGAGGAAGGCATGTCGTATATAATGGTTAACCTTGGCGACAAGCCGTTGACGCGTGATAACCTTATGGCGGCACTGCGCGAAAACAGTTTTATCGCGACCCAGGCACCTTTCTTCGAGTGTGTGCGCGAGGGGGATGAGATAGTGGTGCGCTCTGAAACACCCGTTTCATGCGTGACATTTTACACAAACTGCCCTTGGGAAGCAAAACGCAATGTTACAGCGGAGGATGAGCCGATTTATGAGGCGCGTTTTGCGCTTCACCCCGGTGTGAGCTTTGTGCGTGCTGAGGTTACCGACGCCGAGGGAAAGATCGGATTTGCACAGATAATCACGGTGTAAGCACGCAGCGTGAAAATTCGTTACACAATCTATAGGGGCGACCATTGGTTCACCGCCCTTTACGATTTTTTAGTCCATCCGTCTCTGACGGATGGACTATTTTATAAAAATCCGCGCAGGAAACATTTTATCGCTATGTCGCGAAGGCGCATCATTTTTCGGATAAGGTGGAATATATTGCATTACACCATCATTTCAATTTCGGTTTACCGGATTCGCCGCTGCACGGCACCGAATACCGCGTTGCCCCGGACAACACATGGCGGCATCTGATGAATTCTTACAAGTTGCCGGAAGAAAAGGGTTGTATGATAATCATACAACCCTTTTATCTTTAACGTTATCGTTTGGCGGACGATCGATGGTCGTCCCCTGCAGATTGGCGGCTGCGCCGCCTATTCTTTTGTTTTTTCGTGATCTTTTCCGCTCTCGAGCTTTTCCGTCTCAGGCGGATTTATCTCATATGTAATTCCACGTCCGGTGTTTGGAGACATGATGGAAATTACCACATCCACGATAAACAGTATGCTGAGTACAGTCACGATACCCGCATGAACGGGGAAGCTGATACGGGTGATATTATCGTTGAGTACAGGACCGAAGCCGCATACCGCCGCAGTCCCGGAAAGTCCGAACAGAAGTACACCGCCAAGGCAGATTCGACCCTTTAAGTGAACCCGCTTTGTGCTGTAGTCCCACCAGCGGCAGCCGTAAAATTTCTCGATGGCAAGCGCGGTGAGATATTCCACCGTTCCGCAAAGAATCATGGCAAGCACAAAAACAAGCAGCGGATTTGACTGAAAACGTGTGAGAAGCAGGAGGATAAGTATACCTCCAACTCCGTAAAGCGGCAGCCAGGGACCCCTCAGCATGCCGCGCTTTGCCACTACCTTTTCGGTGATGGCAGTGTATATGACTTCCCATATCCATCCGGCAACGGAGAAAATGAAGAACATCAATGTGAGATTCCAAAGTGAATAGTTGGGAAGGGAATTGGGCTGAGCAGTGAGCAGGATTCCAACGGGTTCGTTCATTTTTACCTCCTATGCGTGATACAAGAATCAAAAACATATCGTTAGCAGGATAAATTGTTGCCACGGCTAACTAATATCCTTTCAAAAAGGGATACACAGAGTGCATGCATCCCTTTTTGATTATTTATTTACCCGAAGCGATGGCGGGAACATCCGTTACATACTGTGCGGGTGCTTTTTTATTTACTGCATCCTCGGTGATGATGACCTTGACAATATCGCCCCTTGATGGTACATCGTACATGATATCGGTCATGATATCTTCGATAATGGCACGCAGACCGCGCGCACCGGTGTTACGCTCGATTGCAAGTCTCGCTATAGCCTTAACCGCGCTTTCATCGAACACAAGCTCCGCACCGTCCATACCGACCAGCTTCTGATATTGCTTAACCAGCGCATTTTTCGGCTCGGTGAGAATGCGCACAAGTGCCGCCTCGTCGAGACTGTCAAGGGAGACTATAACGGGAAGTCTGCCCACAAGCTCGGGAATAAGGCCGTATTTCACGATATCGTGAGGGGTCACGTCTCTGAAAATGCCCTGCTTTAATTTCTCGTCCCGGCGCTTGACGTCGCTTGTGAAGCCAACCATCTGACTGCCCTTGCGCTCTGCGATGAGATCCTCTAACTTGTCGAATGCACCGCCGCAGATAAAGAGGATGTTTTCGGTATTGATCTGGATAAACTCCTGATTCGGGTGCTTGCGCCCGCCCTGCGGGGGAACATTGGAGACCGTACCTTCGAGAATTTTCAGAAGCGCCTGCTGTACGCCCTCACCCGAAACGTCGCGGGTGATAGAGCGATTTTCACTCTTTCTGGAGATCTTGTCGATCTCGTCGATGTAGATGATACCGCGCTCGGCACGCTCGATGTCATAGTCAGCCGCCTGGATAAGGCGGAGGAGGATATTTTCAACGTCCTCACCCACATAGCCTGCTTCGGTAAGAGTAGTTGCATCCGCAATGGCAAAAGGAACCTTCAGCGCCTTGGCGAGAGTTTGTGCGAGATAAGTTTTACCTACACCTGTGGAACCGAGCAGGAGCACATTGCTCTTCTGGATCTCCACATCGTCCTCGTCCTTCTTTACAGCGACGGCTTTTCTGCCACGTCTCTGAGTCTTGGGCACGTTGAGGATGCGCTTATAATGATTGTATACCGAAACCGACAGCACCTTTTTTGCCGCATCCTGACCGATGACATATTCGTCAAGCATAGCCTTGATCTCAGCGGGCTTCGGAAGAGTGGCAAGCGACAGCTCTTCGCCCTCGCTCATCATCTGCTCATGATCGTATATGATCTGATTGCATGCATCTATGCAGTTGTCGCAGATCATCGCACCGGTAGGAGATGGGATAAGAAATTCCACCTGTGTTTCGCTTCTGCCGCAAAAAGAGCAGTGCTTCATCTGATTGTTAGACTTCTGATTGTTAGCCATTTTAAATTCCTTTATCAGTTTTCTCTCTTTGCGATCACTTTGTCTATAAGACCGTATGCGCATGCCGCGTCAGCGGTTAAGAAATTATCACGGTTGGTGTCCTTCTCGATTTGCTCCACTGTCTGACCGGTACGCTCAGCGAGAATGGTGTTCATACGCTCACGGATGCGGATGATGTGATCTGCGTGGATCTTAATATCGGAGGCCTGCCCCTGAAGTCCGCCGAGCAGCGGCTGATGGATCATGATCTCACTGTTGGGAAGTGCAAAGCGCTTGCCTTTGGTGCCTGCCGCAAGCAGGAATGCGCCCATGCTTGCCGCCATACCGATGCAGATGGTGGACACATCGCACTTAATAAAGTTCATGGTGTCATAAATAGCCATACCTGCAGAGATAGAGCCGCCGGGGCTGTTTATATAAAGGTTGATATCCTTATCGGGATCCTGTGCCTCAAGGAAAAGAAGCTGAGCTACAACAAGAGAAGCGGTCTGATCATTTACCTCATCGGCTAAAAATACGATGCGGTCATTGAGCAGGCGGGAGAAAATATCGTAGGAACGCTCTCCGCGTACGGTCTGTTCCACGACCATTGGTACAAGTGCCATAATAAAACCTTTCTTGCGTAAAAACGCGAAAAATGTATTTTTTCTTTTAAGAATCACACGGGCGACCGAAGCCGCCCGTTACGTTATTATATTTACAGGCGAAATTATTCAGCCTTAGGCTCCTCGTATGCCTTTTCGGTAACGACTGCCTTTTCCTTTATGAGGTCAACTGCTTTCTTAACGGAAACATCGGCGGTAACCATTGCCGCGTCAACCATTTCCTTAACCTTGTCGAGCTCCATATTGTAAGCCTTTGCGATTCTGTCGAACTCTTCGCCGATCTCTTCCTCGGTGGGAACGATCTTTTCGAGCTCTACGATCTTTTCAAGCGCAAGTCTGGTCTTGACCTGACGCTCTGCCTGAGGCGCCATCTGAGTGCGGAGTGCGTCGAGATCGAGACCTGTGTACTGGAAGTAGGTCTTGAGGTCGAGACCCTGCATTCTGAGTCTGTTGTCGAAGTCGCGAACAAAGTTTTCGGTCTCGGCATCGAACATGGGCTGGGGGATCTCAGCTTCGAGCTTTTCGATAAGAGCGTTGATGATCTGCTCCTCTACTTCACCCTCTGCGGTCTTGTTGTATCTGTCCTGGATTTTTGCCTTAACATCAGCCTTATATTCAGCGAAGGTGTCAAATTCGGAAACATCCTTTGCAAACTCATCGTCAAGCTCGGGAAGCTCGTTGAACTTGATCTCATGCAGCTTGCACTTGAATACTGCGGGCTTGCCTGCAAGCTCCTTAGCATGATACTCTTCGGGGAAGGTAACGTTTACATCGAACTCGTCGCCGATGTTCTTGCCGACGATCTGCTCTTCAAAGCCGGGAATGAAGGAGCCGGAGCCGAGGGTGAGAGTGTACTTCTCAGCCTTGCCGCCGTCGAATGCCACACCATCAACGTAGCCGTCGAAGTCGATAACGGTGATATCGCCGTCCTGTGCAGCGCGGTCGGAGATCTCGATCTGACGGGAGTTGCGTGCACGGGTCTGCTCGATCTCAGCATCGGCGTCAGCGTCGGATGCCTCACGAACGGTCTTGGTTACTTCGATACCCATGTAGTCAGCGATCTTAACCTCGGGCTTTACATAGAATTTAGCCTTGAAGGTAACGCCGTCATCGTCGATGGAAACAACATCAAACTCGGGCTGGCTTACTATGTCAAACTTCTGATCCTTCATAGCGTCATCATACGCAGGACCTACGATGTCGTTGAGTGCTTCATCATAGAATACGCCCTTGCCGTACATCTTTTCGATGATGTGCTTGGGAGCCTTACCCTTACGGAAGCCGGGAACGCTGATGTTCTTCACATTCTTCTTAAACGCTTTGTCACAAGCGGCATCGAAGGTCGCCTTGTCGGCAGTAAATTCGATCTCAACTACGTTGGTTTCGGGTTTGTTTACGTTTTTTAAGCTCATTGTTTTTATTCCTCCAAAAGATAGTGCCGCTTCATGCGGGCAGCACATACCTTAAATTTGTTTGCGCTATACACAGTCTGCGACCATTATAAAATTTTTCCTAAATTATATTATACTATAAATTCTCGTAATGTCAAGAACTTTGCAGATAAATTTTAAATTATTTCAGAATTTTGTTAAAAATTATCATCGGGAAGGATGATAAGCGGAGTGAAATCGAGAAAATCGGCGGATGTAAGAGTATATCTGATACCGCCCGACACGGAGCTTCTCGGAATGTCGTACACGCCGTGGATATGACCGTAATAGCATCTGCGTATGTTATACTTCTCAAGCACTGCCACGATCTCGGAGCACACATATCCGCGAAAATCCGGAGGAAAGTGCAAAAATACCAATATCTCACGGTCGATACCGTCAATGGCACGCTTTTCCTCGCGGAGCTTGACTGCTTCGGCGAGACTTAATTCGAGACGTATTGCCTCACGCGCGACGATCTTTTGATAATCTGCTTCCTGCGGCATTTTTCGGTTGGATTCGTCGATATACCAGCCGCGCGAGCCGCAGATTATGAAGTCCTCCGCACAGTATGCGTTGTTGTAAAGGAATTTGAGGGTCGTAAGACCGTTTTCCTCGCACAGCTTGTGAAGCTTTGTGAGCGATGTCCACCAATAGTCATGATTGCCGCGACCGATGATCTTATTACCGTTGAGCGCTTCGATAAATTTGAGATCTTCAAGCGCTGCCGTGTGACTCATTGACCAAGAAATATCGCCTGCAATGACCACCGTATCCTCGGGTGTCACAAGCTTGTTCCAACGGCTTCGGAGCTTCTCGGTATATCCCGTCCATCTTGCGCCGAAAATATCCATCGGTTTGTTTTCAGTTGTAGAGAGATGTGTGTCGGACAAAACGAACAGTGACATATGTGCTCCTTTCCGCAAATGCATAGTGCGTAATGCATAGTGCATAAAGTGGCGGGAGAAACTATGGTTACGGAATGGGATGATCATTCCGAATCTTTGTTTTCCCGAGGGAAAAGCTCATGGGACTTTTTGCAAATAACCTCGCCATCGGTACCGATACGGTACCGCGGCATATAAACGGTATTACTTGCGACGCGAAAAACTGCGTATATCACGATGGCGACAATTTCTGCACTGCCGACCGCGTGACGATCGGCAGTATAGTTTCAACACGTTCATCGGAGACACGCTGTTCCACCTTCGAGCCGCGGGGCGAGATCACGAAGAAATACTGATCCGAAGGCTTCCGATTCAGTCGCCAAGCCCGAGCGTACGGAGTACCTGTGCGGACATATCCTGCTTTTCGATAACAGTCTTAAAGCGGACCTCGCGCTTGTCGATATCCTTGAGCGGATAGGGAATCTCGGTGCTTGTGAGAGCTTTAAGCTCTTCAAGTGCCGAGAGCTCGTCCGCGGGAGCCTTATCGGTGATGGACTTGTATACATCGGATGCGAACTTGTAGGGGCTTGCGGTGGAAGCTACCACCATCTTAAGACCGTCGCGGTTCTTTGCCATATACTGCTTTGCACAGTTGAGACCTACGGCGGTATGGGTGTCGATGAGGTACTTGTCCTCATTGAAGGTACGCTTTATTTCAAGCGCGGTATTCTCTTCATCGCAGAAGAGACCCGTGAAATGCTCGTCAAGCTTTGCTTTGAGCGCGGCATCAACGGTGTAGCACCCTTCGGTGTTCAGCTTTTTCATAAGCTCGGCGGTATTCCCGGCGCCGCTCATTACATAAAGCAGACGTTCGAGATTTGAGGATATAAGTATATCCATCGAGGGAGACATGGTGGTGTGGAAAGCTCTGTTGCGGTCATATGTGCCGGTTGCGAGGAAATCGGTGAGGATGTTGTTCTTGTTGGAAGCACATACGAGACGATTTATCGGCAGACCCATCATTTTTGCAATGTATGCGGCGAAGATGTTGCCGAAGTTGCCGGTAGGAACTGTCACATCGATCATTTCGCCCGCTATGATCTCGCCCGAATTGATAAGATCGCAGTATGCCGAAACATAATATACGATCTGGGGAGCCAGTCTGCCCCAGTTGATGGAGTTTGCACTGGAGAAGAATACGCCGTTTTTATCGAGCAGCTCTGCCATCTCACGGTCGGAGAAAATCTTCTTTACACCGGTCTGCGCATCGTCGAAGTTGCCCTCGATAGCGCATACGGAGACGTTCTCGCCGAGCTGTGTAGCCATCTGAAGCTTTTGCACGCGGGAAACGCCGTCCACAGGGTAGAATACCATAATCTTGACACCGTCAACATCGCGGTAGCCTTCAAGCGCCGCCTTACCGGTGTCTCCGCTGGTCGCGACAAGGATGAATGCAGTGCGCTTTTCCTCGGTCTTTTTAAGCGCCGCAGAAAGGAGTCTCGGCATGATCTGAAGCGCCATGTCCTTAAACGCGGATGTGGGACCGTGCCACAATTCAAGCACGAATGTGTCGTCATTCAGCTTATGAATGGGTGCGGCGCCGCCGACAAAACGGTCGGGCGCATATGCTTTCTCGCAATCGGAAAGCAGCTCCTCATAGGTGTAATCGGTGAGGAACAAGGAGAGTATGTAGGCCGCGCGTTCGGGATAGGACATCTCGCACAGCTTTGCCACGGATCCTTGATCGAGCGAGGGGATCTCCTCTGGCATGAAAAGACCGCCGTCGGATGCCAGACCCTGCTTGATAGCTCCGGCGGCACTTACAAGATCCTTGCCGCCTCTGGTGCTGATATAGTTCATCGGAACCTCCGTTTTAATTATATAAATTCCGCCGTTAGGCGATTAAGTACATTCTTACTACATTATAGTATTATAACACAAAAAACTCAGTTTAGCCATAGGGAAATGAAATTTCGGGCGTTTGCATAAAATATCTTTTCAATTAAATCGTCCGTATAGTTAATTCTTCCGAGAGCCTCGGCGATCTTTTCAATATCCGACACGGTTTTGATGCCTTCCGGGAGGATATCTACCCCGTCAAGGTCACATCCGAGACAGACGGTATCCTCCCCGCCAAGAGAAAGATAATGCTCGATGTGACGCACGATATCGTCTATGGTGCAGACCTCGTCATGGGTGAGATGCATGGGCGCAAGGCTGATGCCTACGATTCCGCCAAGCCTCGCAATATGGCAAAACCGCTCATCGGTGAGATTACGACGGTGGTCGCACACCGCGCGGGAGTTCGAATGAGTGGCAACGCAGACACGTCCGCATTCCTCGGCAAGGGCAATGACCTCATCTGTCATTTTGTCGGATGCATGCGACACATCGGGGATAATACCAAGTGAAAAACAGCGGCGCACCGCATCAAAGCCGAGCGTTGTCAAGCCTTCATCGGTCAAATTCGAGCCGCCGAGCCTGCTTGGATCGTTCCAGACAAGCGTTAAAAAACGAACGTCGTTTTTATAAAGCGTATCGAGCCGTGTAAGATCGTCGGCGATGAGCTTCCCGCCCTCAACGGCAAGAAATACCGCTCCGTGACCGTCTCGCTCGCATTGGGCGAGATCATACTCACAGGTACACAGCTTTATATCCGTGTGCTCCGCAAGCTCTTGGGTGAGCATGTCGTGCGCCTCAAAAAAACGGGTGTAAGCCTCCTCCTCGCCGATGCGGTGATCGCTCCACATGGCGAGTATCTGACAGAATCGCTTATATTCCGAAAGGCGTGCAAGCGACAGGCACAGATCGTTTTCAAAAAGGCTTTTGTTTTGCTTATGGGTCTCATACAGCGTATCGCAGTGGAGGTCAAACAGAGGAAGGTGTTTCATATGTGTAAGCTTCCTTTCGCTATTTGTGTACCGCGTTGCGCAGATGCCTAATGTCAAGCGGCAGCAGACGTGAAATGTCGATAGGCGTGTTCTCGCGTATCGAGGGCAGATATACTTCAATGATATCTATACGAGGCTGCTTGCCCGGCTTGTATCTGCGAAGATACTCCTCAGCGGCGCGTATCAGCTTTTGCTGCTTCCGATAGTTCACCGCCATGCAGGGACGTCCGTAGCGCTTGTTGGTTTCTGTCTGCGCGCGGGTCTTTACTTCTACAAAAACAATATATTTTTCATCCTCTGCGATTATGTCGAATTCATCGTGGGACACACGGAAATTGCGGGCTCTTACAGAGTATCCCGATTTCACAAGATACTGCACGGCAAGCTCTTCTCCGCGTACGCCAACAGAGCTTTTGTATGTCATTTTTCGTCGAGGTTTTTAAGAAAGCATCGGCGGTAGATATCGGGGATGCTTCCGTTTCCTGCTATGTAGGCTTTTAGCGCCGCATAATGTGCCTTGGTGGGGTACCCCTTATGCTTCGCAAGTCCCAATGTGGGATATCTTTTATCGAGCTCATACAGTTCACGGTCTCTTGTGACCTTGGCAAGTATGGATGCCGCCGCGATCGAGGGCGATATGGCGTCACCGCCCACAAGCGTTACGGCAGGAAGCGTGAACTCGCGCGCCACATTACCGTCCACAAGCACCAGCTCGGGCACAGGTGACAGCTTTTTAACGGCACGACGCATTGCAAGCTGTGAAGCATTCAGAATATTATATTCATCTATCTCTGCGGGAGTCGCTTCGGCGACAGCCCAGGAAACGGCGTTTTCGGTTATAAGCTCGTAGAGCGCATCGCGGCGTTTTTCGGTAAGCTTTTTGGAGTCGTTGAGATAAGGCAGCTCAATGCCGGGGGGGAGTATGCATGCTCCCGCCACGACGTTGCCGCATAGCGGGCCTCTGCCCGCCTCATCGGTTCCGCAGATGAGCTTTACGCCCTTTTCAAAATATTCGTTCTCGATATTCCAGTCCATTTTAGTGCCTCCATATCAGAGATTCGGCGGCAGCTCCAGGGTAATACGTCCGATTTTTGCGCTGCGGTATTCGTCAAGCAGCACGTTTGCGCAGCGCTCGTAATTGATCTCACCGCCGGAAATAAGGAAGCCGCGCTTTTTGCCGATGACCTCAAACAGCTCCCAGTCTGCAAGCTCGCTGTACTGCGACATGTCTCCGAGCTTGTAGCGCTCGGAGAGCTTATCGGGAGCAGTGCGGCGAAGTCTGCCCACAAGCAGGATCGCAATGTGCTCGATATCAAGGATATCATCTTTAATTGCGCCCGTAATGGCGAGATTTTCGCCTACGATCTTGTCTTCAAACTTAGGCCACAGCACGCCCGGCATGTCTAAAAGATCAATACCGATGGTGGTGGGGATCCACTGCTTGGTGCGTGTCACACCCGGGCGATCCTCCACCTTTGCCTTACCGGAGCCTGCAAGCTTGTTTATTAGCGAGGATTTTCCCACGTTGGGTATGCCGACCATCATAGCCTTAAGCCGTCTGCCCGTCATACCCTTGGATTCATAGCGCTCCAATTTTTCTTCGAGCACCTTTTTGATGGCGGGGGCGATGGCATTCATATTCTCACCGCCGCGGCAGTCGTAGAAAATGGCTTCCCTGCCGATTCTTCTATAATACTCCTGCCACTTGCGGCTTACCTCGGGATCGGCAAGCCCCGATTTGCTGAGCACCGTGAGGTGAGGCTTGTCTTTGGTCAACTTTTCAAGATCGGGATTCTTTGAGCTCTCGGGGATTCGCGCATCAAGTATCTCGATCACAATGTCCACAAGCGGCAAACACTCGGCAATGAGCCGCTTGGTTTTTGCCATGTGGCCGGGAAACCACTGGATAATTTCGGATGGCATTTTTTGAGTCCTTTCAATCAGTCAACGGTACCGAATCTCGAAAGCGGTGTGATACGGAACAGTACACGTCCGAAGATAAATCGTGTATCGACACAGCCTATCTGACTTGCGCGGCTGTCATTTGAATAGTTGCGGTTGTCGCCCATGACAAACACCTGACCTTCGGGTACAGTAAGCGGAAATTCTACATCGTAGGAGCGCATGTAATAGCCTTCGAGATAGTTCACATATGGCTCATCCAGCGCTGTGCCGTCAACGTAGACAGTCCAAGTTTCAAAGTCGATGTCAACCTCCTGTCCCTCGGTGGCGATGACGCGCTTAACAATACCGCCTTCAATGCCGCTGTCGGGAGATTGGAACACCACGATATCTCCCTGCTTTGGGGTATAGAACAGATTGCTGACACAAAGTCTCTCCCCATCGTACAGGGTGTTATTCATGGATGGACCGTCAACATACGCGATACGGGCGACAAATGTGAACACAAGCAGTATCGCCGCTATTGTGATCACAAAGATCTCCAGCCATTCGTATATTTCCCGTGCGGCTTTTAGTCCCGCAGGAAGCGCTTTTGTTTCGGAGTCCTTAAAACCACTGTTCGGAGCAGTATTCATAATAATGTCTCCTTTCGTGAAAAATAATTATTTCTCGATCATGTATGAGAGCAGATCATAGCCGTGCTCAAGATAGAAGCCCTTAGCCTCGCATGTCTCCTCCGTGAAGATGTCAACGCCGTCCTTTTCTTCCTTGGAGGAATAGATGATAAACGGTACGGGATCCATGGAGTGAGTGCGCATACAGAGAGGCGTGGGATGATCGGGAAGCACCATGATTTTGAAATCCTCACCCGTGGATACAAGGTAATCATACACGGGACGGAGAATAAGCTCGTCGATCTTCTCAACGGAGAGGATCTTATTTTCAAGCTCTGCGCGGTGACCGCACTCATCGGGTGCCTCAACGTGTATGTATACGAAATCCTTCTCGTTTTCGAATGCTTCGATAGCGGCATCCGCCTTGCCGGAGAAGTTGGTATGTACGTTGCCTGTTGCGCCTTCTACGTCGATGGACTGAAGTCCTGCGCACAGACCGATACCTTTGATAAGGTCAACAGCGGAAATGACCGCACCGCGAAGTCCCCACTTTTCATAGAAGTTGGGAAGAGCGGGCTTTTTTCCGGGGCTCCACAGCCAAATGGAGTTTGCGGGGCGCAGACCGCGTGCGCGGCGTGCTTCGTTGATGGGGTGATGATTGAGTATATCGTAGCTTGCGCGCATGAGCTCATAGAACGGCTTGCCTGCCTCACCCTGCGGCAGATGCTCTTTGATGCACTGACCGAGAATATCGTGGGGACGCATGAAATTGTATTCGGAGGGGGTGTTGTTCCAGATCATGCAGTGGCGGTAGCTTACGCCTGTGTAGAAATGACGGAATTCAGTGCCGAAATGCTCCTCGATCGCTTTGATAAGCTCGCTTGCCTCAGCGGTGGTGATCTCGTCTGCGGAATGGTCGAGCATTATCTTATCATCGTAGTTTTCCTCATCCTCGCTGATCGTAACAACATTACAGCGATAAGCGGTGTCCTCGGGACGCATGGTGAGTCCCATGGAAACAGCTTCAAGAGGAGAGCGTCCCTTACTATATATTTTGGGATCGTAGGAAAGCACCGCAATGTTTGCAGTATCGGATTCGGGAACCATTCCCTCGGGAACGTTGGAAACGGTGCCGCACAGCGACTTTTTTGCAAGCTCATCCATCATGGGCTTGTGTGCCGCCGCCATGGGAGTCTTATTTCCCAACGCTTCGATTTTGTAATCTGCCATACCGTCGCAGAGAAGTACAAGATATTTCATAAAAACAAAGTCCTTTTTTCATTTGTTGGGAGCATATATGTAAACATAACTACTCAGAATATATTATAACACAAAAATCATTACAGTACAAGTGCGAATACGGAAAAATTTCAGCAAAAAAACAGGTCCGAAGTGTTTAATTTCACCTCGGACGGCTGTTTTTTCGCTCTCTCAGACGTTTAAAGAAGCTCTGAAGCTGTAATGCGGCTTCCTTTTCGCATACCCCGAACACTGTCTCGGGGTGATGGTTGAGAGGATAAAAATTAAGATTGATAAGACTGCCGAGCGCTCCCGCCTTGGCATCCTTGGCGGCAATGACCACTCGCTTGATGCGTGAGTTGACTATGGCACCCGCACACATTGGACATGGCTCCAACGTAACATACAGCTCGCACTTGTGCAGGCGCCAGCCGCCGAGCTTTTTGCATGCCGCGTCAATGGCGATGAGCTCTGCGTGTGCGGTGGCGTTTTTATCGAGCTCACGGCGGTTGTACGCCTCGGATATGATCTCGTCCCCCATTACCACCACAGCCCCGACAGGTACCTCGCCGAGCGCTGCCGCTTCATCTGCGAGTGCCAGCGCTCGACGCATAAATCTTTCGTCACGTTCATTCATCGGTTGTGACCTCCGCCGCTTCTTCGGTATCCCGGGCGGATTCCTTGGGGGTGACCAGCCATGCGTTGGGCAAACGTCTGCCGTAGGTGGGGTTGAGGGAGCTGTTTTTATTAATGACTTCGCCGTTATACGCCATTACCGAGCTTGAACCGCCGTCACAGCATGCGGCGTTGACAACACCGTATTTTTGAAGAATTTCAACAAGATCACCCATGGTGCAGCCAATGCTCCAGGTGGGCTGTCTGCCGTCGATAACGAGGAATACGATCACGCCGTCCTCGCGCTGACCGATGGCAGTGCGGGGCTGGATACCGTAACCGCCCGAGCCTTCTATCTGTGACTTGCCGTCGGCGATCAGTACGGGACCAAACTGTATTCCCGCGCGGATGTCATAATATTGCCAATCCTTTACGTTGCCGACCACAAGCCTGTCATCGGAGGTTATCAGCACAGAACCGTAGTAGCTGACAGCCGTGCCCCAGTATTCGCCCTCGGAGAAGGAAAGACCGATAACATCGCCGCCGTGCCCCGAATCGTTGGGGTCATTGAAGCCGCTGGCATTGATGCCCGCGATAGCTCCGTGATGGAGCATCATCGCTTTGATGCGAAGTCCCTCCTTGTGTTTATACGGCGTAGAGCCCAGGTATACACGGGACGGATCGTCTATAAGCATGATCTTACCGCGGTATGTGGAGCCGACGATCTCGGAAACGACTATTCCTTGCTCGATATCGTTTATGAGTACGGTATAGCCTGCATAGTCCTCCTCGCCGACTGTAAGTTCGCTTTGACCGAGGATATCCGCAGGCTCATCGGGAACAACGGGTGAGGTGGTCTCGGGAGCAGGGGTCGTGTCGGGAACGGGTTCGGTATCAGTATCGGTGTCAACTGCCTCGGTGGTTTCCGTAACGGGCGCTAAGTGCTCGGCGCCGCCGATGACCTGTGAGGTGTCGGTCTGCTTTGACATTACATCGTCGATGATATAGCCCGGAATAAACGCGGTAGCAAGCCATTGATGGTCGGCTGTGGTCATTGCGGTCTCAATGTAGATGGTACGCCAAAATTTTATAAAGGGGATGCTCGAAAAAACAAACAACACATACATTATCGCTATAAGCAAAACTGCGATAAGAGGAATGAGCACGCGCTTTTTCTTAAATACTTTCATAAAAGAAGTGGCTTTTGACGGCGTCCGTTTTTGTTCTGCCATACGCTTCCTCCGTTTTCCTGCGGTTTTATATAATATTGGGACGAAATAATTTGAAAAAAGTTCCGCAAAATAGTATGCCAACTACTTTATTATAAAAAATATCCCGCGCTTTGGTGTTAAGAATATGTAAATTTTGTCTTGACTTCGCACAAATTCGTATAAACCACACTACAGGCATGCGGGACAAATATTGTTACTCATACAATCTGCCGCAGATGCGCAAATTAGATTCACGGCGAGCTCATGCTTCGCCGTAACTACAAAAGCCGGAGAAAAATTAATGAGAGCGAAAAAACTCGGAATAATATCGCGTGCGGCGCTGCTTTTTTTGTGCGCTGCCGTGATTTTTACAGGGAGTATCGGTGTATATGCCGCAGATCCCATACGGACGTTAAAGCTGATACCGGGCGGAGTACCTTTCGGCGTTAAGCTGTACTCCGAGGGTGTGCTTATAGTCGGCGTGGGGAATGTAACGTGCGGCGGCGACAGTGTCAGTCCCGCAAGAGATGCGGGGTTAAGAGAAAAAGATGTAATACTTGCGGTTAACGGCAAAAAAGTTATGGAAGCCGAACAGGTATCGGAGCTTGTGAGCGCGGGCGATGGCTCGCCCATCGAGCTTGCGGTACGACGTGGCGACGATGAATTAACCTTTACCGTAACCCCGGTCATCTCCCAGGAGGATGGCAAGTACAGGACGGGAATGTGGATCAGGGACAGCACGGCGGGGATCGGTACTGTAACGTACATCGATCCGAGGTACGGCAGCTTCGCGGGACTGGGACACGGTATATGCGACATCGACACGGGCGAGCTGATACCCCTGACCCGCGGGAGCGTGGTAAACGTGGAAATAAGCGGCGTGGTCAAAGGGCAGGCGGGTACGCCGGGCGAGCTGAAGGGTTATTTCAGCTCGGGTAAGATAGGCACGCTGCTCGGCAACAACGACTGTGGAGTGTACGGTATATTCGCCGAATATCCCAAAGGAGCGGGAAGCGAGGCTGTTCCCATAGCGGCTTCCGATGAGATATGCCGGGGAGAGGCGGAGATGCTGTGTACCGTTGACGGCGGCGGTGTGTGCTCGTATAAGGTGGATATTTCCCAGGTCGATCATTCGGGGCGGAGTGTGAAGAATTTTGTGGTCACTGTCACCGATCCCGTGCTGCTTGAAAAAACGGGCGGAATCGTACAGGGAATGTCGGGCTCGCCCATCCTCCAGAATGGCAAGCTCATCGGCGCGGTCACCCACGTG
>JAFUOH010000008.1 GCA_017482055.1 Clostridia bacterium
AAGGATTCGGTGAACTGGACGATCTTATGTGCGTGTAACGGCGAAATCCCCATAAAAAGCGATAGGAGATATGGATTTCTCCATATCTCCTATGCCCCGGACAGCTATAGCGGGATAACATCCCTATTCGTAGCCGCCGAAAGGTCTTTGTTTTTTGTTAAGCATAGGGTTTCTCCTTATAGATAGTTGCTAATTCAATTGCTCCTTTTGTTACGCCTTTGGATAAGAGCATTTATTTCCTCGGCTTCTTTTTTCATACTCATTAAATTTAAGAGAAGTGATATACCGTACATGATGACGCTCATAATAGTAAGAATCCATACGGGAGTGCTTGAAAACCAACCGAATATTGCTCCGAAAACGATTAATGTAATAATTACAATCGAAATGTCAAGCAACATTTCGAGTATTGGATATTTAAGTTCAAGCTTGTGTAAAAGCATTAGACATAGGTGAACAACCAGGTTAGCGCCGAGCGTTTGAAAGAGCGTAGGAATATACAGGTATTCCGCTTTAAAAAATAGCGCGATAGTTGCCAAAAGAATTAATGAAATCCCCGTTGTTGCAAACATATTTACAATAAATTTTTTCATATGCATTCGTCACCTCTCAATGCCTTTTTCACTTGGCTTAAGTAGCCGCGATTTATATATACCTTCTCACCGTTTTTCAAAATTGCTTCCATTCTGCTGTTAAAAAGAGGTTTAATACTGTCCAAGGCATTGATATTTAAAATGCAAGATTTGCTTATTTGCACAAAGCCATATTCTTTTAAATCTTCCGTTAACTGATATAGACGGTGATCTGTGTGGTAAACCGATTTTTCAAGATAAACGAAGGTCTTCTTATCGACACTTTCTATGTAGTAAATATCCGCAGCGCTTATCATTTTCTCGGCGTTATCTGTGTCGCATTTTATCTGCATCTCTACAGATTGCAGGAATGACAAAATACGTTTGACCTTGCCATCCTCATTCGCATAGCGAAGGGTTATCTCAATATCAGGGCAGGATGGATCTTGTTGTTTCTTAATTTTCATAGCAAGCTCCTTTTTTAAGATTATACCATATTTTTAATAGAAAAAACGACTCTGTAACCGAACTACGTTTTTATGATACCAAAATACAAAAACACAAGAAAAAAGACTTTGGGAATTACTCTCAAAGCCCTTTGATGTCTATGGGCTACAAAAAAATATCATCACCTATTAATTTATTATATCATATTTCTACATTTCTTTCAATTCCTACGGAAAATGTCGTAAAATTGTTTCAATGCATTCAATATGGAGTTGAAAATATGAGAACTTACACACAAGAAAAAAGCAAGCGATCATTGACCGTGTTATATCCGGTGAACCGTCTGCAAATACAAGACTCCCGAACAGAAGGGAGAAGAATACGCCTTGAAGGATGCGGGTTTATGAGACACGTGCAGATAGACTGATGGGTTCGAAAAGGTTTGATCTCAACCATTTGAATTTCCAAATTCCAAGTTTTATGTTTTCAGCCCGGTTGACAAAAAGAAAATGCGACCTCGAAAAGCCGCATAAATAATAGGTTTTATAATAAAAACACCATTGAGTCTGAACTTGAAGGTTCAGATTTCAATGGTGTCTTCAATAAAAGTGCCCCCGCCGCTAAAAGCGGCGAGGGCGTGAGGAGAGGGGATATGCAAAAGATGCTGCAAACTCGGCTGTTCAGGTTATTCGCCAAATACAGTTACATAATTTGCGAACATCGTTGCTACGAGTGCTCTTGATGCGGGAGAGGTAGGATTAAGTTTTCCATTCTGTCCTGCATAAATACCATTCTTCAGCGCCCACTCTACACCATCCTTTGCCCAATCGGACACAACTGCGGCATCGGAGAAGGAGGAAAGTGCGGATCCATTTGAAGCTCCGGTATTTTTGTTGTTTGCATACCTTGCGAGCATAACGCAAGCCTGCTCGACGGTAAGTGTTCCGTCGATTCCGAACAAGCCATTGCCAAGACCGTTTACGATATTATTGGCTGCCGCCCATTCTACGTAAGAGGTGTACCACTGTCCGGCAATTACATCGGAGAAGGTGGGAACGGTATATTCGGACACATCGGCACCGTCAAGGCGACCGAGAACCGTCACGAACATAGCACGTGTCATTGCGGTTGCAGGCTCGAAGGTCGTTGCCGAAGTACCTGTGAACAAATTATTTTCGGTTACATAAGTTACCGCGTCATAATACGGTGCACCGAGGTCGATGTCGTTAAAGCGATTTATTGGCTTTGCTGTCTCATCGACAGTTTCCCTGGAAATAGTCCAAATATGCTGACGCTGTGCACCGTGACCTACACTGAGATCATCTGTAACGGGAAGATATTCTCCGATACCTGCACCCACTATCACGGCATCCTTTGTAACCGTAATAAACGGGTCAACGATATGTGCCATTATATTCCATGATATTTGGCTAAGTCTCCAATTCATGCGCCAATGCCACAAGTCGCCGATATATTCCCAGTTCTTTCCGTCAGTTGTTTTAGCAAGTGAAAGACGTGCACGCGTCATTGTTGCGGTAGAGCCTGAGCTTCCCTCCTCTTGCTCGGAATTGCACCATACCATGTAATAGGTCGTATCATTCTCAGCATACGGATCGCGGCAGAACTGCATAGAAGATTTGGCGCAGATGAATTCGGGCAGCTTAACTATCGGTCCCCATGTGACTCCCATATCATGAGACTCCGAATACACAATACAGCCGTAATCATTCCACGAATTGTACATACGAAGCGTACCGTCGGCACATTCAAGAATTTTGCACTCACCGAACCAGGCTTCTGTTTCATTGCCTTCAATAGTCCATGAGCTTGTTTCCGATTTATTCCAAGTCGCTCCCTTGTCATCCGAATAGAAGAATTCACAAAAAACGATACGTCCGTCAATAGGCTTGCTTCTGTCCTTTACCTCATAACCTTGACAGTAAAATATCCGACCGGTAGATACCATCTCGGTCATTTTGTCATTCATATTGACAGCAGGCGCGGGAGATTCGTTTTCGTTTCCTGCGGGATAGGGATTGTCAGTAATCAAGCCTCCATCGACCCAAGTTTTTCCGTCGTCATAAGAGGTCTGTGAAATTACGCAGGATTTACCGTTTACCGTAGTTTTTACCGCAGTTATCCATGTTCCATCGCTGAGTCGAAGATATCCCGGATAGAATGTTACGGGAAAGACCTGACTCTCCGCACGATTCCACGTGTAACCGCCATCAAGTGATTTAAAGGTTGCCGCAGAATGATGAGTCTCGTAAACAAGCGTACCGTCATTCATTTCCATGACTGAGCCGCCTTCACGATACACCTCATCCGGAAGACGGTTGTGTACCACATTTCTCATGACTGTACCAAGTCCCGACATCAGCAGCGCATCGATATCATCAACGCTTATTGACACGTTCTCGGCATATACAGCAATGCGTCCCGGTGTAATTTGATGGATTCCCTCGGCAGAAAGCATCTGCACACCGTCAACATAAAGAACAACCCTGTCACCGTCAGCTGTAAATTCAACGGTATATTGCTTGTTTGTAACAATATCCGACCGCTTGGCGGCTGCGCGCGTCAGTGCAAGATCATTTCCCTCGCGGTATTCTATGTACCACTCACCAAGCGTAAGGTCATATCCCGCCTTCAAATAAGCGTCTTCCGCCGTGTAACGCAGCATTACGCCAAAATTCCCTTTTTCGGCTTGTGATGTGAGTTTCAGCTTTGCACCAAGCTTTACGTTGGCTTCGTAAACATGAACGTATGACAGCGCATATTTGCCTGCCGCATTTACGGTATATTCACCGTTTTGGTAATGCCAATCATCCGCATTGTTTTCTTCTGTGAAATATCCGTCATCTGTCTCAAAATCCGCCACAAACCGTTCGGGGGTCTCAACATTTGTTATCTCGCTCCACTTACCATACTTTACGAGCTCCTTTGAGGTTCCGCTGAAGCCGAAATCCGAATCTATGCTTATCGAAGCCGGAATATCGGAAATTCCTTTGTAGAAACAGCTTGAAAGCATCAGCTCAACTCCCGCTTTAACCGCATAAGGATTGTGTGCCGTGACAATAAGCTTATTTTCTACAATAGATGCATGATATGTATTAAATTCGTCATCTGCGGAAATCCCGCTGTCCGAATACATCCTTGAAGATACCCCGAGCAGTATCTCAAACTCCGACTCGGGAGCAGTATCATATACTATCGGAACATTTATACCGCTCAGATATTCTATCTGTCTTGCAAGTGAATCGGCAGCCGTACGCAGGCTGTGCGTTCCCTCGGGAATTACTATACTGTACTTCGATATATCGTTTTGATCTATTGTTATCGTGTGGTTCCCGTCCATTATTTCAAATGCCTCCGCCTCCGCGCGTGTTCTGAAAAAATATATTTCCTTGATCGAATATGTGCCGCCATCGAGCGCGGCTGTTGTACAGTACGACACGTGCATGGGATTTGAATATTCGCCTTTTCCCATTATGCGCTGTACAGTTCCGTCAGACAGATATGCCGTATCTGACAGCACAAACTTACCGTTGGTGTTTTCAATATTTCTTGCAAGTGCAATACGCTCACCCGTTTTGTCGTTTCGCACGAAGAGGTCCGCTCCCGATGTGCCTGTTGGATTTTCGGCGCTGTAGCAGACGCGGACGTATCTGTATTCATCGGAAAGAAGTCCCGCGGAGCCCGCAAAGCTGATCTTTGCCATATAATTTACACCGTGGTTGGTGCTCTCGGCGTATTCAATATCAAGCGCCGCAGTTTCATTATTTATTGTGCTTACACCGTAGTTACTGCCGGCAATAACGACCGCGTTGCCGTCGCTTCCGAAGCTGAGGGTAATATATTTTGCCGGAGTATCCTCGCCATAATATTCATATGCCTGCTTCTCGCTTGTAAAGAACGCGATCTCTTTTACATAGAACGCCATGTCAACCGCTTCGCTGACAAATTCAACGGTATTGTGCATCCCCTTTGCAAAGCGTTCGAGAATACCTGTTCCTTCAATACTTACCGCATCAGAGCGTACCCATTTTCCGCCCGAAGCCGACGTATTTGACGCCAATGTTACAGTTTCCTTGGGAACGGCATTGTTTCTCAGGCGTATTTGCGCTCCGACCGCATTGTCTGCCATGTATGTTACACGCACATACTTATATTCGGCAGAGCGGCTGCTTGCACCCACTGCAGGCATAAAGCGATAGCCCTCAAGGCCTTTATATTCGGAATATCCGACTTCAAGGCATTTTGTACCGTCTGTGAGCGTGGTAAAACGATAATTTCCCTCTGCATTATCTGCTGGAATATCAACAAGTGAACCTGTGACGGAAAGGGTAAGCCCCGTTGTGAAGTCTAAAATTATGGGAGACTTTTCGGCTTCTTCTCCGTCCGTCATAGTGTCATTTGATACAGGAGGTTCATTAATTGCAGAGTATGAAACATTATGTACTCCCGACCTTTTAGTTGCATCGGATGCTGCGGCTTCTTCGAGAGTATCTGAATTGTAGTAGATCGGTGCCGTGTTGGCAAAGCTTTCGGCATCGGATCGGTTTTTGAAAAATACCAGTTCGCGGATGTATAAAGCATCAACGTCCGACAGCGGTGCGTTTTTATGATCAGCCGCATTCATTCTTATAGTTACAGTATTTGCCGCATTGAGCCTCTTTGCAAGATTGGCTGTAACCGGCTCGGTACACATCGCCGCTGACCATTCTCCGCTGACCTTCGAATTCTGAACAAAAAATACATTTTCGTCCACCCCGGGTACAAACGCCAACACATTTACGTTGACCTTTGACTTCGCGGCATAAACCAGCACCATGTACGGATAATCGCACCTTTCACCGCCGCCGATGCGTCCACCGTCTGTAAAACGTGTACTTACCCGCACGCTCCAATTTATTCCGTTGTGGTAATTAAGCATAGCACAGCGCCGCCCATTGTAGTTTTCAACGTATGAAAAGTCGCCTGCCGCTTCTTTTGTGTTGAAATCCGATAACAGGACCGAGTTGTTTTCACCTGCAAATGACATGATAACATAATCGCTTTCGGGAATATTCGATAATGGATGCGCCATGTCGGTATCATCCGCACTGCATCCGACAGAAAACAGCATAATTCCCATCACGACCATAAGCAGTACATAGACGATCGGCTTTATTCCGCTTTTCATCATGATCCTCCTTGAGTATTATAGATTTTCAAAATTTCCCGCCCGTTTTCGGGCGGGAATTGAGGAGAGTGTATGAACATCTCCGATCGGCATTACTCTGCCGTCTCGGAGCTGTCTGCGTTGTTGTAGAAATTCATATACTTATTGGCATCGTCTTTATTTTTGAAGAATACCAGCTCGCGGATGTAGAATTCTTCGTCACCTGTAAGCGGGGCTTTATTATTATCAAACGCATTCATTCTCGGAACAATATTGTTAGCCTGATTCAGTCTTTGAGCATATGTCGTTGTCATTACAGCTTGTGCAGCTTTCCATTCGCCGTTTCCAACTTCCTTATCATTTTTAAAGAAAAGAGGCTCATTACTATTTCCGGTATTATGGAAAAGCACATTAACACCAACTGTAGATTTTGCGGCATAGAGCAGTACCATGTATTTGTATGTAAGTGAAGCACCACCGCCAAGTACACCGCCATTTTTAAATTTTACATTTGCCGAGTAATTCCAGCCTTTGTCTTTGTAATTTATTTTGAGACAGCTGAGTCCTTTATAGTCGTCAACATATGTGAAGTCCTCGGTTCCACCCACTTCAAACTCGCTGACTTCTGTGTCAGTGCTGTCTTTCGCAAATGACATGATAACATAATCATTCTCATCAATGCCGTCAAAAGGAGTGGGCTCGGGAATAATAACCTCATCTTCGGGCTTGTCCTCGCGTGCATTTCGGAAAGCGCCGATCAAAAGCATCATCAGCTTGAGCTTCTTTTCCGAGTCTGTGCTGCTGTCTGCGGGCTCGGCTGTTTCAGCTTCACCGTTATAGTATGACGATGCTTCGGCGGCATAGCTGTCCGCATCCGCCTTGTTTTTGAAAAATACCAGCTCGCGGATGTAAAATTCTTCACTTCCGTTAAGCGGATACTCACTGCTGCCTGCATTCATTCGTACAACAATGGTATTAGCTTTGTTGAGTCTTTCGGAGTAGGTTTCGGTAAGCTCGGTCTCACACACCATCGCTTTCCATTCTCCGTCCTCGATTGTGTTTTGGCTGAACCATGCGATCTCATTGCTGTTTCCAGTATTGTGCAAAAGCACGTTTACGCCTACATCGGCTTTAGCGGCATAGAGCAGCACCATGTATTTATATTCAAGGGATTTTCCGCCGCCTATTCTGCCGCCCTCTTTAAACGCGGCGTTTACCGTAAAGTTCCACTTGCTCTCATCGGTGGGCTTGTAGTTCACCTTGACACATTCAAGCCCGTTGTATTCGGTATATTCGTAATCGGCAGCGCCGCCCTTAACAAGCTCGGAAACAGTAATATCGGAGCTGTTTTCGGTAAATGACATCACAACGTAGTCCTCACTGTTTATGCCTTCAAGCGGTCCTTCATCTACCGAGGTATCAGTCTGAACCTGAGTTAGTGATTCTGATGCGACAACGCCTGTCATACTTCCAAGTGACAGTACGGCACACAGTAAAATGCACAGCATACCTTTAAGCTTTTTCATAATAATATCTCCTTTTATTTTGATAGTCAGTCAAGCGCGGCTACAGCCTCGTTGAATGCGGTGATCTCGTTTCTTGCACCTGTCTCATACTTTGCAAGCCATGATGAAAATCCGCCGTATGATTTTCCGTTGACCATAAATTCGGGGGTGTAGAACAGCATATTCATATTACTTTCAAAGCCGAGATAATTCATTCCCGCATCGAAAACTACACCGTCGAAGATTATTTCAAGCATTTCCTTAGAATCCTCATCGCGTGAGAGTTTTTCGCCGAGTACAAGATCGTAATATGCCGGTACCGTAGTCTCTGCGCTGTAATAGTTGAGAAGCTCTATCGCCTTACCAACCATTTCGGGGTCCTTTACAGTTACGGGTACACACATAAGTCCGGACCAATCGTTGTTGTAGTAGCCATCCTGCTCCGCATCAAGCTTAGGATATGGCAGAATACCGTATTCAACAGTTGAGTCACGCAGTAAATTAAGACGGTTAAGAGAGGTTACATAGAACAGACAACGTCCCGTAGAGATGTCAACAACATCTTTGTCAAGCATTTCCTTGGTGTACGAATGAATTATAGTATCGGGACTTGTCAGTATGCTCTCAAGCTTTTCCATAAGAGTGTACGCTTTCTCACTTCCGAAGGCAAACTCAAACTCTCCCTCATCATTTACTTCTGTAAGCGTCATGCCGCTGGAATAAATAAAGCTTGACAAAAACCAGTTGTCGGGAGTTGAAAAGCCGTACGTATCATTTGTATCCCACACGGAGTCGCCGTTATCGAGAGTAACGTGGGAAGCCATCTCCATCATCTTGTCGATGGTCCATTCCCCGCCGCGGACAAGTGCATATGGGTCTTCAAGCTCATGCTCATCAATAAGTTGTTTATTAAACAGAATTGCATTCGGGTCGGGTATCATGAAATCACCGATAGCATAATATTGCTTATTTTTGGTGGAAAGCGCCTCGATGGCACTTCCATTCCACCATTCTTCGTCGAAGTTGATAGCATCTACCGTATTAAGATCGAGCAGCAGATCTGACGTTAACTGCGTTGAGATATTTCTGATACAGTGTCCGAGCAAAACCTGAAAATCGTCATCGCCCGACATGACCGCCGACTGCAGTAATGTTGTCATTTCCGGCTGTGATACCACATATTCGTGAGTAAGACTGACACCGAGGTGATCCTCTACAAGCAGTCGGCGCTTGTATATCTCCTGATTCATGGTATCGCCTTTGTTGTCTTCGGCGAAGAAATAATTCTTGTAAAGTCCCCAATCAATAGCAAGGAATTTTATCTCTTTGCCTCCGTAATTGCACTTTTCGATACCGGCAGGTAATACAGATACTTCGGTATCTGCTGTGCTGCCTACGTCGGACGTATCTTCGAGCGTCCCATCATTTGAACAGGATGTTATGGATGCCATCAATAAAACTGTCAAAGCGGTTGCAACAATACGTTTTTTCATAAGAATCTCCATTCTGCCGCATCACAGCGGCAATTATTTTATTTTCTGAAAATAATTATAGCATACGCCGTAAAATGGTGACAAGTCGAAATTCAACCACCACGGAAGGAAAGTTTATATTTCGGATCAAAACAAGAATCACTTGATATAATAGTCATATTTTGCAATTTTGACGATGATGTCTGTAAAAATCACTTGAAATATTTCTTAGAGTGTGCTATAATGAAGCATACTGATTCGAGATGGATTCTGAGGTGAACAATGGCTTTTATATACGATTTATTCGACATGCGCCTGCTTGGCCAGACTGCTGTTGCCAAGATCGACGAATATTCCATTAAAACGAAGCTCGGAATAACTTCATCCACCATGCATTATCACGATATGTGGGAAATCTTTTTTGTTCACGAAGGCATCCTGACGGAACACTTTGCCGATCACGAACTGAAGATCGAGTCAGGGTATCTTATACTTATTCCCCCCGGTGTCCCCCACTCAACGATCTCAACCAAACAAAGTGCAACAATATCCTCCCATATACGCATTGAAATTGAAGATTCAAAAAAGTCAAATCTAAACAAGTTTCTGTCAGATTTTTCACTGAAGCCTCTTGCGATTCCGGAAGCTGTACCACCAAAGCTTGATACGATCAAGGATATGTATCAAAGGTGGCGTAAAAGCGGAAGATGTAACTTATTACTTGCGGAAAACATCGGGGCTCAGCTCAGAATATTGATGTGTGAGCTTATAAGCTCGTTGATGCCGCAGACAAATCAATCAACTCTGATATATAAGCGCCCCACGTTTTCCGATGCTTCGATTATTGACCTTATCATGCTTCGCAATCCATATAGCAAGTTTAATAATGAACTCACGCTTGAAATCATAGCCGAAACCTTGGGATACAGCGTAGAGCACACCTCACGCATTATAAAAAAACGGTTCGGGAAATCCTTTAGAACGCTTGTATATGAAACAAAGATCGAATATGCAAAGTACTGCCTTTCCGATTCTGATATGTCACCAAACGAAATCGCCAAACTGCTTCAATACGGCACTGTTAATAACTTCACAAAATGCTTTAAAGCGGCTGTTGGAGAGACACCTGTCGAATACCGGCGCAGATGCCGCATAAGCAAGCTAAAACAAGATAAAGTTACGTGAGTATCAAAAGGGATACATAAGCCATGTCAACGAAGCAAATGGGACGACGGCCACTTATCGATCTAATTAAAATAATAATACTCTCGCAAGAAAGGAAATTCACATGATAGACACTTACATTGACAGATTTGCCGACAGAAAATTCGGTATTTTCAATCATTTTCTCTTTGCAGAGCCCGGCTCGGATATTCCCGAAACACTTCCTTATGAGGAGGAAAACACAAAATGGAACCGCCAGGTGGATGCTTACGACCCCGAGAAGGTAGCGTATGCCCTCCATAAAATAGGCGCGGGCTACTATTTCATAACAGTAATGCAAGGCAACCGTTTTATGATAGCTCCCAATGCCGCCTTTGACCGAATCTGCGGAACAAAGCCGGGTGAAGCTTGTTCGAAGCGCGACCTTATCGCCGATATCATTCCCGCTTTGAAGAAATACGACATTGACCTTTGTCTTTACTTCACGGGTGACGGTCCGTATAAGGATGCAAAATGCGGTCCTAAAATGGGACTTGGACAGCAGCGCGGACAGGTGAGCATGGAGTTTGTCACAAACTGGGCAGCGGTTCTTGAAGAATACGCAGTACGCTACGGTGAGAATATAAAGGCTTGGTGGGTTGACGGCTGCTACGGAGAGGTCGGCAGAGGAACAGGTCTCGGTTATACCCAAGAGCTGCTTGAACCCTACTATAACGCTATCAAGAAGGGCAATCCCAACGCGCTTACCACCTTTAACAATGGCGTTCAGCGTGAGTTTTACCGTTGGTTCAATAAAGAAGAATACACCTCGGGTGAGCAGAATTATTTCTCTCACGTACCGCCGTCACGCTTTGTGGACGGTGCGCAGACACATCTGCTCATTCCGCTGGGCTTATCGGTCAACGGAAAGGAATGGGGCGGCTGGCGTCAGCGCGGTGCGCGTATCTCCCGAGAACAGCTTAAACGCTATATTTCCTATGTGAACAGCGTAGGCGGTGTGGTTACTATTGATATATTCATTGACGGCGAGGGTAATCTTGACTATGAACAAGTAGAGATGCTGTCCGGGCTTATGGATTAACATAAAAAATGTGCTGTCCTGCATTTAGCGTATAATTGACATAAATATTCGTAGGCATGCTCGTAGAGTAAACTGTGTTCGCCCTGCGAATTTTGATAAATTTCTATGTTAAATATACGTCTAATGCAACAGCACATATCTTTTCTCGTCCTTCGCAGGCTTCTTTCCGAGAATTTGCTCCACATTTGATTTGTAAAACAGCAGCTCGCGCATCTTCTTTTTTGGTAGAATGCGATTGCGGATCCCCCTTTCATATGCGGAAAATATAAAAGGGCGAGTTTTACAGAAAAAAATCTATAAAACTCGCCCCGAGAAATACTTATTATATTATTTTTGTCAGACACAATTCTTTTACAATTTGAGATGGCATTTAAGTATAAAAAGCGCTGAAAAAGGGGAGGTCGGTAGTTCAAATCCCTCCAATCACCTGTTTTTCCCAAATGATATCTTTTTATTTTGATTATTTTGCGATTTTTGAGAAAAGCAGCACTCGCTTTGCAAGTGCTTGAAAAGCGGCGAAAAACGAAGAAAACCCGAGAAAATCTCGGGTTTTCGGTGCGATATCTTTTTTGGTCGCACATGTTGGCTGGGGATGAGGGGTTCGAACCCCCACAAACAGAGTCAGAGTCTGTCGTGCTACCGTTACACAAATCCCCAATGTGATTTATTCAACAGACATTATTATATCACAACAAAACGAGTTTGTCAATAGGTTTTTGAAAAATATTTTCACTTTTTCATCGGTAATTTTTTCAAAAAATATCCCCAAGTTCCCGATAATACGATTGACATTATGGCAATTATATGTTAAAATAATATAATAACCAAAATGCGGTCGGAGGAGGCGAAAATGTGAGCGATAAGCCGAAAAATCTAAGTGATATAGATAACTTCTGGGATCTAAATTCTCTTTTGCCAAAGAAACGTCCCGTAACACCTGCCGCACGCAGCGTGAATACCGATACCGTGGAGTTTTCCGTCGGCTCGGATGAATCAGCCCCCGACGGCGGTGCCGCCATTCCTCCCAGAGATCCTAACAAACCGCTCCCCGAGCGCACCTCGCCGCACGATCAGGTGAGACGGCTGAACGAACTGCCCATGCGTACCCGCGCTCAGGAGTACCGCTCAAAGCCGCTTGACCCGTATCTGATTTACGAGCCGGAAAACAGTCTCATTCGCCGGGTTGAGGTGTCAAAATGGGACTCTCGATTCAACTTTTACGAAAACTTTCAGTCCGATGTTAAGCGGCTGTGGTCACGGGGCGCCGCGCCGTCGGAGCACGTTTCGTTCTTTTCCTATGTGCCGCAGTATTCACAGCTAAAATACGCACAGCTCAAATGGTACCTCTGGTGGCGCGAAAACGTGCGCCGTGGGGTATATCTGCGAACTGATTTCTGCTACATCCTGCTGTATATCTATGAGATCATAAACTGCCCCGACCTTATCACTCCCGAAAAGGGTCTCGATTTGCTCTGTGATATATGGTTAAATTACCGCGACGAGCACCGCCGTATCGACAGCTATATGTGCGACTGGCTCTGCGACTATTGTCTCATCAACAAGCTTCCCTGTCCCGCAAAGCGTCTTGAACCGATCATCGGCGACATCGTAGCGGCGGCAAATTTCAAGGAGTTCTACATCGGCTCCGGCAGTGGAAACGTCGCCGCAAGCATACTCGCCTATTCCTCAACCTATGATTGGCGCAAGAGCCGCTATGTGACAAGCGAAAACGTTGAGCTGTTCGCATCTCATATAAGAAGCGCATTCGAAAAAGCCTATCGCGAGGTACTGTCCGAAAAAGACGACAGCTTTGCCAAGGAATTTCGAGTTGAGCGCAGTGCATATGACGGAGCGCTTTGCGTATACAATATGAAGCGAACGATCACAGTGGAATATGCATCCTACACCCGTTCACCGAAATTCCGATTCGTAGTGACCGATATAATCAAATACAGTGAAAACCGCATCCGCATGGCACTTGGTATAAAATCCCGACTCAAGGTGGATTCGCTGACAGACAAATTAAAGTCCTGCCTCGACGAGTATTTCAATATACACATGCCGATACCGAAAAAAAGCCGTGCATCAAAGTCTGCCGCCTTCACTCCCGAGGTAAATGAGTACGATAAGCTCTATGAGCCGACCTCCACCACGCTTTCGCTTGAAAACGCACTGAAGATCGAGCAGAACTCCTGGAATACAACCGACATACTCACCTCGGCGTTTGAAGTATCCTCCACCGAAGAAAAAGTGCCGGAGCTTATATCGCAGCCCATTTCCGAAACCGATACCACACCCGAACCCGCGTTTACATCCGATACGTCGATCAATGCCCCCGTATCGGATGATGACGACGAGTTTGCAGCACTCGTGGACGCACTTGACGATACCGCCCGCGAAGCGCTCACACAGCTTTCAAACGGAGACAACAGAGCCGTCTCAAAAGCGGCGGCAAAAGCCGGCGTACTCGCAGACGCGCTGGCAGATAAAATAAACGAGACCGCGTTCGATATCATCGGCGACAGCGTGATAGAATCGGACGGCAGCGGATATCGGTTTATTTCCGATTATGAAGGAGATCTTATAAAATGGCTGAAATGACACGAAAGATACCAAAGAGAATACTCTCGGGACTGCTCTCGTCAATCTCGGCGGGCGTTGTGCCGCGTATGGGCGCACCTTACATTGCCATCGGTCGGGGCGAGGAGATCGAAGCATTGCTCTCCGACCTTGAAGCCGTCAACGACGGCGGCGGTACCATGCGCTTTATCATCGGTAAATACGGCAGCGGTAAGAGCTTTCTGATTCAGCTCGTGCGCGGATTTTCTTTGGAGCGCGGCTTCATCACAGCCGACGCCGATCTATCCCCCGAGCGCCGTATCTGCGGAGCTAAGGGTACGGGTATCGCCACCTACCGCGAGCTGATACGCAACCTCGCCTCCAAATCCTCCCCCGACGGCGGTGCTCTTGCGCAGATAATCGCCAAGTGGCTGTCCGATCTGCAATCCACGGTAGCCGCAGATGGTCATGAGATAGGCTCGGACACGTTCATGCGGCAGCTTACCTCATGCATCTATTCACAGACGCGTGAGCTTGAAGCACAGATAGGCGGATTTGACTTTGCAACAGTGCTGACACAGTATTACAAAGCCTATATGGACGGCGATGAGGAGAAAAAATCTGCCTGCATGCGTTGGCTGCGCGGTGAATATTCCACCAAAACCGAGGCGAGGAACGCCATAGGCGTATCCCTCGGCGGTATCATCGACGATGACAACTGGTATGAGTATATCAAGCTGCTGGCGGTATTTTTCAGAAAGATCGGATATCGCGGATTTGTAGTGTTCATCGACGAATGCGTGAATCTCTACAAGATCGCCAACCGCATCTCCCGAGAAAACAACTACGAAAAGCTGCTCTCCATGTTCAACGACACCCTGCAGGGGAAAGCCGAAGGACTTGCATTGATCTTCGGCGGCACACCGCAGTTTTTGGAGGACACACGCCGCGGTCTGTTCTCCTATGAAGCGCTCCGCAGCCGCCTGTCCGACGGACAGTTTCAAAAGGATGGCTTCAAAAATCTCATCGGTCCCGTCATAAGGCTCCGACGCCTGTCCGACGACGAACTGTATGCTCTGATCGCACGCATCACAGGTCTGCACGCACAGAACTATAGCTGGGAGCCGCGCGTCACAAATGAAGATATGCTGACATTTTTAAAAACCTGCCTTGACCGTGCCGGTGCCGACACCATGATAACCCCCCGCGAGATCATCCGCGACTATATCACAGTTCTTAATATCCTCTTACAAAATCCCGACACCAATTTTACCGATGTGGTCGGCAGCGGAGTTGTGAAGCTCTCTCACGGTGAGGATGAGGAAAATGCCATCATTGTAGACGAGGGCGGCAGACCGCAGATAAAGACCGATTTCACAGCCGAGGATATTGAATTATGAATTAAGGAGATAAAAAGCCATGAATACAGCAGTAGAATATATGAACGCACGCGGCTACGGTGAGCGTGTACGCATACTCACCGAATCCACCGCTACCGTAGCCCTCGCCGCAAATGCGCTTGGCGTCACCGAGGGCGAGATCGCAAAAACGCTCTCTTTTATGCTTAACGGTGCGCCCATACTTATCGTAATGGCGGGCGACGTCAAGACCGACAACGCCAAATACCGTCACTGCTTCGGCGCTAAAGCGAAAATGCTCACGCCCGACGAGGCGGTGGAACTGATC
The DNA here is from genome assembly GCA_017482055.1 of Clostridia bacterium. GTDB lineage: Bacteria > Bacillota > Clostridia > Oscillospirales > CAG-272 > Flemingiibacterium. Next base: position 15,651 of record JAFUOH010000008.1, read on the forward strand.
GGTCACGCTGTGGGAGGCGTTTGCCCCTTTGGGATCAAGGAAGGCGTCACCGTATACCTTGACGAATCGCTGAAGCGTTTCGAGCTCGTCTTTGCGGCGTGCGGCGCCATCGACACCGTCATCGGGCTTAGCATCCCCGAGCTTGAAGAACTGTCGGGATATGTCAAATGGGTGGATGTGTCGAAGCCTTATGAAGCTGCGGTGTGATGGAAAATCCCATTTGCTATTGCGGGCATGACTGCGCACGCTGTATTACATATCTCGCCACGATTAAGAATGATGCTGCTCTGCGTCAACAGGCGAGAGAGTTCTACAAGGATGAGTTTTCGATCGATGTTTCGATCGAAGATATTCACTGCCTTGGCGGGCGTTCTGATGATGTTTTCTTTCTGTGCAAGGAATGTCCATGGGCAAAGTGCTGCCGAGAACGCGGAATTGACTCATGCACCGAATGTGAGGTTTATCCGTGCAAGGTCCTTACAGCATATAGTGATAAATATGTGAATAAGTGTAATCAAGTGTGAGAAGGGGTGCTGTAGCCATGAAAAAAATTGACCAAGAGTCAACGTTCAGGTAAGATTCCTACTGCCAAGGCGATATTTCAAAGCAAGTCACAAAGAACTGGACAGGCTACATAACAGTGAAAAGAGCAAAAATTCTGTTGAACTTCGGCAGGATGGAATAGTATATCAGTGCATTAAACGAAATTTATAAATTACAGGAGGAGCCGCGCCATGTCCGACAACGAAATCTTCTATCGCTTTTCCCCATTTATACAGGATTTCATCTACCGAAGCGGCTGGCAGGATCTGCGCGCGGTGCAGCTTGCGGCGGCGCGGGTGATATTCGACACAAACAAGAACCTGCTTATCACTTCCTCTACCGCATCCGGTAAGACGGAGGCGGCATTTTTCCCCATCATCTCGCAGATGTACGAGGATATGCCGCAGAGCGTGGGGGCACTATACATCGCACCGTTAAAAAGTCTAATCAACGACCAGTTTTTAAGACTTGACGAGCTGCTTGATCTGACGGGCATTCCCGTGTTCCACTGGCACGGAGACGTAGCACAGTCTCATAAAGCCAAGCTCCTAAAAGATCCGCGCGGCATATTGCAGATAACCCCCGAGTCCCTTGAAAGTATGCTGATGAACCGCTCAAACGACCTTGTGCGCCTGTTTGGTGACCTGCGCTATGTGGTCATCGACGAAATACACACGCTGACAGGAACCGACCGCGGCAATCAGATCATCTGTCAGCTCGTGCGGCTCGCACGACTTATCGGTCACACGCCCCGCCGCATCGGACTTTCCGCCACAATCGGCGACGCATCTCTCGCGGCAGCATGGCTCGGCGGCGGTACGGACGTTGAGACGATAGTGCCCGAGATCAACGAGGGCAAAACCAAATGGCGCCTGGGAATGGAGCACTTCTACATCCAAGGCGAGGATCTTGACCAAAGCCACGACTTCCACGGCGAGAAAATAAAAAAAGAGGACGACGAATCCTCGGATGACTTGCCGCAGGACGAAAAGCCCTGTGATGAACCATCTCACGGCAAGGTGGAGATCGACCCCGGCTACGAATACATCTACGACTGTGTAAAAAATAAAAAGGCGATCATATTCTCAAACTCCCGAGAGGAGACCGAGTATGTGACCGCCACCATGCGACAGATCGCCGACAACCGCCATGAGCCGGACAATTTTCTCATTCACCACGGCAATCTCTCGGCATCCATTCGCGAGGAAGCCGAGTCCAAGATGAAAAACGACGAGATGAAATGTGTCACCTGTGCCACTGTAACCATGGAGCTGGGTATTGATATCGGTCGCCTCGAGCGCATCATACAGAACGACGCGCCGAACTCCGTGTCAAGCTTCCTACAGCGTCTCGGGCGCTCGGGCAGACGCGATACGCCTCCCGAAATGATGATGGTGTTCCGCGAGGAAAATCCGCTCCCCAACACACCGCTCCCCCAGCTTATCCCATGGGGCTTTCTCCGTGCTATCGCCATCGTACAATTGTATATCGAGGAAAAATTTATCGAGCCGCCCTTTACCAAAAAGCTCCCCTTCAGTCTCGCATTCCAGCAGACTTTAAGCACCCTTGCTTCCTCCGGAGAGCTGACACCCAAGCGTCTGGCGGAACGCATACTGTCACTTCCCGCATTTAAGCATATTGACAAAGAGGACTACCGTACACTGCTGCTCGGCATGCTGCAGAACGACTTTTTGGAGCTGACCGAGGAAAAAGGGCTGATCGTCGGTCTGAAAGGCGAGCGGCTCATAAACAGCTTCAAGTTCTACGCAGTTTTCAAGGACAGCGAGGACTACACCGTGCGCTGTGAGTCCGACGAGATCGGCACCATCACCACGCCGCCCCCCGTCGGCGACCGCTTTGCTCTCGCAGGGCGTGTGTGGGAGGTGGAAGAACTCGACATTCCACGCAAGCTTATCTATGTGAAAGCGGTCAAGGGTAAGATGGAGGTCTCCTGGCCCGGCGACTACGGCGAGATACACACAAAAATTTTAGAGCGCATGCGCCGCATACTGTATGAGGATACGGTTTATCCCTACCTCAAACCCAACGCCCGTCACCGCCTTGAGATCGTGCGTAATCTCGCGCGCAATACGGGAATGCTCAGCCATTCCTTGGTGCCCCTCGGCGGCTATACATGGTGTCTGTTCCCCTGGCTCGGCACACGCTCGTTCAGAACACTGCGCAAATTCATTATGCAGAACGCCGCACGCTTCAAGATCACAAATCTCGAATTCGAGGGCTGTTATTACATGATGTTCAAGATGGAAGGGTCGAGCGATTACGGCTTCATCAAAGGACTCTGTGACATAATCGAGCGTGAGGGCATCGACAAGTCAAAGCTCGTCAATATAAACGAAATGCCGGTTTTTGAAAAATATGACGATTATATTCCGGCAGAGCTGCTCAGGAAGCAATACGCAGCGGATAAATTGCGTACCGATGAGATCAAAATGAGACTTCCGCAGATACTCTCGGAATATCAGGACTGACCGCGTTTTATTGACATATCGCACAGCAGTGCTCCGCCCACAACAAGCAGCAGCGACATTAAAGCATGCTCCATCTGCAAATACAGCAGCGGATACAGCCGCGCCGCATCATACGGCTCAAGAGAAGCCGTGGTAAACGCTATGTATATGAGCGCCGCGGCAATGAGCGGCAGTCCACAGTGCAAAATCATCATTGCCGCTCTCGTTAGGCAAGTTTTTTTCAACGATCTATTTGTTTTCATCTTTTTCTCCTCTGCTTTTATACAATAATTATACCACATCAGCGCAGGAAAGTCATCCATCGCTTTTTGGTACCAAATCCTATATTCGTTCATGGAGGCAGCATCATGCACATCACAAGCAATACTCGTTATTTAAAGATCCCCGTAAACAACACCTCCGCTTCATCCAAGATACGTATTTTTGGCGACGAACAACTGCTCATCGACCTTGATACCTGCTTTGATAAATCCGCACATTCGGTGATGTATTATGACCTCGCACCATTCATGGGGCGTGACATAACCGTTACCCATGATTCGGGGCATGCCTTTGAGTTTTGCGCCAATATTCCCGACGCCCCAGCCGAAGCCTTCCGCCCGAAGGTACATTTCACCGCGCCCTACGGCTGGATAAACGACCCAAACGGGCTTGTTTACTACAGAGGTGTATATCACCTGTTCTACCAACACAATCCCGCAGGAACCAAATGGGGCAATATGCACTGGGGACATGCACTCAGCCGAGATCTTGTTCATTTTGAACATCTTAACGAAGCGCTTTTCCCCGATGAGCTGGGAGACATGTTCTCGGGCTCGGCTATGGTTGATGAAGAGAATCTTTTGGGACTGAACACTCCCGAGCATAAAGCGATACTGCTATTTTACACCGCAGCGGGCGGACACCGTGAGATAAACCGCGAGGCGAAGTTCACCCAGTGCCTCGCCTACAGCCTCGACGGCGGTCATACGTTCCAAAAATACGCAAAAAATCCCATCGTGCCGCATATCAAGGCGCAGAACCGCGACCCCAAGGTGGTATACGACGAGGAAAACGATGTTTATTTAATGGCTCTCTACCTCGACGGCGCCGAATACGCGCTGCTTACGTCAAACGATCTTATAAGCTGGCAGCAGCTTCAGACCTTCGAGCTTCCCGGTGACGATGAATGTCCCGATATCTATAAAATGGACAACGGCAAGGGCGAGCGCAAATGGGTCATCTGCGGCGCCCATGATCGCTACACGGTCTGCGACTTCGATCCCTCGGCAGGCTTTGTCAACATGACCGAGCCGCGTACGCTCGGCTTCGGCTCGGTATACGCCGCTCAAAGCTACAGCGGCACAGCTCGCCGTATCCGCTATTCGTGGAATCGCTTTACCGCCGTCCCATCGAAATATTTCAACTGTGAGCTGTCGGTTCCATGCGAGCTGCGGTTGTTTGGCAACGAGCTGCGCATTGCGCCCGCACGCGAGCTTGAAAGAGCATATATATTTTCGGAAACCATCGAAAACCTCCCATCCCACGGGATATCCATGGAGGTCGGACGGTCATTCGATATCACACTTGAGCTGTCACGGCTTGAGGAAGCCGTTATCATTATGCTCTGTGGTAATGAAATAAAGCTCGATCCCATGAGCGGAGTCGTGACAGTAAACAGTGAATGCACAATGCCGCTTTGCCCTACAAACGACAAAGCAAGAGTACGACTGATCGCCGACAATTACGGTATAGAACTCTTCACAGGCATTGAGGACGGTTATGCCAAAGCATTCGGCGCATTCCCGTGCGAAATCACGGGAGATATGCTCATCATGCGCGGTGAGGGCTCGCTTGATAAGCTTGTCATAAATAAATTTTAAGGAGGATCACTACGGAAAACGCAAGGATAGGAGTTTCAAGCGCTTGTTTCTATCCCGAGGAAACGCTCGACTCCATAAAAAGATGCATCGGGCTCGGATTCAAAAACATTGAGATCTTCATGAACAGTTTTTCTGAGCTTGAAGAGCCATATCTGAAAAAGATAGCCGAGGTCTGCCGCGAGAACGGTGTAACAGTCACCTCAATACATCCGTTCACCTCGGGCTTTGAATATATGTATTTCTTCTCCGCCTATAAAAAGCGTGCCCGCGACTCCGTGGATTATTTTTACCGCAAATATTTTCAGGCAGCGGCATATCTCGGCGCAGATTACTTTGTATTCCACGGAGACGCGACCAAAGCACCGTTTTTCGGAATGGATAATTACTGCGAAGTCTTAGAAATGCTCATGGAAGCCGCAAAAAGCGAAGGGGTAACGCTTGCGCATGAAAATGTATCCACTGCAAGAGCAGGTGATCCGGAATTTATGCGGGAGGTTCATGAGCGATTCGGTACGGGCGGTATCAAATTCGTGTTTGACTTAAAGCAGACAGTGCGCGGCGGATATGATCCCGATAGAATGCTCGATGTAATGGGAAGCGATATCGTGCATGTACACATCAATGACTGGATGGATGGCGAATGCCGTCTGCCGTACGCAGGCAGTCTCGACGTGGACAGCGTGATATCTCGCCTCGAAGCCCATGGATATGTCGGCAAATATATGATCGAGGTATACAGGCACAATTTCAAGGACGACTGCGAGATCACCGCGGCGGCGGCAGAGCTGAGAAGCAGAGACTATGCGGGGCAGTGTCTCACAAAACGGAGTACCCAATCATGAATAAAACCAATCAAATCACCACTAAAAGCGCGGTATTGTCCATTCTTTTTTTCATTGGCACAGTATTAAACAAAACAAACGTGCATTATATCGCAACACTTCTCATCTGTTTATTGGCGCTATTTTTAATTTGGTATGAGCCTCGGAAAACAACATGGTTTGAGAGCAAAAAAATGCCTCTTTGGTCAAAAATCACCTCCAATGTAATAGCAGTGTCGTTTTTCCTGTCACCGCTTATTTTTTCCGACAGACAAACAATTTTGATCTATTCGGCATTGCCGCTCATATGTGCCGCAGCTATGGTGTACTGCGTATTCAAAACGAAAAATACAGAAAAGGAACCCTTAAAACCGGTGGAATGGTGGCTAATAGTATTTTTCTTAATATTTATTGAGTTTGCCGGAAACTGCAGGCACTTCACTTTTGTAAATAATGCCTTCCTTCACTGTCTGCCGTATGCGGCGCTATTCGGAATACTGTCCGGAGTGTGTGCTGTTTTTGTCCAATACAAACCCAACAAACGTGCATCCGAGCATATGGGAGCATTTATCTCTGCTACTTTGATATTGGCAATATTCTTTTATTTTTATGCTGCCAATCTCAACTATGCACTGGATACCGCAGAGCCATCTGAATATATGCTTGCAGTAACAGAAAAGGACAAAGACCGCGGGACAAGCAGATCACCTACTACATATGATTTTACATTTATTGCGGACGGCAAAGAAATAAATGTAAAAATACCTAAATCTCACTATGACGCATACGACATCGGCGACCTGTACCCCGTACAGAAATACAGCGGTGCCTTCGGCGAGCCGTTTTACATATCCAAAGCATATGCGGAGCCGTAATGGCATCGCATGGCGCTTCCATAAAAAGCCATCACAACCGACTTGTCGGCGATGGCTTTTTTGCATTATGCCCATAGTTATATAACGCGATAGTCTAAAATTTCGTCGCCTCATTACATTTAACAAAAAACATCTCGAATTATCGGTGAAATTACCAATTGACTTTTCCGCGTATATACTATATAATAGATACTGCGCGGTCGATAACACTATATGTAGTAGCATTGCGATCATAAAACTACTATATTTTGTGGTGTCGAACCTAATGCAGCTATACGCCCGTGTGATAAACACAGGCAGTTAACATACATAATTTCAGTAAAGGAGATGCGCTATGATCACTAAAATAGTCAAGCGTGACGGGCGCGAAGCACCGTTCAATATCGAAAAGATAGCTCAGGCGATCTACAAGGCGGCTCAGGCTGTGGGCGGTCACGATTATTCCACTGCCATGGATCTTGCCTGCAAGGTAGCGGATGCGTTGGAAGCAGCATGCGGCGAGCGAGGTATTCCCACGGTCGAACAAATTCAGGATACTGTAGAAAAAGTACTCGTAAACAGCGGGCATGCACGCACTGCAAAGGAATACATTCTCTATCGTGCACAGCGTACCCGCGTGCGTGAGATGAATACCAAGCTGATGAAAACCTATGAGGATCTCACCTTCAAGGCTGCCAAGGATTCGGATATCAAGCGAGAAAATGCTAACATCAACGGCGACACAGCCATGGGCACCATGCTCAAATACGGCTCCGAGGGTGCAAAACAGTTCTATGAGATGTACATCCTCGATCCGGTCCATGCCAAGGCGCATAACGAGGGTGAGATACATATCCATGATATGGATTTCTTAACGCTCACTACCACCTGCTGTCAGATAGATATCATCAAGCTCTTTGAAAAGGGCTTCTCAACAGGTCATGGCTTCCTCCGTTCTCCTAACGACATCGCAAGCTACGCAGCGCTTGCCTGCATTGCGATCCAGTCGAATCAGAACGACCAGCACGGCGGTCAGTCCATCCCAAACTTCGAATACGGTATGGCGCCCGGCGTAAAAAAGACTTACCGTAAGCTCTATAAGAGAAATCTCACCAAGGCGATCGAGCTTATCGCAAATGTGTCCGATTCCGAAGCTGCGGCAGACAAAATCCTCACCGCACTTGTAAACGAGCCTACACTCAACAACGACCCGCTGTTTATTTCGGAGATCACCACCGCTCTCGCCGACGCCTACGGCTCGGACAAAGCTGGACGTATGATCGATTTCACTCGCAAATATACACTCGCCGAGACAGAGCGCGCTACCTATCAGGCGATGGAAGCACTTATACATAACCTCAACACCATGCACTCCCGCGCAGGAGCACAGATCCCGTTCAGCTCGCTGAACTACGGTCTCGATACCTCCGCCGAAGGACGTCTTGTTATGAAGTCCATCCTCCTTGCCACCGAAGCAGGTCTCGGAAACGGTGAAACGCCCATCTTCCCGATCCAGATCTTCAAGGTCAAGGAAGGTATAAACTATAACCCCGAGGATCCCAACTACGACCTCTTCAAGCTCGCCTGCAAGGTTTCCGCAAAGCGTCTGTTCCCGAACTTCTCGTTCATCGACGCGCCCTACAATCTGCGCTACTATCAGCCAGGTAAGCCCGAGACAGAGGTCGCATACATGGGCTGCCGTACAAGAGTTGTGGCTAACAACTACGATCCCACCCGTGAGATAGTCAACGGCAGAGGTAACCTCAGCTTCACCTCCATCAATCTGCCACGCATTGCAATCAACGCCAAGGGCAACGTCGATTGGTTCTTTGAGGAGCTTGACCGGAAGGTAGCTATCGTTATCGACCAGCTCCTTGACCGATTTAAAATACAGGCAGAAAAAACCGTGCGCAACTATCCGTTCCTTATGGGACAGGGGATCTGGATTGATTCAGACAAGCTCTCGGTTGACGACAAGGTCGGCGAGGTCTTAAAGCACGGCACGCTTACCGTGGGCTTTATCGGACTTGCCGAGTGCTTAAAGGCGCTCATCGGCAAGCATCACGGCGAATCCGCAGATGCGCAGAACCTGGGTCTCGAGATAGTGGGCTTTATCCGAAAGCGCACCGACGAGGCAAGCAAGAAATACGGTCTCAACTTCTCGCTTATCGGTACTCCCGCAGAGGGACTTTCGGGCAGATTCATACGCATAGATAAGCGCAAATACGGAAAGCTTGACGGCATCACCGACCGCGAGTATTATACAAACTCTTTCCATGTGCCGGTATACTACCCCATCTCGGCTGCGGATAAGATCAAATTGGAGGCTCCTTATCATGAGCTCACCAACGGTGGCCACATCACCTATGTCGAGCTTGACGGCGACCCGATGGAAAATCTTGACGCATTCGAGGCGGTCATCCGCTGCATGAAGGAATCGGGCGTGGGCTACGGCTCCATCAACCATCCCGTAGACCGCGACCCTGTCTGCGGATATACCGGCATCATTGGCAATGAGTGCCCCTGCTGCCACCGCACCGAGGATGACGGCAAGGGTAAATTCGAGCGTATCCGCCGTATAACAGGTTATCTTGTAGGCACTCTCGACAGCTTCAACGACGCAAAGCGCGCCGAGGTTGACGACAGAGTCAAGCACTCGGTCAATGCAGGCAGCACCGACAACCTGTTTAACTAAACGCAAAAAGCCTCAAAGGCTTTTGGCAATGTTATTAACTTAAGCAAAATCCGACAAGAACGGACATCCCCCGCCAATCTCGTTTGAGAACAGCGGGGGGTGTCTTTTTGTTTCACGCAGCAGCGCACATGAAAACCAATCCAAAAGAGACATAACCATGTGCCATATTGTCTATTTACAGTCAATGAAAAATGTGATATAATGAAATCGATGATTTCTATGGAGGGCGTTATGAAACAAACAGTATGGAATATTACACTTGCCTCACTGATAACACTTGTCGCCTATATTGCACTGTATGCTATTTGGGGAGCTATTTTAGGTGGAGTTGAGAATCCCACATTAAAGCTATTTTTGATTGCATTAATGACCACTGCTGCCTTTAGTTTCTTTCTTCTATATACGTCTAAAATCAAAAATTCTGTCGGTGAAGATGAGGTTGTATCAGATTACAAAGACAGCGAATACGTTTCATTTGTTGATGATTTCAAGATGATAATAAAGCGTGAATCAAAAATGCTTGTTTGCATTGCCATGATCGTTTTGATTTGCTTTGCATTCAATACATTTGATGTTATAATCTTTGGAAAGAAAACAATTTCGTTCCCTACACTCATCTACGCTCCGATGTGTTTGTTCGATTCAGCGATTGATATTCCGTTTGTCGGATATGCTGTAAGTGCCGTGCTCGACTGTGTTTTGTACATCATTTTTCTCTTGATCTATCGTAAGAAAAAGTACAATTATTGGATGAAGAATAAGGTGTAAGTTAATTATGGAGCTTAAAAGCAAATTAAAAGAATTGCGAACGGCACGAGGTATGACGCAAGAAGCCGTTGCAGAGTATCTTGGAGTTTCCTCGCAGACCGTGTCAAAATGGGAGCGTGGATTACTGTCGCCTGACATATCTCTGTTACCCAAAATCGCTGTACTTTATAGATGTTCGCTTGATTCTATGTTTGATGTTGATCTGACTTGGAGTGTCGAACACCGCCGGGAATTTGAGGCAAAAATTCACGAGCTGCATGCCAAAAAGGACTGGGAAGGCGTTTATAAGGCATGGATACAGGAAATAGAATTGAATTCCGATAATTATGGTAATTATCTCGACATCATGCTCCATGTTCTTCGCAAAGAAATGTTTGACAAAGAACATATCGAAAAAATGATTTCTCTTGCGGACCACGCTGAACAATGCTGCACAAACGATAATATCCGAAATGAAGTTTACCGGATTATGCTCCAGATTTGTCTGCAATCAGATGATCCCAAGACAAAATCAAGAGGAAAGTACTACTATAACAAGTTACCGATGCTGCGCCATAGCCGTGAAGTATATGCAAAATTTATGATGAAAGGCGAAGAGTATCGGGAACAACTACTAAAAAATCTCATTTACCTCATTGACCTTGCAGAGTGTTCTGCGCGTCAGCTTGTTATGTCCGATATGACACCAAGTGAAAAGCTCTTTTATTATCAGAAAGCCGCAATACTGTATGAAACGGTATTAGACGGCAAATTTGCCGGACATTACGATTCGCCGCTTGTTGCCAATTATTATGAAATTGCAAAAATACACGCTCAATTAGGTGATATGGATAAAACGGCGGAATATGTTGACCGTATTATTGAGGTTTTGGAACGGCACATGAGCGAAACGGAGAAGGAAAACAAGTCAAAGCTTCTGCATGCCGCAATTTTACCTAACCATGCACCGTTCGAACAGCTGTGCCAAAAGCTGCTGGTGCAAATGCTTGATGATCTGAAGCTTGAGCCATTTAAGGATAAAATAAAAGATATGTACGAAAGATACAGCATGTATTTCTCACTGAAAGGAGAATAAAGATAACGCATTTATTATTCTCTCCGTTCTTTTGCTTCTAACAGTTATTTTAAGTTTCTGCGTACAAACACCTGAACAGCTGCAAAACATTAATACTACGCATACAGAGGATTATTGCTTGTCAAGCTGTTATTTTCCCGTTTTTTTGTAATATTGTCTTTATTATGACAACTCATGCAGACGGCGCTTTTCACCATCCTTCTATTATACGGCAGTCCTCTTTTGGCAGATGCAAAAATATTGCACCTTCGTTAGGGTATCGTAAACTGCAGCGAAGCTTTTTTGTTGCGGAAGCTCAGCTAACTCAGGTATTGACATCCTATGGACGATGTGCTATAATTTAAGCTAAAAAGACACGTTTGGATGTATGTTCCGTTGAAGGCTTTGATGGAGAGGATCGGTTTTACCGAAGAGGAGCAGAAGTTTTTTACCGACCTGAGCGCTCGTATACCCGAAGCGACAAGGCTCAGAATGGATTTTCTCAGAGAACGCTTCATAGGAAAAGTAAAGGACAAAAAATCGGCACGACCGACAGTGCAGTCTGCTCAAAATCGGGAGAGATATTAACATACCTTGCCGAGGGGATGGGAGTCCATGCGTTCAGCCTTAAGCTGCTGTTTATATTGGAATGCGGCTTGGAGCTTCCGAGGTTATACGAGAAAGCCGGATATGATGTCAGCCTTGCGTATGACCTGATGTGCGATCTCAAATGCAAGCTGAACGAATGCAGAAAGCTCCACGGAGTGATCGGAACTCATACCTGGCCATGGTATCTCTGGCATTTTCGTCTTATGCGCTTCGCACTGGGCAGATTTCAGTATAATCCCGCGGAATGGAAATGGGACGAGCCGTATAAGTTCGGCGATTTTACCTTAAACAAGGGCGACAGCATCTACCGCATGCACATCCCGTCCTCCGGTCCCCATGCCGCGCGAGTTGAGAATGGACTCCTACCAGCGCGCTCATGCGTTTTTTAAGCCCGAGGGTGGTATACTTCCGATAATATGCGAAACATGGTTGCTTTACGGCGCGAATCGCAATATATTTGCCAATGGAACCAATCTATATGATTTTATGGATGATTTCGACATCTTCCGCTCCGAGGATAATGATACGCCGTTCCCCGACGCATGGCGGGTGTTTTATAAGGCGTATGACGGTGACACTTCCGTGCTTCCGCGAGAAACCTCGCTTCAGAGAGAATATATAAAGTGGTTGGATGCAGGGAATAAAGTGGGCTGCGGCATCGGCGTCATACTGTTTGACGGCGAAAGGATAATAAACAATAAACGCGATAACCAATAATTCACGCAAACGAAATATCTTCCTCAGCACCAATAAATATATTTTAAGTTTTTTTCAAAAAGCTATTGACAAACAGCTCGTGATGTGATATAATATTCATGTTCTGATGAACGGCCTGTTGGTCAAGCGGCTAAGACGCCGCCCTCTCAAGGCGGAAACATGGGTTCGATTCCCGTACGGGTCACCAAACAAGAATAAGGCGAACACTTCCGATATCGTAATGATAGGTCGGTTGTTCGCCTTTTCTGTTTCTATTCGGCTCTATGTCAATTACTCATCCCTAATAACAATAGACTCGTTATCGCGCAGCGCTATAACGGGATATTTCCCCTCAGATTTAAGCTGCGCAAGATCAGATTCACGGGCATCGTTGTAGTGACATATCATAATACCGTTATATAGCCCCAACCCGGAAAAATCGGTCAATCCGTATGTATCTATGTCATATTTTGCCACATGCGAAATATCGGCAGAGGCAATATGCGCACCCGCACTGCCGCCTACATAGGTGACACCGTTTCCTACATAATCAATGATGGCCTTATCAAAGCCCGTATCGCGTATACGCTTCAAAGTACCGAATGTATTACCGCCGCTGATGTAGATGATATCAATATCAAGCTTATAAAACGGTTCGGGATTGCAGTAGTTGAACACATATATATTCTTTTTTCTAAAACCGAACGCAGACAGACGGTTTTCATATTTGCCGTTTTTTATCTTATCCTCAGTCGCTTTTTCATTGGGAAAAAACAAAACACGGCTTTGCTCTATAGATTTGCACAAGTGGTCACAAATAAATTTCGCGGACTCGGGATTACCGAAGTCACAGGATGATAGTATAAGCTTCATTTTTCACTCCAAATATTTCTGCATATAATATTCCTTGCACATAGTCCCATCCTTCAGCTTGAAGGCGTTCGGCTTCTCGGATACAACACGGAAGCCGACTTTTTCATAGAGATGCCGCGCACGGTCATTGCCCTCCAAAAATTCCAGTTCCATGATCTCTGTACCGTGTGCCTTTGCAGCCGCGATCATTTCCTCAAACATCGCAGAGCCGATGCCGAGATTCCAATATTCGCGAAGTATTGCAATACCGATGGTTGCACGGTGACGTGTCTTGATTCCGCTGTGAAAACGTATTTCACAGTTTCCCGCCACATGACCGCCGACATAGCAGGTTATACCAAGCGCATTCTGAGATTCGCGCATATCATTTATCCACGCTTCCTCTTTTTTGATGTCCGTACCATCCCATTCCTCAGGATATCGTGTCAAAAAATCGGTTTCACCGCTGGCAGTCTTGATATAATCAAGCATCATCGCCGCATCAGCAACCGCGGGACTTCTAAAAATGGCGTGCTGTCCGTTTTTTAATGTGATCGTTTTTTCATCAAATAGCATTTCAATATCCTCCTAAAATAAAATTAAGCGATATAAGCCTTAGAATCATGGCTTACACCGCTTATCCGTTTTCGAAATAATATAATATTATCCTAAAAATGGGTACAGAGGTCCAAGCCCGTTATTATACCAAGGCATGGTATATTTCACGGACTCTCGGTGAGTATCCACGGTAATAAATTTACCCTGAAGCATCTTAACTACCTCTTAACTGAAAAATTTGATTCATTATACCACACAGCGCAAATTTTGTCAAGAGCTTTATTGATTTTTCTTACTTGATCCTCTTAAAATTACCGTAGGTCTGATCTACCGTTTCGGAGAAGGCAAAAGTATCGTCGTATTTCCCAAGCAGCTTTTGAAAATCCACCAGCTGATGCTTGTTTACAACGCACATCAGCACCGCCTTTTCTTCATGATGATAGGAACCCGTAGCGTTTATTCTCGTAACGCCATGCTTAAGCGTTTCGTAGATCTCCGTCGTTATTTCATCGGCATGAGACGTGATGACTGTGAACTTTACAGCGCTTTTTGTTCCCTTTATGATATAATTTCCGATAAAGCTGGACATGAAGCAATAGAGAATACACAAGCATACAGGGCGATAATCGTATATGTATCCGCCGCTTCCGTCCTCGGTCGCATATATAAAGAACGATGTCACCGCCACTATGGCATTTATAATGAATGTGACATAGAAAAAGTTCATCCTCGGCTGTTTTTTGCTGATATATTTCGACACGATGTCCGTCCCGCCGGTAGATGCATTGGACTTGAAGCAAACTCCGTATACAAACCCCGCCAGCACTCCACTCAGCATCGCGGGGAACACAGTGTCATGTCCCTGCGCGTTATATTGAAACGCTGACATGTCCGTGCCTTGAAGCACCAAAAACACGCCTGAATAAACAAAGCAGAACACAAGCGAGCGTACCGCGAACCGTTTATCCACCAAAAAGTAAGCAAGCACGCAGAGCGGTATGTTGATAATAAGCGACATATAGCCTATGCTGAAGCCGGTCTTATACTGAATCATGGTCGCAATTCCGTTAAGTCCCGCAGGCGCAAACTTATTTTCAACTACAAAGAGCTGATAGGTAAATGCCAGCAGCACGGCAGCGGCGACAATTCCTGCATATATTCCGAAAACAACAAGCCCTCTCGATTTCTTAACCATGATTACCTCCGACAGTATCTGTGATTTCATTTATAATGATATCACAGAACGCTCCCACAGTCAAGCCTAAATTCGACCTTGATTCTGCACATTGAAAGATATTCGACAAAAAGACTGCGCTCGCAGGCGCAGTCTTTTACATACAGCAACAGTTATTATTCGCAAATGTTGGTGGTTATCTGATCAACGCCCCAGGAAGCAAGCAACTCCGCACGCTCGGGATCGTCAACTGTCCAAACATTGATGACATGACCGTGCTCATGAACAAGGTCTACGACTTCCTTTGTAAGATCCTTATGTCTGATATCAAGGTCGAAATTGTACTCATCCAGCATCGCAAGAATTTCATCGGTCATAACATGGCAGAGGAACTGCAGCTTAACGTCGGGGTAAGCTTTACGCAGGATCTTAAGATTGTTCTCCTTGAAGGAAATGAAGATGGTTCCGTCAATATAACCAAGCGCCTCTATTTCCTCAGCCATCTTGATCAGCGCATCCTCGGGGAACTCGTTCTTGATCTCAAGCACACAGACCTTGCCGTAATACTTGCAGATCTCAATATAGTCTGCGAGCATGGGAATTACAAGATCCGCACGGGTTCCGCCGTACTTGCTTGTAAGCTTCACCTTGGATATTTCCTCAATGGTAGACTCTTCAACATTCAGTCCCGTTCCCTTTTCACCGGTGGTAACTCGACCCACTGTTTCATCGTGGATGACCACGAACTTGCCGTCTGCGGTAACGTGTACATCCGTCTCCACACCGTAGTAAGAACGGTTTCCCGCTGCGATAAACGCCGCCACAGTATTTTCCAGCTCCAGACCGCTGACACCGCGATGTGCAACCATTTTTGTTTCGCCATGATTTACCTTGATCGTGTCCATAATGTTTATCTCCTTTAATCAAGAATATTTGTCTGTACTATTTAAAATTATATACCGCATTTTTTGTATTGTCAATAGTTTTACTCAAATATTTCCAAAATTATTGAGTTTAATTTAAACGGTCGCATTTCGCGTAATTATAACACGATACCCTCGCAAAGCCGCGAGGGTATCATTACTTTTGACTGTTTTACCTAAGCTTATCTTGCCTTGGTTGCGATCTCGGTGAGCACCTTCGCAAGGAACTCATCCTGACTCATTACGCCGAGGTCACCTTCCTTGCGAGAACGTACCGCAACAGTGCCTGCGTTCTTCTCGTTGTCGCCGATAACGAGCATGTACGGGATCTTCTCAAGCTGAGCGGAACGGATCTTGTAGCCGATCTTTTCGTTGCGCTCGTCGAGGAAGGTACGAATGCCTGCCGCTTCCAGCTTAGCATTGAGCGCTTCCGCATATTCGTGCTGATCGTATCCGATGGGAAGCACTGCGATCTGCGTGGGAGCGAGCCAAGTCGGGAACGCGCCTGCGTACTTCTCGATAAGAAGCGCAAGTGTACGCTCATAGCAGCCAACGGAGGTTCTGTGGATGATATAGGGACGGCGCTTCTGACCGTCAACGTCGATATATTCCATGCCAAACTTCTCCGCAAGCAACTGGTCGATCTGGATGGTGATGAGGGTATCCTCCTTACCGTGAACATTCTTTATCTGAATGTCGAGTTTAGGACCATAGAATGCCGCTTCGCCGATACCGATGGAATACTTGATACCAATATTGTCGAGTATCTTCTTCATTGCCCCCTGAGCCTCAGCCCACTGCTCGTCAGTGCCTTCATACTTGTCGCGGTTATTGGGATCCCACTGCGAGAAGCGGAAGGACACATCCTCGCCGAGACCGATGGTGTCGAGCATATGCTTTGCAAGCTCAACACAGCCGCGGAATTCTTCTTCAAGCTGTTCGGGACGGAGGATAAGATGTCCCTCGGAGATGGTGAACTGACGTACTCTGATAAGACCATGCATCTCACCGCTGTCCTCATTCCGGAACAGAGTGGAGGTCTCACCGAGACGCATGGGAAGGTCGCGGTAGGAACGCTGACGGTTTAAGAATACCTGGTACTGGAAGGGGCAGGTCATGGGACGGAGTGCGAACACTTCCTTGTCCTTTTCCTCGTCGCCCAGCACGAACATACCATCCTTGTAGTGATCCCAGTGACCGGAAATTTTATAAAGGTCGGACTTCGCCATAAGAGGAGTCTTGGTGAGCAGGTAGCCGCGCTTCTGTTCCTCATCCTCTACCCATCTCTGGAGCAGCTGAATGATTCTCGCACCCTTGGGAAGCAGGATCGGCAGACCCTGACCGATAGTGTCAACAGTGGTGAACAGCTCAAGCTCACGTCCGAGCTTGTTGTGGTCACGCTTCTTTGCTTCTTCAACAGCCGCAAGATGCTCTTTGAGCATATCCTTTGCGGGGAATGCCACACCGTAGATACGCTGAAGCTGCTTGTTATTCTGATCGCCCTTCCAATATGCGCCCGTACACTGAATAAGCTTTAACGCCTTAACAGCGCCGGTGGAAAAGATATGAGGACCTGCGCAGAGATCGGTGAACTCGCCCTGCTTATAGAAGGAAATCTCCTCGCCCTCGGGAAGCTCTTCAATGAGCTGTACCTTGTAGGGCTCTTCCTTCTCGGTCATCAGCTTAATAGCTTCATCGCGGGGGAGAGTGAAGCGCTCGATAAGGAGGTTTTCCTTAACGATCTTCTGCATCTCCGCCTCGAGATTTGCGAGGATTTCGGGGGTAAATGCAACCTCGCTGTCGATGTCATAGTAGAAGCCGTTGTCGATAGCGGGACCGATGGTCAGCTTAGCCGCAGGATAGAGGCGCTTTACCGCTTGTGCTAAAATGTGAGATGCACTGTGCCAAAAAACGTGCTTGCCGTCAGCATCGTTAAAGGTAAGGATCTTCACCTCCGCATCCTCGGAAAGCTCATAGGAAAGCGCAACGACATTGCCGTTGACGCTTGCCGCGAGGGAGGAGCGATCGGTAAGATTCTGTGCCTTCGCAGCTTCGTAAACAGTGATGGGAGCATCAAATTCAATTGGTTCGATACCGTCAAACTTGATCTTGAACATAGTAAAATACCATTCCTTTCGTGCCCCGAGGATACAAAAACACCCCGAGGGCATAATAATAAAATTATACCTTCGGGGTGAGATAATTCCCACGGTTCCACCCGATCTTTTCACTCTGTCCTGCGGCAAATACCATACCGGCATATACCGCGTGTCCGTGTAACGGCGTCACCCGCCGCGCCATTTCCTGCGCGGAGCCTTTTTGCCCGCCCGCATACAGCAAAAGTGCGGGCGCACCCAAGAACGGCGGTTTGATCCCGATTTCTCTGTTAGATCTCTCGCAGCTGTGAGATCCTCTCTGAAAGCATCGTCCTCGGGTATATCCGTTCGGCTTTATACCATATATTATACACCCCGAACGGCGTTTTGTCAAGGGGTATTTTGCGGATTTTTTGATCAGTGCATACTTTATATATCTGTATCCTGAAACGGCAGAAATATCTTATCTGTTTCATTTAACAAAATATAGCGAATTGGTTTTCCCTGTGACTGAGCATATTTTATCGTATTCCACGTTCCGCCTATAGTTTTACCATTCCAAATTGCGAGTACAAGATCAGATTTATCTACCATATATTGGTTTCTTTTTTGCATACATCCACGATGGAAATATGTTGAAACGTTACATATCTTATCACACTTTGACAGTATAAAATCACGATTTTCGTTATATTCGGTCGATCTTTTAGGAGCCTTTATCGGATATGGTAAGGCAGCTTCAAGTGTAATTTCGTTATCGTTATTTTTTAGAAGCAAAACGCACTCTGCAAAATCCAAGTCCGCACCATCAGCCATTCCGGTAACAAATTCTGTATAACCGGCGCATATCAATTTTTCAATTTCATGATATAAATGTACGTTATACTTCATATATAAAATATTGTTATCTTTTCGTTCAAATGGGAAACCTTTAGGTCTGTGTCCTGTTACACAGCAAATCATAATTTTCACCTCTTTGTTAGTTTTTGACCAGTATCACGGTCAATATTACAACTTATTATATCATAAAATATAGTAAATTGCAACCGATATTGGTCAAATAATTACTCGGAGGGTGACACATTATGGAACAAAAGCTCCGCCGTGACAGGTGTATAGGCGATAATCTGCGCGCATTACGTGAGAAATACGGCATCTCCCAGGAAAAGCTGTGCGCAAAATTGCAGTTACGTGGGTGCGATATTGCCCGAAGCGCGTATGCCAAGTACGAAGCGGGCGAGCTGAACGTACGCATAAGCGTGCTGCTTGAGCTTAAAAAGATTTACGGATGCAGCTTTGAGGACTTTTTTGAGGGTCTTGACATCAATTCCGCCAACGATTAAAAGCGTATTACTACATTTTTATTACAAATATGCTCTGAGGGGTTGCTTTTTTAACAATTTATAGTATATAATATATGTATAAGCATTCTACTCTATCGGAGGAATACTATGAACAACCAAGAAAACGGTAAAAAAGGCAAGCAGCCGGATAATAACGGCATCGCGGCGGATCTCCACGAGATCATCACCGCACAGCGTGAATTTTTCGCGACAGGCAAGACTCGCGATATTAAATTCCGCCGTCAGCTGCTCATAAATTTAAAAATAATGATCCGCGACAACGAGGGACTGATTTTGGAAGCACTCCGTGCTGATCTCGGAAAATCTTACGGCGAAGGCTACCTCACGGAAATCGGCATGGTGGAGCAAGAGATCAACCATGCGATCCGTCACCTGCGTGCATGGAGCGCACCCAAGCGCGTTCCCACCCCCTTCTATATGTTCCCCTCCACCGGCAGCAAGATCCCCCATCCGCGCGGACTCGTCATGATCTTTGCCCCATGGAATTATCCCTTCCAGCTTGCGATTATCCCTCTCATTTCGTCTATCGCGGCAGGTAACTGCACTATTTTAAAGCTCTCCGAACATGCGCCTCACACGAGCCGTCTGCTCTGTGACCTTGTTTTCAAATATTTCGACCGCGAATACATCGCCGCGTATATGGACAGCTTTGAAGCAATCAAAGCCATCCGCCGCGAGTCCTTTGGACTGGTGTTTTACACCGGAGGATCGGCTGTTGCACGCATCGTTATGAAGGCCGCTGCAGCTCAGCTCACACCCGTTGTGCTGGAGCTTGGCGGAAAGAGTCCCTGTATCGTTGATAAGACCGCAAATCTGCGCCTCGCGGCACGCCGTATCGTCTGCGGAAAGCTCATCAATGCAGGTCAGACCTGCATCGCGCCCGATTATCTGTTCGTGGAAAGCTCTGTAAAGGACGAGCTGCTGGGATACATCAAGGAATACCACGACAAATACTGTACCACCGAGCCATGTGAGAACAGCTACTACCCCCGCATCATCAACCGAATGCACTTCGACCGTCTGCGCGGATATCTCGACGACGGCAAGATCATAATGGGCGGAGAAGCCGATGAAACTACGGGCAGAATCGCGCTGACGCTTATGGAAGAGATCGACAAGGACAGCAAGCTTCTGAACGAAGAGATCTTCGGTCCCATCCTGCCGGTGTTCGAGTTCAGCGACATCAATGTGGTCATCAACACCATCCGCAAGCGTCCGAAACCGTTGGCGCTATACCTGTTCACAAAAAGCAAGGCTATGCAGAAGAATGTGATGATGAACCTTGATTACGGCTGCGGATGTGTAAACGACACCCTTCTTCAGGTGGCAAACCCCAATCTGCCCTTCGGCGGTGTGGGTGAGAGCGGCATGGGACGTTATCACGGCAAAGCGGGCTTTGACACCTTCAGCACCGAATCCTCGGTAATGAAAGCGACAAGTCTTGACCTTAACAAACTCCGTTACCCACCATTTGATGACAATTATTCG
Organism: Clostridia bacterium; assembly: GCA_017482055.1. GTDB lineage: Bacteria > Bacillota > Clostridia > Oscillospirales > CAG-272 > Flemingiibacterium. The sequence continues at coordinate 36,497 of JAFUOH010000008.1, forward strand.
GTCATAAAAACCATTCTGCGTTATTTCAGCTGAATTTTTGAAAAATTTTCAAGTTTTTATTGCATTAAAGCGATAAATGTGATACAATAGAATATATTCTATTAAAAACAAAGGAAAAAGACAATGATAAACGTAGCAATATTCGGTTTCGGCGTGGTCGGAGGCGGTACCGCAGAGGTGCTCACCCAAAACGCCAAGCTTATCTCCGAACGCGTCGGTGATGACATCAACATAAAATATATTCTCGATCTGCGGGATTTCCCCGGCAACCCCTTTGAAGATAAGATCGTTCATGACGTGAATGTTATTTTAAACGATCCCGAGGTAAAGATCTGCGCGGAGCTGATGGGCGGCTCACACCCCGCATTCGAGTTTTCAAGCGCCGCCATGAAGGCAGGCAAAAGCGTTGTCACCTCCAACAAGGAGGTAGTGGCAAACTTCGGTCCCGAGCTTCTTAAGATCGCGGCGGAAAACAACGTACGCTATCTCTTTGAAGCAAGCGTCGGCGGCGGTATTCCGGTTATCCACCCCATCGGCAACTGTCTCACCGCAAATGATATCACCGAGGTCAACGGTATCTTGAACGGTACCACCAACTACATTCTGACTCAGATGATAAACGAGAACAAAGATTTCGATACCGCTCTCGCCGAGGCACAGGAAAAGGGCTACGCCGAGCGTGACCCCTCCGCGGATGTAGACGGTATCGACACATGCCGCAAGATCTCCATTCTTTCGGCTATCGCCTTCGGCAAGTTGGTTCCACCCGAAAAGGTGCAGACCGAAGGTATCCGCAATGTGACTCTGCGGGATGTGGCAAACGCCGCCAAGTTCGGCGCATCCATAAAGCTCATCGGCAAAGCGGTACGCGTGGGCGACAAGATCAGCGCATGCGTAGCCCCCACTCTCGTTCGCCATTCCAATCCCCTTTCCGGCATCAGTGACGTTTACAACGGCGTGCTCGTCAACGGCAACGCCATCGGTGACGTAATGTTCTACGGCAGAGGTGCAGGCAAGCTTCCCACGGCAAGCGCGGTAGTGTCCGACATCATCGAGATCGCAACATTCCTCTCTCACCCGACCCACAACATTCCCGTATGGGAACGTCTGTCGGATGACGAGATCCTGCCTGCAGACAAGCTGAAATCCCGCTGGTACCTGCGCTTTGACAAGAAACCGAATCATTGTCTCTGCATGCTTGATGCAGAAGTTATCGAGGACAGCGAGGACTGCTACGCAGTTGTTACCGGGGAAGTAAATCTGCTTGAGATCGGTATCACTCTCAGCGAAAAATTCACCGCTATGCGAATTCTTTAAAATATGTCAAAAAAATCTGCGGCTCAAACGAGCTGCAGATTTTTATTTGTATGAATGGTTCCGTTAAATCAGCCATGCAACAAGCGCAAACCGCTTCACCGACTCATAAAGGGAATCGCAATAGCACCATTCTTTCCCCGAATGGTAGTCACCGCCCCATGTTCCGACAGCATCCATGCCCTCTTTATACTCGGTGGGACTTTCGATACGGCAAATATCCGAGAGGAATTCTACATATTCGCGCTTAAGCCCCTTAAGGCGCGAAAACATCATTTCCCGTGATAAACCGTTCATTGACATCACCTCTTCAATAATTATTGCACCCGTAAATTGCTTTATCTAGCCAAGTTTTTTTAACATTCGTCAAAATTGTTTTAACATTCGTCAAAATCTCATTGACAAATCCGTTTTGGTATGCTATATTAATTACAGCAAAATTTGTATCGGAGGTACAGAAAAATGACATTCGAAACCTTAACCCCAAACGGTGCGGTTATCACCGCTCCGGACATGCGCGGAAAGATGTCCGAACCCTTCACCGCCTTCGCGGTACGCGGCCCCGGCTTTGTGGAATTGAAGGACGGCACCCTGCTCTACTTCTTCGGCATGAAGTTCGGCTCACAGCTCGACGAGGCACTGGGCTGTTCGGCGCTTATGCGCTCCCACGACGGCGGCAAGACCTGGGGCGAGATGCGCTTATTAAGATACGACGGCGCACCCTTTGATGTTGGCGGCGGCGTACCCGTATACGACGAGGTACACGACACACTTCTTCTCTTCGCCCGTACCCGCCATTGGAAGCCCGGTTATGAAGAAGATCGCCTTCTCGCTGAGGGTGATCAGCTCAAGGGACACACATATGAGCGTTTCTGGATCACAAGGAGCACCGACGGCGGTCTTACTTGGTCTGACTATAAGGAGGTCATCATCGAAGGTATTCCCGAGCGCTGGACCGTTCAGAACAACCTTATTGGACACGGTATCCAGCTTAAGAATCAGAAGGATCAAAAAAAGAACGGCAGACTCATTATGCCCTGCAACCGTGCCGAGCTTAAGGCAGGCGAGGTAGACTATCAAAACGGTGGAAACGAGTTCAGAGCCCATCTTATCCTCTCCGACGATTTCGGCGAAACTTGGCGCGTAGGTGCATTGGAGGATTACCTCGGCGCCAACGAGAGCGTTATCGTTGAGCTTTTGGATGGTACTCTCGTCTATAACTGCCGCAATCAGGGCGGTACTCCCGAAAACCGCCGCATTCAAAGTATCAGCCATGACGGCGGCGAGACTCTCGAGGGCAGCGCCACCGTAGATTCGCTGTACGACCCAATATGCCACGCAGGCTACACCACCACCGTCATCGACGGCAAGGAATACATATTCTTCACCGCTCCCTCAGGCGAGCTCGGCAACCGCTCCAAGGCGTTCGGCACACCCCAGTGCTGGGGCAGACGTGAAGCACTGCTTCTCTATGCATCCGTTGACGGCGGCAAGACCTATAAGGTTATTAAGCAGGTATCCGAAAAGGGCGTATTCGCCGCTTACTCAGCAATTCTTCCCACAAAGGGCGGCAAGCTGCTCTGTGCATGGGAATCGGGTCCCGAGATCGGACTCTACCGCGATATCAGATACACCACCTACGAGCTTTCCGAGCTTGCAGAGCTTTGTAAGTAATAACAAAAATGCACGCACTCAGTCTCCAAGGCCAAGTGCGTGCATCTTTTACTTATTCTCTTTGTTGATGGCTTCCCAGATACCGTTCAGATAAACGGCACCGAGTGCGCGGTCGTAGAGACCATAGCCGGGCTTACCTGTCTCGCCCCAGATCATACGACCGTGGTCGGGACGGATGTAGCCGTCGAAATCAACATCCCATGCCGCCTTCAGCACATCGTACATATCAAGCGAACCGTTCTCGCTGAGATGTCCCGTTTCGTTGAAGTCGCGGGGACCGGTGATCTTAATATTGCGTGCGTGCAGGAAGTGGATGCGGCGCTTTGCACCGAAGTGTCGGATCATATCCACAACATCATTATTCGGGTCAACGCCGAGGGAGCCTGTGCAAAGGGTCAAACCGTTGCATTCGCTGTCAACGAGACCGCAGAAGCGCTCTAAATTCTTTGCATTTGTGATAACTCTCGGCAGACCGAAGATACCCCACGGCGGATCGTCCGGGTGGATAGCCATTTTGATGCCGTTCTCCTCACATACGGGAATGATTCCGTGTAAGAAGTAGCTCATGTTTTCCCACAGTTTTTCCTCGTCAACAGACTTATATTCCGCGAGCAGTGCGCGCAGACCGTCCTGGGTGTAGCTCTCGTCCCAGCCGGGAAGCGACAGCTTCTTGGTGTTGGGATCCATCGCCAAAACCTCCGCATCGCGGTAGATAAGACAGGTGGAGCCATCGGGATTCTTGTGAGAAAGGTCGGAACGGAGCCAGTCGAACACGGGCATAAAGTTATAGCAAATGACCTTAACGCCTGCATCGGCTAACTTTTTAATGTTGCGGCGGTAAACCTCGATGTACTCGTCGCGGGAGGGTTTGCCGAGCTTGATATCCTCGTGAACGGGAACACTCTCGACCACCTCAAAAGCAAGACCGTGAGCATTTGCGTCGGACTTGATCTTCGCAATGCTTTCAGCACTCCACTCTTTTCCGGGGGATACATCGTAAACAGCCGACACGATGCCGCTCATGCCCGGGATCTGCGAGATATACTCGAGACTTACGGGGTCGCCGTCACCATAGTGTCGGAATGTCATTTTCATTTCCTTCATGGTAAAACCTCCTTTTTGCTGTGTTATTATAATAATACATTAAATCTTGTGATTTGTCAAGGGAAAATACACCCTTTATTGCCTGTAACAGTAGATTTTTGATCAAATGTATCATGTCCTCTTTGTCAGGAAAATTTCAAATTGCCGCTGCTTAACGCACATTCCCGCCTTCACCGCCACTCACCCGAAATAAAGCACGACGGCGTGATGCGTTTCTTTTCCCTCCATTTAGTGGGAGATATACCTGTTATGGCACGAAAAACCTTGAAAAAGTGCGAATAATTGTTGAAGCCGCACTCAAGGGCAATAGTCTCGGAAGTACATGAAGTTGCTTCAAGCATCCACTCCGCCTTTTTGACGCGCAGGCAGTTTATGTATTCAAACGGCGTCATACCGTATTCCTGCTTAAAAATGTTGATAACATGATTTTTGGAAAAATGAAATTCCTCTGCCAACTTCTCAAGTGTCAATCCGTCGATGTAGTTTTTTTCGATATAATCTGCGATCTTTCCCGCCATGGTGGGAATAGCACGCTTGCGGTAGAGCCTGGATAGCAGCTCGAAAAATTTTGCCGAGCACTCGCAGATGGTATAGTCTCCGTGGGACATCGTGTCGATATCCTCCATCAGCAGCTTCAGTGCCTGATAGTCGAAGGTTCCCTGCTTTGGAAGCGTTCCGCGGCGTTCGTCCGACCAGTCCGCAAGAAAATGTACATACAAATACTGAGGACTGTCGCTGGGGATAATTCCCCGCTGACGGCTTCCGTGCTTTTGGATATGATAGGTGCCCGGATACACCTCGTACTCCACATCGTCCTCTACAAACCGAAGTATGCCGTCAAACACCAACAGAAGCACGTCCTCGTTACATACTCGGGTAACGTGTTTTTCACCTTCGCTGAAATAACGCAGAGAAGCATATAAAAACGTGATCGTCTTATTTAGATTTATTCCTTCCATTGAATACCACCCCCGAAACTATTTTATCATAATATTGTGATATTTGCAATGGATTTTGTGATAAATACTCTTCAAAACAGAAATATAATATGATATACTATACATGAAATACTATTTTTGAAAGGCAGTATATTATGAAACGGCTCAATTTTTACACTTCAAACGAATTAAAGCCCTCCGGATGGCTGAAACGCCAGCTCACGATTCAGGCAGAAGGACTTTCGGGCAACCTTGACAAGGTATGGCGCGATGTGCGCGACAGCGCGTGGATCGGCGGCGACGCAGAGGGCTGGGAGCGTGTTCCCTATTGGCTCGATGGCTTTATACCGCTGGCGTACTTACTTGAAAATGAGGACATGATCGCACGCGCGGGCAAATACATAGACGCCATCGTCGCCTCTCAAAAGCCCGACGGTTGGATCTGCCCCTGCTCTGAGGAAAAAATACCCACCTACGACACCTGGGCTGTCCTGCTCATCTCCAAGGTGCTGACCGTTTATTATAACTGTTCCCACGACGAGCGCATCCCCGACGTGCTGTACAGAACCATGAAGAACTATTACGACCTTCTCTCGAACGGCACTATCAAGCTTTTCCAGTGGGGTAAATACCGCTGGTACGAGGGCTTTATGGCGCTTAATTTCCTCGCCGAGCGTTACGATGACGAATGGATACGCGACCTTGCGAAAATATTAAAATCTCAGGGAACGGACTACTCCGAAAAGATAGAGCTCTGGAAGCGCCCGCTCAACAAGTGGACCCTTGACACGCACATCGTAAATCTCATGATGATGCTCAAATCCGAGGCGGTATCCTGTGAGCTGCTTGGCGATGAGTATACCGATCTCGCGGAAAGACTCCGTACCGTGCTTGACAACTACAACGGTACTCCCGTGGGGCTTTTCACAGGCGACGAGTGTCTGTCGGGCATCAGCCCCATTCAGGGCACCGAGCTGTGCGCTGTCGCCGAAATGATGTACTCCTATGAGCTGCTTTATGCTTACACCGGCGACAAAAAGTGGGCTGAGCGTCTCGAGGTCGTGGCATTCAACGCCCTGCCCGCCACCATCAGCGATGATATGTGGACTCATCAGTATCTGCAGATGAGCAATCAGATCGCCTGTGTACGCTTCCCCGGGCGTTCGCTGTTCCGCACTAACAACAACGAAGCGCACCTGTTCGGTCTGGAGCCTCATTTCGGCTGCTGCACCGCCAACTTTAACCAAGCATGGCCTAAGCTCACGCTGTCCGCATTCATGTACAGCGGTGATACCGTAGTCAGCGCGGTACCCGTCCCCACCGAGCTTAAAGCCGATGGCATCAATATCACCCTCGACACAAATTATCCCTTTGAAAACAAGCTCGTCTACAAAATCGACACCGAAAAGGCATTCACCCTTAAGGTGCGTATACCGTCCTTTGCAAAGGATCTCACTGTCTGCGGCACTCCTGCATATGCAGAAGAGCTTTCCTTTGATCTTTGTGCCGGCGAAAATCGTGAGATCACCGTGGAATTTAACACCGCTTGCGAACTCATCGACCGCCCGCACAGCTTAAAAACCGTAAAATGCGGCTCGCTTGTATTCTCACTGCCAATCAAGTATGAGAAGGTAATGTATGAATACACCAAGAAGGATGTCGAACGTAAATTCCCCTACTGCGACTATGAGTATGTACCGAAAAGCGAATGGAGCTACGGACTTGACGATGTAAAGTTCGACGTCCTGCGCCATGGCGTCAGTGACGTTCCCTTCTCGTCGGAAAAGCCCCCCGTAACGCTCACAGCAAGCGTTAAAAAGATCGCATGGGGGACGGAGGACGGCTTCGAGACCGTCTGCGCGAAGATTCCCGCATCCACCGCTCCCATGGGAGAGCGTGAGACCGTTTCTCTCTACCCCTACGGCTGTGCCAAGCTCCGCATGACCGAGCTTCCGCTGGTGAAATAATTATCACATAAAATCGTATTCCCCGCCGGTTTCAACCGAAACGGCGGGGAATGATTTATTTATTCTGTCTCCCTCGGTTTACCACCGGATAATGATATGTATAGGTGATAATCCACGGCTATTACAACCTTATATTTATCATCACCCGGAAGAAGAAGAATATTATTCACGAATACAATAAGCGGTCTTAAAAACATCAAGCTACTAAAAAATTCGAGATAAAACTCCGCACGGATGAATGAGGCGTGCCTGTTGATCCTTATAGTTAATCTGTTTTCCCGCGCAATTTGTTTCACGATTTTTATAAAATTTTCATCGCCCGATCTGCACACAGAATCACATGCACCGAAAGTATTGGGGCTTAAATACTCCGGTAATGAATTAAATTTTTCAAGATCATATTTTTTATCTGTTATTTTATCTCCGCATATTTGCCAACGACGTGTGGGATACTTTTTCTCATATATTGTTTCGTACATTGTATACACTCCCTTCTATCTATTATTGTAGCATAGTACAAATCGAAAATCAATACTTTTAGAGTTAAATATCTCTGTTAATTGGTTTGTTTTAAAAAGCTCTCAGCCTATACTATTAGTGTACATATAACACTAATAGGGGGGATGTTTATGAATTTTAGTTCTGTAGGTAAGCATATTAGAAAGTATCGCACACTAAGGAAGCTTCGTCAAGAAGAACTGGCAGAAAAGATCGGGGTAAGCGTAAATTATATAGGACAGATCGAGCGCGGTGAAAAAACGCCTGCTTTTGATACCTTTATAAGCATCGCCAATGTGCTGAATGTATCTTCGGATATGCTGTTATGCGATGTGATCACTGCAAAGAGCTACGAGGTGAAGGACTCGCTGCTTCACGAAAAGCTCTGTAAGCTCTCCGACAAGGATCGGGCAAGGATATACGATGTCATTGACACGCTTATCAAGCATTCGGTTCAGGTAAAGCCGTAAATACGGCGGCTTTGTAAATGGGTCATGTCCCGAACTTTGCGGACATGACCCATTTTCCGTTTTTTATTAAAATAATCCGTTCAGTATATGCAAAACATTTCTTTACCGTGTCATTCCCTGCATATTTTTTGTACCGTGCCAATATAAATATGTCAGTAACTATCTCGAGGAGGATTTAAGTAATGGCAGATACATCTATCTACAGGGACATCGCCGAACGGTGCGCGAATACCTTTTATCTCGGCGTCATCGGTCCCGTGCGCACGGGCAAGTCCACGTTTATCAAAAAATTCATGGAGGCGCTGGTCATCCCCAACATCCGCGACGAGCACGAGCGTGAGCGTGCGCGGGACGAGATGCCGCAAAGTGCCGCAGGCAAGACCGTCATGACCACCGAACCGAAATTCGTCCCCGATGAGGCGGTGGAGATCACGCTGTCCGACAACGCTGTAATGAAGGTGAAGATGGTGGACTGTGTGGGCTATATCGTTCCCGATGCCATGGGGCACATCGAGGACGGACACGCACGCATGGTACATACTCCATGGCAAGCTGAACCTATGCCGTTCACGCAAGCGGCAGAATACGGCACGCGAAAGGTCATAAACGAGCACTCCACCGTAGGGATGCTTGTGACCACAGACGGCACGGTCGGTGAAATACCGCGTGAGAATTATGTGGAAGCTGAGGAACGTGTGGTGCGCGAGCTTAAGGAAACGGGCAAGCCGTTTGCGATCATTCTCAACTCCGCAGTTCCCGAGAGCGACGAAGCCGTACGTCTCGCATACGAGCTGGAAGACAAGTATGGAGCTCCCGTAGCGCTTGTCAACTGCCTGCGTCTCGACGGCGACGACATCCGTCATATTTTGGAGCTTGTGCTTATGGAATTTCCCGTCAGTGAGATCAAAGTAAAGCTCCCCGACTGGACAAATGCGCTCGAGCCATCTCACCGCCTTCGTACCGCCCTTGACGAGTTTATTATGGAGCGTGCCAACCGTGTATATAAGATCGGAGAGATCGCGGGTGTTTTCACCGAAGCCTCGGAAAACGAATATGTCAAGGGAGTGAAGGTCGATAAGATCGACCTCGGCAAGGGTACGGCAGAGTTGTCGGTTGATCTTGCGGACGGACTTTACTATAAGATCATCAGTGAACTGTGCGGATTCGATATTTCAAGCGAGGAAAAGCTCATAACACTGCTTCGCGAGCTTGCGGGCATGAAGGAAAAGTATGACCGCGTATCTGCGGCATTGGCGGATGTGGGAGAAAAGGGTTATGGTATCGTTATGCCCGAGATCGAGGACCTGCATCTTGAGGAGCCCGAGATCGTCAAGCAGTCCGGCGGATATGGTGTACGCCTGCGAGCCTCCGCGCCCAGCATTCACATGATAAAAGCCAACATCGAGACCGAAATCAGCCCGGTTGTGGGAACTGAACAGCAGTCTGAGGAGCTTGTAAAATACATGCTGAAGGAATTCGAGGAGGATCCGAGGAAGATCTGGGAGTCCAACATGTTTGGCAAGACCCTCCATCAGCTTGTAAATGAGGGGCTTCACACCAAGCTCGGACACATGCCCGAGGATGCCCGCGCCAAGCTCTCCGAAACCCTCGGACGCATTATCAACGAAGGAAGCGGCGGGCTTATATGCATTATTTTATGATCTGAACATCGGCGAGCGCTGTACTTTCGCCTTTCCCTCTACCCCACGCAGCCATTTTCTGAGATGGGTGCATAGCCCTGCTACGGGAATGCAGAGAAGGAACCATAGACTCGAATAGAGTGCGCATACTTGACCGAAAAGGTTGAGAAACCGGTTTGAATAGTCCCATACGTGCCAACCGAGCAGTATGTTTACCACAAATCCAACGGTAAGCTCGGATAAGGAGATTATGAGACTGCCTACGAGGCACCTTTTCCATAAAGGCGCGCGGTTGTGGAAGGCTTCATTCATATAAATGAACATAAAGCACATTCCGCCTGTCAACGCCATCGTCCAGTGTGAGTATCCGCGCCACAGTATTTCCACTATGGTGTACCCTACGCCGCCTATAATATATACTACCGCATATTCACCGATTCTTCGCATTGTTTTCTCCAAATAAAGCTTGATTGATACAGAAAATAGCATTGCCCCGTGACGCGGCTTTTATACAAAAAAACACATTCCATCCGAAAAAATCGGTAGGGATGTGTTTTTCATTCAGATCTACAGCTTAATATGCTTAAATTCGCTGAGTTTACGCATCAGCGTGGGCTCGCGATCGTTTGAGGTAAATATCAGGCTCTGGGATTTTTGAACGGAGATCAGCCGCAGGAGATTAGTCAGTCTTACATCATCCTGTCTGATGAACGACTCGTCGTAGATCATCGGCGGCTCGGATTTGCGGTAAAGCAATGAGATCAGTGCAAGCCGCAGGCAAAGATACGCCGCATCCTGAGTGCCTGCGCTGAGAACGTCCAGCGTACGCTGACCGCTCTCTGTCTCGGCTGACATGGAAAGATCAGCCCCGACCCCCAGCTCACGGTATTTACCGTCCGTGATGTATGCCATATTCTGTGCCGCGTCAGCTGCAAGCCTGGGAGCAACGCTTCGTCTGAGACTTTCGCTTGCCTCACACAGCTTTTCATATGCAAGCTTATATGCCGCATGCTTCTTTTGCAGTGTACACCGCTCCGATTTGCGTGCCGCGAGCTTATCCGCCAGCGACTTGGGATCCTCGGATACAGGATAAAGTCCCGCAAGCGTTTTTTCAAGCTCACCGCAGTGTTTTTCAAGCGACGATGCCATTTTCGAGGCAAAGTCTGCCTCACGGCGCATCTCGGACAGGTTGTCGATGTCGATATCGGACATGTCCGCACCCTCATCAATCATCTCCCGAAGCTCGTCCTCGTTATACGCTCCCAGCTGTGTGTTCATCTGCGAAAGCAATGTGGCATACTTGTCGTATTCGGATTTGAGACCGTTGGACTCCCGCATTTTGACGGTTTGCTCGGCACATCTTGCCGCAAGCTCGTCCGCCCCACACCCGCATTCGCGTTTTATCTCCTCGCACAGCTCATCATAACGGCGGTTCGCATCAGACAGCGCAAGGCTTGTGAATTTTGCAGTCTCCCGAGCCGCTTTGAGATCGTCCGCCGCGCATTCAAGGGCATCGAAATCATAGTACAGCTCAATATCCTCCGCACGCTTTCTTGCGCGTAGGCTGAGGATGAACAGTGTGACCGCCAGCGCCGCCAGAACACCGCCGACTGCGGCAAGGGCTGTATGCGGTGTACCGCCCGTCATCATCGGACGCAAACCGAACGCCATCTCCGCAAGCCCGAAAAGCAGTGCCACGATTCCCACCGCAACATAAGCCTTCGACTTGACACGGCAGCTCTCCATCTTCGCTTCAAGCGCTTCTCTGCCGCCAAGCTTTATGTACTCGTCAAGCTCGGGATCGGGCTCGGTTTGCCGCTGTTCCCGACTTCGAGCGGCGATCTCATCAAGCTCACGTTTAAGCAATGAATGCTTTTTCTCGTATCCGTCCATCTTCTCAAGCACCGCAAGATCCTGTGCGTTTGCGGTCTCCAGCTGTTCGTGAAGCGCTGACATCCGTGCTTCGATCACTCGCTTGCGTCCAAACAGCTCAAGCAGTGCGTTTACTTCAAATTGCTTTATCTTTCCGCCAAGCTCCAAGGCTCTTGCGGCGGCGGACTCCTGCTTTTCCCTTGAATCTGCAAGCTGTGCTTCCTTTGAAAGGATATCCTCATGCACTCGCAGTGCATCCGCAAGCTTTACTTCGAGCTCCGCACATTCTGTATCAAGCTCAAAAAGCCGACCACCCTTTTCATTTTTATGAAGCAGCGAGGCACGCGCCGCATCAAGCTTTGCAATGGCACGCTGAGTGTTAACGTTTTCATCGGCAGAGAAGAGAATGTTTTCTATCCCCTCGCTGACCTTTGAGCCGCCCGCAGACATCCCGCCAACCTGTGAAACGAACGCCGTTGCCGCGAACATCTCGGCATCTACCCCGAGAAACAGCTCACCCGGAGTAGTCCCATCAAGCAGACCTCGTATGGGCATGTTGTTCTCGCCGTCAATAAGCTGTACCGCCTCTCGGCTGCCCACCATCGCACGTTCGATACGGTATCGGTGAGAATCCACGCATACCGTGAGACTGCCTGCCGCTCCGCCTGTGCGCCAGGACAGCAGCTGCTCTCGCTCGCGGGAGTTCACTCCGTACAGAACAAACTTAATAAACGCGGCAAGAGTGGACTTGCCGCTCTCATTGGCACCCTCGATTATGTTCATTCCCGGCGACAGCTCCAAATCAAAATCCGAAAGCTTACCGAAAGTATCTATATGCATCTTCTCAATAAACATCATGCACCTCAAATCTCCTCGCCCGCAAGCGCCGAAAGTCCGCACCTGAGTGCCATCGCCGCAGTTTCACGAACCTCGGGATCATTGCTTGACAGCATTGTTTCAAGACTTCGATAAAACTCACCGCGCAGTGTGGGATCATCACGAAGTCTTCCGCTCTCAAGAAGCGGCAAGGTCTCGTCGATAACTTCAAGCATAAACAGCTGCGAAAACCGCTCCTCCAGAAATTTCGGCGACAGCTTGAAATCACCTGCCACGTTTCCCGTAAGATGAACTCGCAGTGCGGTATCTGCGCCGTAGCGCCTCTCTGAGATCAGCGCGGACAGCTTATCCACCGCATCGACATTTGAAGCCGCACCTGTGATATCCAGTCTCTCGATCTCGTAACAGCGCTTGCAGAATCGCACGAATTTAGCGGCAAACTGCAGGGATATATCCTTTTCCGCCGCTGCGAGCACGGCACCTTTTTCACCGCACTCGTCAAAGCCGCGTCCCTCGAGGCATCCGCTGTAGGCGGCGTATCCGCTGCCCAGTTGCTTTAACTCACTATAGGTGTGGACATGGCCCAAAGCCGCATAATCGAAGCCGCACTCACAAAGCAGCTTTGATGGGATCGGACAGTATTTTGATCCGCTTGCATCAAGCTCGCCATGTGCGACCAGTAGATTGATACGTGTGGGATCCTCCACAGAGAAGCCCTCAAGCGGACAAGTATCCATGTGTTCCGAGGTGAACGCCCAACCGTAGATTGTGGTATTCTTTTCGGGAAAATCGAAGCAGGACAGCTCGGAGGAATCGAAAATATACACGTTTTCTGGAAATTCTCCGCGGCGGTAATAGCTCGACTGAGTATATGGATCATGATTTCCGGGCGCGATAATTATCTTGCAGTCGGGGATCGCCGCAAACTCGCGGCAGATAAGCGCTATCGTGTCACGAGAAACGAACGCTCCGTCAAAAAGATCACCCGAGATCAACAGAAAATCGACCTTGTTCATTTTGGCGGACAAGGTCAGCGATGTAAACGCGGCGCGCATATCGCTATGTCGCAGCTCGGCTTTTGTAATATCAAGCGACGACAGCGGACTGTCAAGGTGCAGGTCGGCGCAGTGCAATATTTTTATCATATCAAACTCCGTTTTATGTAGTACTTATATTATACACTATCCGAGCGCCAATTGCAAGGTGTGACAAAAAATTTATCGAAAAGACCGCATATTTCGGCAATGTCGAAATATACGGTCTCCATAATTTCAGATAAATACAGTTATCTCTGTTTGCGGAACTTGTTCCATGAACCAATGGTAAGCACGCAAATAGCAGTGCCGACAGCGGCAATCGCCAGCCATGAGGCGACAGTGAAACCCCATCCGTAATCCTCGGACATTGCCGCAAAAAGATAGGTAGACAGCGCACTGCCGACATAGGTAAATGCGTTCACAACACCCGATATGGTAGATATCTTACCGTATCTGTCGAAATATCTCGGTACACGCGAAATAAGCATCAGATTTATGCCGTGCATACAGCCGGTTATAACGGCAAGCAGCAATACCGAAATGAACGGATTCACATCGAGAAGTAAGGTGAGCAGTCCCGCCGATACTGCGGCGATGCCGAAAAACACTGCCGAGGTGATAAGCTCGTTACCGATCTTTTTTTCAAGCGCCGCCGAAACATTGTAGCTTATCATAGAGAAGATCGGAAGCGCGATACCTGTCAGTATGGACACCGATGAAGAAAGATCAAAGGTGTCTGACACAAGCGTGGGAAGCCAGGTGGTAACACCGTCACGGAGTATGCCCTGAAGCACGATCGCTATGGCGATCGGCACCATCATTATAACAACAGCCGCACCGATACGGAGCCTTCCTGTAGGCTTTCGCTCAGACGAAACGACTTCCACAGGCTTTTCCATAATATCCTTCTTTGGAGCAAAAAGCTGCCAGACCACAGCCATTGCTACCGCCGCCACAGCACTTATAAAGAACAGCGAGCGCCAATTCCAAACAGCGGTGCACAAAGATGCCAGCAGATATATGACTATCGTTGCAACAGACGAGCCCACAGACACCCAAATGCAGGCACGGTTGTAGTTATCCTCGCTTAAATTATCTGCCATCATGCGTACCATGGGCGGCCAGAACATCGCCTGCGCAAAACCGTTGATGCCCCAAAGTATCATCATTGGCACCGCGCTTGTGAGAAACGGCATCAAAAGGTTGCAGACTGCGGTCACCGACATACCGATGACGATAAGCAGACGCGGTTTTACTCTGTCGCCTATAAATCCACTGATCAGCTGACCTATGCCGTATGTGAAAAACGCCGAGGTGCTGACAAGTCCCGCCGCCTTTTGGCTGATACCCGTATCAGCTATCATATCAACAAGCACAGCGCCATAGTTGGTTCTCGTTATGTAGCTTGTAAAATACACCGCCGAGCAAAGAAGCATGAAGAAGATCGTCGCGCGCTCGGAAGCAGAAGTTTTATTTATATGCATTTTTACCCCTTAATGATTGTTATAGCGTTTTCGCGGTAAAGCGAGCAAATGCGCTCATCCAGAGAGCTGTCGGTTATGACGCTTTCCGCCGCGGCAAGCTCGCAAATGCGCAAAGGTGCGTTCACCTCGAATTTTGTGCTATCAGCAAGCAGGTATGTCTTATCCGCCGCCTTCATCGCCGCACGCACGACGGGAAGTGATTCGGGAATGTTTGTCATTGCACCGTAGTGCAGCGACAGTGACGTCGGGAATATGAAGCACTTATCCATATGGAACATCCGCATACTCTCTTCCGTCATAAATCCGTGAAACATCCGCTCCTTCGGCATATACGTTCCGCCAAGAGAAATGACTTCAAAGTCCGGCTGCTCCGATGCTATGCTTATGATATCGGTAGAATAGGTTATTATCGTAAGCTTGTTCTTTTTGGCGCACAGCGTACGTGTAAATTCCACCGCAGTACTGCCCGCATCTATAAAGATCACATCGTTTTCCTCAACCAGACCAACGGCATATTCGGCAAGCTCACGCTTTTTTTCAACATTTTCGTCAAGCCGCTCCGACAGGTCGCCAAAAACTCCGTTTTTATCTGCCGGCGCCACCGCTCCGCCGTGTACGCGTATAAGCTTACCGCACTTTTCAAGATATGCAAGATCACGGCGAACAGTTTCAATGGACACATTAAAACGCTCACACAGCTCCGACACCGCAACAGAGCGCTTGCTTCTGAGCATGGCACATATTATATCGTAGCGTTCGTTTGCAAACATTCGGTATCACCTCCACACAAATACCCAAATATTATATCATATCCACATCACTATGTCAATGGGTAACAGAAAAATAAAAGAATTTTTTCCACACACAATACTATATTGAGTGTTTTCTTATAACAAGCTGCGTTTTTGTGCGCTTAACTACTTGATTTCTTCACAAATACGCGGTATAATATATAGTGATATATTGTTTTTATCTGTAGCAAGCAAAAATCAACATATTACTGCAGAAAGGTTAAAACTATGCCAAAGATCAGAAAAGCCGTAATTCCCGCCGCAGGACTTGGCACACGCATGCTGCCTATCTCAAAGTCCGTGCCTAAGGAAATGCTTCCCATAGTTGACCGTCCGGCAATATCCTTCCTTGTGGAGGAAGCGGCGGCGGCAGGCGTCACGGACATCCTCATAATCACGGGACGAGGAAAGGATGCCATTGAAAATTACTTCGACTATAACGTAGAATATGAAAAGAAGCTCACCGAATCCGGGAAAACAGAGCAGATAGACGAAATGCGCCGTATCTGTTCCATGGCGAACGTCTACTTTCTCCGCCAAAAGGAGACCAAGGGACTCGGTCACGCGGTACTCACGGCGAAAAACTTCATCGCGGACGAGCCGTTCTATATCCTATACGGTGACGACGTAATTCTATCGGAAACTCCCGTATGCACACAGCTTTCAAATGCCTTTGAAAAGTACGGCAAGCCCTGCTGCGGTGTTAAGCCCGTACCGTGGGAGCTGGTTTACAAATACTGTTCACTCAAAGCTGACTCAAACGGTGACAACACCTATCACGTCACCGATATGATCGAAAAGCCCAAGCCGGAGCAGGTCTACACCAATCTGTCCATCCTCGGACGTGTACTGCTGACTCCCGAGATCTTCGATATTCTCGAAGAAACTTCTCCCGGAGCAGGTGGTGAGATACAGCTCACAGATGCCATGGGCGTGCTCGCGCGCAAAGGCGGCATGACCGCAGTGGATTTTGAAGGTGAGCGCTTCGATTTCGGTTCAAAGCTGGGATTTTTGATGGCAAACGTCAAATCTGCGGTTAACCACCCCGAGATCGGAGAGGATTTCAAAAAATTCCTTCTTGAATTTGCAGGATCCATAAAATAATAAAGGAGAGATACCTATGGAACGAGTTTCTAAGCATAACTACTATCTTGATATTGCCCAGACTGTAGCGGAGCGCGCCACATGCCTGCGCAAAAAGTATGGTGCCATAATCGTCAAGAACGACACCATCGTTTCCACAGGCTACAACGGCGCCCCGAGAGGCAGAAAAAACTGTACAGATCTCGGAGTATGCATGCGCGACAAGCTGAACATCCCGCGCGGAGAGCGCTATGAGATGTGCCGCGCCGTACACGCGGAAGCCAATGCAATAATCGCCGCTTCCCGTGAGCAGATGCTCGGTGCGACACTTTATATGGCATGCGTTGACGGTAAAACGGGGGAGTTGGTGGGCGACACCTGCTCATGTATGATGTGCAAACGGCTGGTTATCAACGCGGGCATCGAAAGGGTCATCGTCAGAACGACCCCCGACACCTATAATGAAATAGATGTACAGACCTGGATAGACGATGATGACAGTCTTTCCGGAAAGTTTGGTTATTAAAATGAAAAAGCGTATTTTGGCGGCACTCGCAGCATCCATTCTGCTTGCGGCTGCCGTGACCTCCTGCAGTTCCTCAAAGCTTATAAAGCTGACGAGCGAAAGCGGGAATCTTATAGATAAAGCAAACGACATTACATATATAAATGCCCCCATGTGCTTTGAACCGATCTCCACCGAGATCGATCCTTATGCCGAGTGCTCCGAGCTTAAGCTTCAGCTTTATGGGATCGTGGGCTGTGACACCTCAGTGTGGCTCAGCGAAAAGTTTGAGGGTATCGGCTCAATCTACTATGCCGAGGGAGCGGTAGAGCTGCCAACCCTATCCGAGTTTGAGGCAAACGAGATAATCATCTGCATTGAACAGACCATCACCACAGGTCTCGGTGTCGTTACCGATGCCGCAGACATTGAAGCAATAATCGCCGCATTCGAAAACGGTGAGCGCACCACAATAATTCCGGAGGGCGACGTGTACAAGCTCAAATTCTCCTCCGATAAATATGAGGGCATCTATTATAATCTCGTCTACATCGAAGCCGACGGCGGCGAGAATTATATCTACGATCGTTCCACCAAGACCTGTTCCGCAGTGGGCGACGTAATGTACGATTATTTGCCCCGCTGAGTTTGAATATGGCTGAAATTACAATACGCCAAGCGACATATGATGATATCCCCTCGCTGTGTGCGCTTGAAATCGAGTGCTTCTCCTCCCCATGGAGCGCGAAAAGCTTTGAGGATTTTTTTAAAAACGGCTGCTCCCACTGTCTTGCGGCAGTGTATGAGGGTGAAGTGTGCGGCTATGTGGGAATGAATCTTATCCTCGGCGAGGGCGAGATCACAAATCTTGCGGTCTTTAGAAAATACCGACGTCTCGGTGCCGCCTCGGAACTGCTTGCACAGCTTTACAAAACAGAAGGCTTGGAACGGCTCCTTCTTGACGTGCGCGAATCAAACACCGCGGCGCGTGCGCTGTATGAAAAATGCGGCTTCACTGTGGACGGCGTGCGCAAAGGCTTTTACACAAAGCCCCGTGAGGATGCAGTACTGATGAGCCGTAAGATAACACAAAAAGACAGATAAGGATACAACAATGCTTATACTTGCAATTGAGAGCTCCTGCGATGAGACCTCCGCCGCCGTTTGCGAATTTAACGGCGATGAGCGTGTCATTCGCTCCAATATAATCGCCTCTCAGATAGAAACACACAAGCTGTACGGCGGTGTCGTACCCGAGATCGCCAGCCGCGCACACTGTGATGCGATATCCGGCATCACCTATGAGGCGCTTGACACAGCGGGTGTGACGCTCGGCGATATTGACGCCGTTGCCGTTACATCAAACCCGGGGCTTATCGGCGCGCTGCTGGTGGGCGTAAACTTCGCCAAGGCGCTGGCATTTGCCAACAATAAGCCGCTGATCCCCGTTAACCACATCAAAGGTCATGTGGCAGCAAACTATTATATCCATGCTGACTTAAAACCGCCGTTTTTGGCACTTGTCGCCTCGGGTGGACACACGTCGTTAATTAAAGTCGCAAGCTATACCGATTATGAAACTGTAGGGCGTACACGGGACGATGCCATCGGTGAAGCGTTCGACAAGGTCGGACGAGTTATGGGGCTTCCCTATCCCGGCGGCGCAGAGATGGACAGGCTGGCTTCTCTTGGTGACAACACAGCGGTGAAATTCCCATCCGCGGCGGTCATCGGCGACAACCTCGACTTCTCATTCAGCGGACTTAAAACCGCAGTCATAAATCATCTGCACAATTCGGAGCAGAAGGGCGAAAGCTACAGCAAAGAGGACATCGCCGCATCGTTCACCAAGGCGGTTACCGCATCGGTAGTTAAGAAGCTGGGCATGGCGATAGATTCCACCAAGCTGTCAAGCCTCGTTATAGCAGGTGGTGTTGCCGCAAACTCACATCTGCGCGCCGCGCTTGAAGATTTCGCAAAGAAGCGCAGAATAAGCTTCTACATGCCGCCGCGCTCGCTTTGCGGTGACAATGCGGCTATGATCGCGGCTCAGGGATACTACGAATACCTCGCGGGAGTCCGTGCCGATACCTCACTCAATGCCAAGGCAACAGGAAAATAATTGTGGAAAACCTTCGCGAGTTTTCCACAAGCTGTGGGAAACCGAGTGGAAAACATATGTTCCGCCGCAAAATATCGGATATTTCCCCGCAATACGACGGCATTTTTCAAAAACGTCGCCGTCCAGCCTGTGGAAAACCATGTTGATAATGTGGATAGATTCTGTTCCGTCAAAAATCATTCCTGTATTAAACGGCATAAGCCAACCTAAAGTTGATAATGTGGAAACCCCACTGATCATAAATACCTATTATATGAAACGGAGTAAATAATATGAACAACTATGATGCAAACATCAAAGCTGCTGTAGAAAAATTCGAAACAGTCCTTCGCTCCCAGCTCGAGCGCGTTGAAAAGATAAACGCAGCCAAGGATTTTGTTGACTACACTGCCCTTCCCGTACTTACCATCGGTATCTGCGGCGGCGACGGTATCGGTCCTATTATCACAAAGGCGGCTCAGGACGTGCTTGAATTCCTGCTTGCCGATGAGGTCAAAGCAGGCAAGGTCGTGTTCAAGGTGATCGACGGTCTGACCATTGAAAACCGCGCGGCTTGCATGAAAGCTATTCCCGATGACGTTATGGAAGAGCTCTACAAGTGCGACGTTATCCTCAAGGGTCCCACTACCACCCCCCGCGCAGGCGATCCCTGGCCCAACATCGAGTCTGCCAACGTCGCAATGCGTAAGAACCTCGACCTGTTTGCAAACGTTCGCCCCGTTAAGGTTCCCGATAAGGGCATCGACTGGACCTTCTTCCGCGAGAATACCGAGGGCAGTTACGCAGTTGGCTCTCAGGGTGTAAATGTTACCGACGATCTCGCAGTTGACTTCTGTGTGACCACCACCGAGGGTACCAACCGTATTGCTCGCCTTGCATTCGAATACGCACGCAAGAACAAGAAGGATCGTGTATCCATCGTAACCAAGGCAAACATCATCAAGACCACCGATGGTAAGTTCCTCCGCCTCTGCGAGGAGATCGCCAAGGAATATCCCGAGATCAACACCGATGAGTGGTTCATCGACATCATGACCGCTAAGCTTGTTGATGAGAAGCGCCGCACAGACTTCAAGGTATTTGTACTTCCTAACCTCTACGGCGATATCATCACCGACGAAGCGGCAGAATTCCAGGGCGGTGTAGGTACCGCAGGCTCGGCTAACATCGGTAAGAAGTACGCGATGTTTGAAGCTATCCACGGCTCCGCACCCCGCATGATCAAGGAAGGCCGCGGCAAGTATGCAGACCCCTGCTCCATGCTCCGCGCGGCGGTTCTCCTGCTCTCCCATATCGGCAGACAGGCAGAGGCTGACAAGTTAGAAAAAGCTCTCGACTACTGCATGTTCGAGGATAAGAAGTATGTCATTACCGGCAGAGATACCGGCGCTACCTGCGACGAGTTTGCCGCATACGTAATGGACACCGTTAAGGCGCTTTAATGGCGCACACTGACGCTGTAGCGATGCGGGGGCATATCGTCCCCGCATCAAACACCTCTTTGGCTATATACACCGAGAAAGGAAAAAAAGAATTATGAAATCCGAAACCCGTGATAAATACCGTGATGAAGGCTCGGCTGATGAAGTAAAGAATCACGTCTCCCCTGCGGTTATCAAAAGACTGCCGAGATATTACCGCTATCTTCGCGAGCTTTTACAAAATGACATACTGCGCATCTCGTCGGGCGAGCTCTCAAAGCTCATGCACGTCACGGCATCCCAGATACGTCAGGATCTTAACTGCTTCGGCGGTTTCGGTCAACAGGGCTATGGCTACAATGTAAAATATCTCTACGGAAAAATTGGCGAGATCCTCGGTGTCACTCAGAATTTCAATGCGGTCATCATTGGCTCGGGCAACCTCGGAAGCGCACTTGCCTCAAGCCCTATCTTTGAACGCCGCGGAGTAAAGCTCACCGCGCTTTTTGACAATTCTCCGAATGTCATCGGCAAGAATATTGCCGGCTATATCGTTAAGTCTATGGATGAGCTTGAGGAATACTGCAAAACCAACACCGTCAATATTGCGGTGCTGACTATTCCAAAGACCGTAGTGCGTGAGATGGCAGACCGTCTTGCGGACATTGGTATAAAGGGGCTGTGGAACTTCGCGAGCACCGAGATCGACCTCTCACACAAGGGAGCGGTCGTTCAGAATGTTCACATGGGCGACTCGCTTATGACCCTGTGCTATGAGCTTACAAAATAACATTCGGAGGATGCTATGAGCGCGAAAAAGCTGAAAATCGAATACGGCGACAGCGTTTTCTCGCTCCCTCGTGAGAACGTGATGCTGACCCTCCCCTCCGCTAGTGAATTTGATTTAAAGGTTCTGCTTATCGCGGCGGCGGACGATTCTCTTCGTACCGACTACGACAGAGCCTGTGAGCGGCTCTGCAAGCAGCTGGACTGCACAAAGTCAGCTCTTGGGCGGGCGCTGGACTTCTGGCGTTGTGCGGGCGTTATGAGCGTCTGTGACGTGTCCGCCGATGGTACCGCGGCAGTATCACCTGCTCCCGAAAATAAGACGCTGCAATCGAATTCACTGCCAACCTACACTGAAAGTCAGACCGCTGACGTGATGGAAGCTCACACAGAGCTTGCACAGATCATAGATGCATGTCAACAGATCGTGGGAAAGATCTTCACCCCCGCCGAATCCGCATCAATAGTCGGAATTTACGACTATTTGGGGCTTAATGACCCGGGATACATAGAAACGCTTTACTCATATTGCAAAGCAGGCGGTAAAACTTCGCCTCGCTATATTGAAAAGGTGGCGATCGGTATGCACGATGAAGGTATTACCACCACCGAAGCACTGAGCGAATATATCGAACAGCGTGAACGCATTGACGAACTGCAGTCACAGATACGCACGCTCATCGGCGCAGGCTCACGCTCTCTCACCGCCAAAGAAAAAAAGGCAATAGAGTGCTGGGGTACCGAGTGGAAGCTGGATATTTCCGTCATCACCCGCGCATATGAAGTGACCATTGATTCGATCGGCGAGTATAAAATCGCCTACATGAGCCGTGTGCTCGAAAACTGGCACGCAGAGGGTCTCACCACCCTTGAAGCGGTGGAAGCGGCACTTATGGCGCGCCAAAAGAGCAAAGCAGATGCGGAAAAGTCCGCTTCGGGCTTTGAGACCGACGAATATTTCGAAGCGGCGCTTGCGCGCAGTCAGAAATATCTCGAAAACAACAAATCGGACAGCTGACCGTAAGCGAGGTAGACCATGGGATACAACAAGGAAAATTATCTGAGAATACGGCAGGAGTACGCAGACAAAAATCTGCGAGCCAAGGAAGCCGCCGAGCGTCGTGCTAATGAACTGCACCAAAAATACCCCGAACTGTTGAAAATCGACCGCGTGCTGTCCGAAACCGGACTCAATATCATGCGTGAGTCGCTTAAGGGCAAAGAAGGGCTCGACGAGCGTATCGCGAAGCTGCGCGACGCGAACCGCGAGCTGTTGGCGGTGCGTGCGGAATACCTCAAATCCATAGGTTACCCCGCCGATTACACCGCAGTGAAATATGAGTGCGAAAAGTGCAGTGACACAGGCTTTATCGGCACAAAGCTGTGCGAATGTATGCGCCGTGACTTAGTTCTGGCGGGCTACGAAAGCTCCGGTATCGGCAATCTCATCCGCACGCAGAATTTCGATACCTTCAGCCTCGATTATTATAACAGAACCCCCGAGGAGCGGCGCAACATGGAGCTGATCTTCGACACCTGCCGCACCTTCGCCGACCGTTTCACAGCGGATCGCGGCGACAACATGTTTTTCTGCGGCACAACAGGTCTTGGAAAGACGCATCTTTCCACCTCAGTAGCAAAAAAGGTCATCGAGCGCGGCTTTGATGTCGTCTACGATACCTCGCAGAACATATTAGCCGACTTTGAATACGAGCGCTTCGTGCGCGGCTACGGCGACACCTCGGAGGTGCGCACGGACAAGTATTTCGACTGCGATCTGCTGATAATCGACGACCTCGGCACCGAGCTTTCGAACCAATTCACCGTCTCATGCCTGTACAACATCATCAACACCCGCATCAACAACTCCCGTTCCATGATAATCAGCACCAACCTCACCCAAAGCGAGATTCGCGACCGCTACAGCGACCGCATCACCAGCCGCCTCTTCGGCGATTTCATGGTCATGCGCTTCGTCGGCAAGGACATACGTCTGCAGAAGCTATCGTGAATACAAGATATCTATGGAATTACCAAACAGAAAAAGTACTCGTTTAAAGCATTATGATTACAGCAAAGCCGGTGCGTATTTTATAACGATATGTACGCAAAACCGTCTGAATTTGTTGTCTACCATCGTAGGGGAGGGGTCGCCCCTCCCGTGCCTTACAGATTCGGGAAAAATCGTCGATGATTTGATTCACAAAATACAGACAAATTATCCGGAAATGTCGGTTGATTATTACGTGATAATGCCAAATCACATTCATTTGTTGATTAGAATATCACGTCATATAAATTCAACCGAGCATTCGGAAAAACTATACGCTGCCATGGGATGGTTTAAATATATGGCTACCAAGGCGATCAATCAAATCGCTAATACCCCGGGATGTAAAATATTTCAACGTTCATTCCATGATCATATTGTGCGAAACGAACAAGATTATTATGCGATAGCCCAATATATAATTAACAATCCCACAAGTTGGTATCTTGATTGTTTTTACAATTGAGCATTCCGCTTACCATCGTAGGGGAGGGGTCGCCCCTCCCGCAGACCCACGTTGTCCCACCAATTTTTTCATTGGTGGGTTTCATTTGGATTGCGGGAGGGGGAACCCCTCCCCTACAAATCCCCCAATTTTTCATTGGTGGGTTTCGTTTGGATTGCGGGAGGGGGAACCCCTCCCCTACAAATCCCCCAATTTTTTCATTGGTGGGTTTCATTTGGATTGCGGGAGGGGGAACCCCTCCCCTACAAATCCCCCAATTTTTTCATTGGGGGGTATCGTTTGAATTGCGGGAGGGGGAACCCCTCCCCTACAAATCCCCCAACACACAAAAACCGCTCCCCGAAGGGAGCGGTTTTTGTTTAACATCTAATCAACCTTGCGATCAATTATTTGTCGTTGTTGGTGTAACCAACCATGAATACTGCTACGCCGTCAACAAGATATTCCTTGAACAGCTGACCGTATACATCGTCAGCACCCTTAGTACCTACCCAAGCAACCTGAGGAGCGGAATTGAGGATCTCAATTGCCTCTTCACCAGTCTTAACGGTGGTACCACCCTGGATAACTACGAGGATGTCGGTTACGCGATCGCTCTCGGAGATGAGAGAGTAGGTTTCCTTACCACCATAGTTAATAAGGTCAACTACTACATAATCATCAACATACTCAGCATAGACAATGTCACTGTTCAGCTCAACGTCAACGACATTCTTCGGAATCTCTTCGAATTCGATCTCCCAGTCCTCACCGGCACTCTCTGCTGCAATGTAAGGAGCGAGGAATGCTTCTACAGCATTTATGTTAGCTACAGAGTTTGCTACAAGATCGCCATTTTTATCATACGATACAGGGAGATTGTCAACGTAAGGATCGGAAGCAATCTTAGCCTCTGCTGCATCAACAGCTGCCTGAGCCGTTGCAACTGCAGCAGTTGCATCAGTAACAGCCTGAATCTGCTCTTCGGTTGGAGTTTCTGCATTCGCAACTGCATCCTCAGCTGCATCAAGTTCAGACTCTGCAGCAGTGAGTGCAGATCTAAGCTCCTCGATCTCAGCTTCAGCATCAGCCTGAGCTACTACTGCAAGAACGATTTCTTCGAGAAGCTCTGCGTAATCGTCAAGAGCCTCATCAAGCTTTTTGTCGGTTGCCTTGGTGTACCACAGATAGTCGGAGTAAGTAACCAGATTGTTAGGTGCACCCCAGTTAGTGCTATTAGAACCGGTCGCAACCACGTCGGTAATACCGTACTTAACGTAATTTCTGGTAGAGTCTACAGCCTTAACAACAGGGGCTTTCATCCAGTGTACATTCACTACATCACCATAGTGATTGCCCTGATCTGCATAATCCTCAAGAGTTACATTACCTAAGTTAGCGGAATCCTTGAGATATACAACGCCATTTTCGTCAACCTTGTAGATTCTGTTGGAACCAAGCTTAACCTTGGAGTAAACAGTCAGCTTGGAACCGTCATCAAGGTTGATAGCCTTGTTAGCATACTCGTAGTATACGCCGTCGTATTCCTCGGGCAGACCGAGATCCTGAGCGTCAGCGATTTCGGTAACGTCAGCATTTGCTACAGTGTATACATATACAGTATCGGTAAGGCCGAAGAAGCCATAGTGCTCATCAGGATTGATTACAAATACAACAGAAGCTCTGCCGTTGGTATCAGCAGTACCGTGACCAAGTGCGTCAACCCAGATATTGGTCTCAGCATTGAACTTGATCCATGCATCGTCGGGCTGACCCTGGAATACGGATACAGTTCTGAGAGCGGGATCGAGCTTGTCGCAATTCTTGTCGTGCTCATCGGTTGTAGTATCGCAGTCGCATTCTGCATCCTCGATGAAGTAGAATACAGTGGAACTGCTGGTGCGAAGTCTGTTTGCACGAACGCCAGTGGTTGTGCCATCGTCAAATGCGATGATGCCGGTGCCTGCAACTTTAGCAGCTGCTTCATATGCAGCCTTTGCTTCGTCAGTAGCATCGGTAGCCTCAGCAGCAGCCTTCAGAGCTGCAAGCTCAGCTTCGTCGATGTAATTATCATCAGCATACTTAGCATCGATGAGGTCATAGTCGTCATAGTTGTCTTCATCTACGATCTCTCTGAGGTTGTAAGCATCCTCAACATTGGAGTAAGCGTAGATAGTGCCGGGATAGTAGTACTCTTCCTCAGAGAGGAGCATGGAGAACTTGTAGGAGGAGAGATCCTCAAGCTCCTTACCGTCGATCTCGGTAACGAGAGCTTCCTTCTCAAGCTCGCCGCCGATCCAAAGATCAAGGTAGATCTTAGCGAGGTCGAAATCGGCAAACTCTTCTACAACTGCGAAGTCATAGAGGTCATCGATCTCAAGCTCGGAAATGTAAATGATGTAGCCGTTGTAAGCGTAGAAGCCGACATAATCGTCAACCTTAATGTCGTCGATGAATGCCTTTCTGCTAGGTACGTAAGAGATGAAAGGTCTGTCAGCAACAGCTTCAACGCTTCGGCTGTTGTTGGAGGGTGCATCGTAAGGAACGAGAGTTGCGCCCATTACTCTACCGTCGGTAGTGTTGCTGGAAGCAACAGTTTCCCACTTACCATCGAAGTCGTAGCCAAGCTGGTATACGGTGCCGTCAATAGTAATCTTTATAGCACCCTTACCAACCTCGCCGCTTGCGGAGTAACCGGTAGAGTTGACTCTTTCAATATAACCGGTCTGCATTTCGAGAACGTCGATTACGTTAACCTTGTTCAGCTGTGCGTTGTAAGTAAAGACAGAAACTGCGCCTTCCTTCTTAGCAGCTGCATCGGTATAGGTAACGTTCGAAGCTACAAGATTGCCATACAGCGGATCACCGTTGTCCTTGGTGAACACAGTAGCAAGCATACCATCGCAATCCTGTTCCTTACCGCTTACAGTTGCCTTGTAAGTGTAGTATACAGACATGTAGATGGGGCTGTAGTATGCACGCTCGAACTTGCCGTCACGGTCATCGTCGAATACCTTAAGTTCGAAAGCTTCATAGTCCATCAGACCGTTAGCAACGCTGCCAACGCGAGCGTTGTACTTAACGTAAGCTGCAGACTCGGAGTCAGCAACAATTACGCCGTATCTGGAAAGTGCTGTAGCTTCAGTAATTACTGCGCCGGAAATGCCCTCGTACTTAACGTCATAGTAGTACTTAGCACCGGTAGCGGACTCGTAAGCGAAAGTCGCAAGAACATTGCCCTTACCGTCAATGATGTCGCCATCCTTGTTGGTGAGAAGGAGCTTAGCTGTTTCAGCAAGGTTAGTGGTTTCATAAACTATAACCTCGTTGAGGAGAGAAGAACCGGTGAACTGATCTACAGCAGAGTAGTTAACACCGTCGTACTTGATTCGGCTGCTACCAATGGTGACATCCTTATGAGTGAGAGTCTTAGGAGCGTCACCCATGATGTAGCCGGTGAATGCGCCAGTCTCTTCATCATAGTTAATAAGCTCAACCGCATAGTTGAAGTAATCCTCAACATTGTCCTTGGTAAGACCGATGGATTCAACGGTTACATAAAGCATTGCACCGGAAGGAATACCATTAACGATCTTCTGGAGACCTACAAGGTTTTCGCCAACGTCGTTGCCAGACTTGTAGACACTGTAGTAGTACTGCTTAGGAGTAGCGGTGATTGCGAAGAGGGTGGTGTTTTCGGGAGCTGCGATAGAGAAGTTCTCAGCTGCGAAAGTCTTGCCACCGTCAGCGGGAGCAGCGTAGATCATGTTGTAGATAATCTGTGCGGTCTCAGCTCTGTTGAGCTCAGCCTCGAGAGTATCGACATCCATGTTAGCGGTGAGACCGAGTTCAGCTGCCTTGTTGTAGTAGCCCCAAGGCCACTCAAGACCTTCGCCGTATCCAAGTGCGCAAACTGCCATCTTGAGAGCTGCAACGTAGGTGATGCCGTCGTTGGGAGCAAATGTGGTAGCGGAAGTACCGTTGATGATACCGTTGAGGTATGCGCACTGGATAGCGCCCTTGTAAGAGGTAACATCAGTGAAAGGAACGATGCCGTTAGCCCAAACGTCGTCGGACTCAACTTCACCGGTGATGGATCTAGCTACAAAGAGAGCCATCTGCCATCTGGTAACGTCCTGTTCAGGACCAAAAGTAGTTTCGGAGGTACCCTTAACGATACCCTTCACAGCGAGGTCGTTGATAGCAGCAGCATAGCGGCTGTCAGCAGCAACATCGGTGAAATCAGCGGAAACTACTGCAGCAGCACTTACTACCATGATCATAGCAAGCACTAATGCAAGAAACTTCTTGAGATTTCTCATTGTGGTTGTTTCTCCTTTAAAAAATATTTTTGCGGTTAGATCTTCGAAGCTCCCTTTCCTTGGGTTCCGACATCCGGTCTCACTTGAATGTCTTGCACCTTTTGGAGATAAGTTTGCTTCATTGAAGATTTTCCCTGTACATATGATACTACAAGTCAGTTTTTTTTGCAAGAGGTTTCCTTATCTTGTAAGGTATTTGTAATTTTAAATGGGGTTTAATATTACGCTTCAACCAACAGCATTTTCTTTAAAAGTCGGCAAAAAAGCCCGATGTAGCCTATCTTTTCGACGTTTTCCGCCGCCGTGACGGGCATTGTCGCCACGACCTCATTTTCAACGGAAAAATCTATCCGCCCCACCTCTTCTCCCGCAATAATCGGTGCGGAAATATATTCGGGAAGAAAGATTTCCTGTGTGATCTTCGCCGCTTGACCCTTTTTCAGCAGTACCGAATCGGCTGCACACGAAAGTGAAACGGAATCGGTAATGCCGCCGACCACTTTGAGCGATTCAAGCGGCGTTTCGGGTGCGACGCTTGCCACTTCCCAGCCCGCGAAGCCGTAGTCGAGCAGCTTTTTGGCGGTTTCATTACGCTCGTCACGGGTGGGGGATGCCATAACGACGGCGATCAACTGCATTCCGTCCCGCTCGGCGGTGGCGGAGATGCAAAACTTCGCTTTGGAAGTAGAGCCGGTTTTGAGACCGTTCGCACCGCGATAGAAGCGGACGAGACGATTGGTATTGGTAAGACCGAACGCGCCGTTTCGAATGCTGTCCATCCATATGGAAGAATATTCGAGGATCTGAGGGTGCTTTGTGATAAGC
The DNA here is from genome assembly GCA_017482055.1 of Clostridia bacterium. Classification (GTDB taxonomy): domain Bacteria; phylum Bacillota; class Clostridia; order Oscillospirales; family CAG-272; genus Flemingiibacterium. The sequence goes on from JAFUOH010000008.1 coordinate 65,682, forward strand.
TCGCGGGACATGATGGCAATATCGCGGGCACTGGTAACGTGCCCGTCCACATCGTCGTCAAGCCCGTTGGTATTTTTGAAAACGGTGCTCGTCATACCGAGCTCGGCGGCGCGGTCATTCATCATCTTGACGAACGCTTCTTCGCTGCCCGCCACTTTTTCGGCAAGCGCCACCGCGGCATCGTTGGCACTGGAAATGACTACACATTTGACCATCTCGGAAACGGTCATCTCCTCTCCCGGCTCGAGGTAGACCTGTGAGCCGCCCATAGACGCGGCGTATTCGGAGCACTGCACGGTATCGTCCCATTTGAGTCTGCCGTCTGCGACGGCTTCCATGACGATAAGCAATGTCATGATTTTGGTAACTGATGCGGGTGGAAGCGCTTCGTCGGCGTTTTCTTCAAGGAGCACGGCGCCCGTGGAGGCTTCCATAAGTATGTAGGAGCGCGCATTGTAGTCCCCCGCAAAAACAGGTATGGCGGATGCAATCAAAAGAATTATTGCTATTAATAATGAAAGAAATCGCTTCATATTCATAATATCACCTCGTGGGATATATATGAATATGAAGCGAAATATATTCAAATAAGCGAATTATCTGCCGCCGAAGTTGCTTTCAAAGCGTGAGGTCTGCTCTTCGGTGACCTGTGCCTCGGTGGGAACGTACTCGCGAAGAACGACCTTGACATCCACATACTTGCCGTCACGGACGACGGTCACTGTGATCTCGTCGCCCACCGCACGATCCTTGAGCGCCGACTTGACATCAGCACCGTAAGTGACTTCTGTGCCGTCAACGGCAACTATGCGGTCGCCCGGCTTCAGCTCGTCGGTGTATTCGGAGGTGGCGATGTAAACGCCCAGTGCGCTGACGCGGTAGTACATAGCCTCATAAGAGGTATCAACGTCAACATAGGTGATGCCCAGCATTACCTTGCCGCGCACGTAGCCGTAGTTGATAAGCTCCTCGGTGACCTTAGCCGCAGTGTTTGAGGGGATCGCGAAGCCGATGCCCTCAACGGAGGTGCCCGACGAAGTGGTGCTGGACTTAGCGTTTACGATACCGATAAGCTCGCCGTAAAGATTGAACAGACCGCCGCCCGAATTACCGGGGTTTACGGCTGCGTTGGTCTGAATGAGCGTCATCTCGGTGCCGTCGATGTTGACGTCACGGGAAAGTGCGCTGACGATACCGTTGGTCACGGTGCCGCCCAGCTCGCCGAGGGGATTACCTACCGCGATGACTTCCTGTCCCACAACAAGGGTATCGCTGTCACCCATAAGCGCAAAGGGGAGGTTGGACGCTTCCACCTTGATAACCGCGATATCGGAATCCGAATCTGTACCGATAACCTCTGCGGCGTATTCGGTACCATCCGTAGTGGTAACGGTGATGGTATTGGCGCCGCTTACTACATGGTTGTTGGTAATAATAAGACCGTCTGCGCTGATGATAACGCCGCTTCCTGCGCCTGAGGTGATATAGTTACCGCCCCACAATACGGAGTCGGTGACGATAGACTCGGTGGTGATCTCAACAACGGTAGGTGCAACCGCCGCCGCAACCTGTTCATAGGTGCCCGCGGTCTTGTTGGGGTTGGCGAAGGACTGGAGCACTACCGAGGGAATACTCGTGCTCGTCTTGCCTGTAGAGCCCGGCGTCGCAGCCGTCTCGGTCATGCTGTTTGCGATGTATGTGCCCGCAAACGCCGCGCCGCCCGAAAGAAGCATGCAGGATGCGATCAGAATAGCTGCCGCACCGATACCGAGTTTCGCCTTGGGCTTCTTTTCGGTTTTGGGAGTGCCCGCGTAAACGGTTTCGCGAGGCGCTTCATATGAAGCGGTAGTGGTGTATGTGGGTGCAGCAGTCTGATAACGGCTGAAATCGCGCGCAGGTTCTTCCGCTACGGGAGCGGGAGCCGCAGTCACTTCGAGAGCGGGAGCTTCGGTAACCGCAGCATCCGCGGTTGTTTCTACCGTCGGCATCTGCTGAACAGCTTCTTCCGAAACAGATTCAGCAGATACGGGAGCAGTGTTCGCGTTATTCTCCGCCTCGGGAGCAGTCTCATTCTTGTTAAGCTCGTCGAAATTACGATTGTTATCCATAATTATATATTCCTCCTGTTTATGTTATGCCGCATATACGGCCTTTTCTCTATCGTACGCATTTATTATAAAACCCCAATGTGACGGCTGTATGACGAAGTACGGAAAAATTATTGAAAGAAAAATATTTTTTCGAAAAACATTATAAAACCCAACCTTTTTATGTTATAATAAGTCTATAAGTCAGATACGTATCAATCAGATGATCATCTGGAGCATAAAGGAGAAGCACATGATCTTATCCGAACTTACGGACGAAACTCTCGTCAGCCTGTCACTCATCGGCAACGATTCCGCATACGAGGAATTGGTGCGGCGCTATCAGCGGGCAGTCATTGGCGCGGCTTACAATATTTTAGGCGATTATGCCCTCGCCGAGGACGCCGCGCAGGATGCATTCGTCACCGCGTGGATAAAGCTCGATCGGCTTTGTGACACGTCCCGCTACGGCGGCTGGGTCTGCCGTATATCGAAAAATCGCGCCCGCGATATGCGCACGCGGCATCATGAGTGGACAGATCTCACGCTTATCGAAAACTTAGAGGCCGACGCGAGTGCTCTGCCCGATGAGCTGATCATCGGTGCGGAGGAAAACGCAGAGCTGCGCCGACTTGTGGACAAGCTCCCCGAAAAGATTCGGACGGTCATACATATGCACTATTATGAGGGCTTGTCTGTCGCCGAGATAGCTTACCGTCTGAACATCCCCGACGGGACTGTCAAATGGCGGCTGTCCGACGGCAGGACACGGCTCGGAAAGGAATACGGTATTATGACTGAAAAGGAAAAAGAATTTGTAAAGCGCGTCATGAAAAAGGTGGAGGAGCTGAAGCTGTGGCAGCTGAGAGCCAACAAGAACGGCTTTGAGGACGAATACCGCATACTTCTCTCCGACATAGATAAGATACCCGAATCAAAAGAAAAATATCACGCCATGGCGGATGTTTTGAAGCTTGGTTATTGGTGGCTGCCGGGTGAGAAAAACGACGAGACAGTCGCACGTATCCGTGAGGCGGCAGAAAGATCCCACAACGAAGAGGTAATGTGCTTTTTGCTTGCAACCGACCACGAATCGCTTTCAGGCAAAGCTAAAATAGAGTACATACGCGACAAGCAGATACCAAAGCTTGAAGCGGACGGCTACAAAAACGCCCTCGGCTACGCATGGTTCTGGCTCGGATGCGAATACCACAGGATAAACAAGCTCGACCTTGCAAGAGAAGCGTTCAACAAGGTAGTAAACGTATCCGAAAAGGATTTTATTTATGTAGCAAACGCAAGATCGGCACTTCGGGCGCTGGATTTTGAGCATCCCCAGCAGGAAGGGCTTTACAGAGTGTGGCCTTATTCCGAGGAATACCGCTATATCGACGGCAAGCTGCGCTTCTGGTCACAGCCGGGCTATAATGACGGCGCCGGTCCATCCTCGATGACTCATTTGGCTTCCTTTACAAATTATATGGCTTCAAAATGCGATCACTATTTCTTTGACGAGGCACTGAGTGTCGGCGAACACATCCGCGGCTCGGACGGAACCGTGCTCACATTTGTATCGGACAGCGAAAACGTCACCACGCCCTGCGGTGAGTTTGAAGCTTGTCAGCTTTGGCGGGTAACTGACGATAAAGGTCTGCACATCGATACATATTACAGTCGCGGAGTGGGTATCGTTCGTCAGGTCGGCACCGGAAAGCATGAATACGACCATATACTCTCCGCCTACTCCGTCACGGGCGACGGACTGCTACCGTTTGTTGCAGGAAACCGCTGGGAGTATCAGCTCATCGGACTTGAAAAGGGTATCGACTACGAGTGTATCCACGAGGTCGAGTACGCCGACGACAAAAAGGTGACCATGGCGATGTATCACAGTCTGAAGCGAAGCTCCTGGGACGATGACAACTTCGACAATATGATGCGCGCGATACGCACGAGCTATTATTACTACGAGGAGGGCGACGATGATCCCGACGGTCACGTGGTGGATATGTCTCACTACATGGAGCGTGCCGAAGCGCTTGCGGCTACTGCCTTCGAAAAGGCGCACGCCGCATCAGCCTGCTCTGCTATGCGCCGCATATACGACACCTGCCGTAAGGGCGAAGGCAAGACTGCAACAGGTCATTGGAATTTCTTTCAGTATCTCGATGTCACAAAAAATGACGGCAAATATGATGTTTCCCGTGATTACCGCTATTCATTCGAATGGAAGAATCTCGGAAAGCCCTATATCCAAACCGGCGGCGCACTGCTTCACAACGATGTCTACGGCATAATCAGCGACGATGTACAGTGCGTATGGGACGAGACATGGGAAGTGGGCACCGATACGGTGATCGAATACGATTGGTATCGCGAGACAAAGATAAAGACTCACATCACCGTCACCGACGCGGGTGAGCTTACCACAGCGGCGGGTACATTCAAAGACTGCATCTGTGTGACCCTCGACACCGAAGGCTTCACCGGCGGCTTCGGTTACCGCGGCGGCAAGCACATCTACTATTTTGCGAAGGGAATCGGAATCATACGCATGACAAAGGAGCGGGTGCAGGGAGATATTCTCTGCGACCTCACCGCATACACCGGTACAGGTGAGGGAATGTTCCCGCTGGGCGACGGCTTCATGCGCCGCTACGATCTTCTCGGGCTCACCGACGGCTGGGAAGGCGGCGTGGTATACACTTATGCAAAAAAGGATGGCAAATTTGTCATCTTCTCGGATCAGACTGGAATCAAGCACATATAACCGCACGCACCCCGACAAAATCATCGGGGTGCGTGCGCTAATTAAGCTCAAAATATTTTTTTGACAGATTGATCGATCCTGCTTTTAAGGTAAGCTTTTGTTTTTGCTCAGATCAATGTTCGACGGAACCACACCAAAGTGCTGCTTGAAACATTTTGAAAAATAAGCCTGCGATGAAAATCCGAGTGCTTCGGCGACATATGCACAGCTTTTTCCGTCAGACAGCATTTTCTGTGCATGTTCCATTTTCAGTGCGGAAAAGAATCGTATACAACTCATATTTGCGTATTTATGAAACACTTTTGTAAGTGTGGTTTTGCACGTTGTACAAGCAGATGCTACCTCCTTTATACCAAGCTTTCTTTGTAAATTGTTATTCATATAGTTTACAGCAGAATGATAGATATGTAATTCGGACTTTTTGGAAGCACTGTCTGAAGGGGTATTCTGTGTAACCGCTTGAAAATTGCCTCGCATGACATATTCGCAAAACACTTCAAACAGTTTTTTTGATGTATCGGTAAACTCGATCGGAGGTACATTTTTGAGTTTATCGTAGGTGTCCTGCATATCCTTGAGCAGAAAATGAAGCAGGTCAATTTCTCTGTGATTCAGAGAAATTGTCATAAGCTTTTTCAAGTCAACACCGTGTACATAAAAATGCAATGATACCATTTCAAGCGGTTTGTTTCCTATCGGACGGTACAAGTGGAAACTATTCTGAGGAATAAACATCAGTTCACCGCGCTTCAGAGTAAAAACCTTGCATCTCTCACTTGTGTTACTGCTGCAGGTGATCTGTACGCTGCCGGCGGTAACAACGATGAACTCGCAGAATTTGTGCTCATGCCTCTGACAACGGTACAGCATATCACTTTTGGTCGAAACAAATCGCGGAGCCGCTCGCCAATGTTCTACATTATAGCTTCCCAGATTATAATCCTCTGCGGTATATGCGACCTCAATTGCCTGCTCGCTATTTGAAAAACGCCATGTACCTGTTTTGTACGGATCCGGACGGTGCCGATATACCATACCGTTTTTTTCGAGGCTTTGCTCGCTGTCCATCATAATCGAGGTGTGCTCACAAATCGGATGCGGGATTCCGTATTCATCGTATTCCCACTTTTTTGCTTCCTCTGCAGTTCTGAAAAACGCCAGCTCCCTTAAATAAAACAACGCGCCGTTGTCATTGGTATCAAAAGCAAAGAGTCCGTGTTTTCCGCCATTATAACGTTCGACATATGTGTTGTTGTATTTTGTAAGATCGATCGGTTCCGTAACAAGCCACACGCCGCTTTTCTTTTCTGCGGTATGAACGGTAATTCGCTTGACATCACGCCTTGAGGGGTCGTATAAATGAATTTGCCAATTAAGTGCAGTAGTCTTATAAACAAGACAGGCAACAGAATACACCTCGTCCTTCTCGACCGCACTTACTATTTGCATATCTGTCGGTATAATTTGATAATAATTTTGAAAATTCGGCATGATTCACCTCAAAAATGGTCTAAAGTATAAATAATATGCTCTATTTTATATTGTTCTAATTCGCTGTTTATTATACAATAATTGTAGCAGAAAGTCAATGCTTTTCTGCAATAATATTAAACGAGGTAATAAACAATGAAACGACTGATATGTGCGGCACTTGCACTTCTGTTGACACTGCCGGCGGCGGGATGCAATAGCGGCGAAACCACCTTACAGCCCATTGACACCGAGAGCTCAACCGATACAACAGCACCGGTAACCCAACCGGATATTTATGCCGATCTTCCGACAGGAGATTATACAGGCGAGGAACTTGTTTTTGCCAACGAAGTCGAGTCGGCAAGCTGGGCTGTTCTGATGCTTGACTGTGAGACACTGACAGGTGAGGTCCTTGACAATGCGGTTTACAATCGAAACCGTACAGTTGAAGAAAAGCTTGGTATTACCATTAAAGTCGAAGAACATGTGAATGCAGGAAGGCTCAAAGATGCTATTATACGGAATGTAATGTCGGGTGACGACCCATATGACGTATATGATATACCGGCTGACAGATCAGCCGCTCTGGTGCTTGAAGATTACTTTGTCAGCACAGATACGCTTGGAATTGATATTTCAAAGCCCTGGTGGAATACAACCGTCATGGACAGCCTGACGTTTAATGACACCTGCTATTCCATTGCCGGTGACCTCAGCATAATGCTTTGGGAGGCTTCATACGGACTTATGTACAACAAGACATTGGCAGATAAGCTGGGGCTTCCCGATCAGTATCAGCTGGTACGCGACGGCAAATTCACACTTGACAGTGTACATGAGGCAATGTCGTCGGCATACGAGGACACCAACGGAGACACCGTTGTGGATACGGAGGACACCTTCGGACTTACGGGAGTTTTGCGACTTATGACATATTCGATGGTTGCGGGCGGCCTCGAAATAGTTCCGAGGGGCGATGACTCTCTCCCCATTTTCCCCTCTCCAAGCGAGCGTCTTATTGAAATGTATGAAAAAATATTTGATGTATATTTTGACAACCCCAATGTCCATATCGCGGGGCAGCTGGTTTTCAAGGACATAAGCAAGAATTGGCATTCACTGTTTACCGAGGGACGTGCATTATATTATTTCGAACCCATCGGAGCAAGTAAAAATTTACGGGATGCAAGCTTTGACTACGGATTTTTACCGATGCCTAAGTATGACGAAGATCAAGAACACTATATTACGCCGATAACAGAATTTGCTCATGTAATGCATGTAACCAAGGCAAATGACGATATTGAGATGATTGGAATCGCTCTTGAAAACCTTGCCGCGGAATCGCATAAATACGTTCGTGATGCTTATTTTGAAAAGGTTCTCGACAGTAAACGCACAGTTGATGACGAAAGCATCGAAATGCTTGAGATTATATTTGAGCATCAGGTTTTCGAGCCTGTACTGATATACAATTGGGGTAAACTTCCTGCTATGTTAGAGGATTCCGCGCTCGCACGCAAGCGTGAAATCACGTCGGGAATTGCATCCATACTTCCGGCTATTCAGTCCGATCTTGAAAAAACAGCGAATTATTACGGGAAATAACCGCACGCACCCCGACAGATGTCGTACAGATGTCGGGGTGCGAATTATTTTTGCAAACATATTGATTCTTGCCGCAAAATATGGTATCATATTACTATACAAAAAATCCCTTACAAGGAGTCTCATACATGAAACACTGCTTTTATCCCGCTGATATACTTCTGCCGAGCTTCACAAACGATGCCGAGGCTATGCGCCGCTGGTCATGCATCGCCTGCGACCAGTATACCTCCGAACCCGAATATTGGAATAACGTTGAAAGTATCGTAGACGACGCACCGTCCACGCTTCGTATTACGCTGCCCGAGATCTACCTCTCCGAAGCTGAGGCGCGCATCGGTAAGATCAACGCAACCATGCGTGAATATGCAAAAAATCTGCTGTGCGAGCACAATAGCACCATGATCTACCTCGAGCGCACACAGAATAACGGCAAGATACGCCGCGGTCTGGTGGGCGCCATTGATCTCGAATGCTATGACTATACCAAAGGTGCAAAATCTCTTGTCCGTGCCACCGAAGGAACGGTGCTCGACCGTATCCCGCCGCGCGTGAAGATACGCGAGGGTGCGTCCGTTGAGCTTCCTCATATTATGATACTCATCGACGACCCCAAGCGCACGGTCATCGAACCGTTGATCGGTAAAGCAAGCACATACGAAACTGCCTACGACTTCGATTTGATGGCAAACGGCGGTCATTCCCTGGGCAAATTTCTTCCGCGTGATGAGATCGACCGCGTATCCGCCGCGCTTGATGCGATTTACGACACCGCCGCCGCAGAACAGGGCTGTGACAAGCCGCTCGTATTCGCAATGGGTGACGGCAACCATTCTCTCGCCTCCGCAAAAGCGTTTTGGGAGCAGCTAAAGCCCACACTCACCGAAAAGGAGCGCGAGTCCCATCCCGCCAGATACGCGCTGTGCGAGATCGTCAACATACACGACGAGGCGTTGGAATTTGAGCCCATATACCGTGTTTTGTTCGGCGTTGACCCCGAAAAGCTGATGAGCGAGCTTACCGCATATGTAAAATCGCTTCCCGCAAGTGATATCCCCGCTCAGACTTTCGGTATTATTGACGCAAGAGGTTACGGAGAAATGACTGTTGACAATCCCACCTCGCTTTTGCCCGTTGGAACGCTTCAAGCCTTTCTTGATGACTACATAAAAACCCACGAAGGAGCGGTCATCGACTATATCCACGGTGTCGAGTCCACTAAAAAGTTAGCATCTGCCGAAAACGCCATCGGCTTCATTTTCAAAGGTATGGAAAAGTCAGAGCTGTTCCCTACCGTCGTCCGCGACGGTGCACTGCCCCGCAAGACCTTCTCCATGGGAGAAGCAAACGACAAGCGCTTCTATTTAGAGGCGAGAAAAATAATTTTACAGTAAAGGGGTAATAAAAATGCTGACAAAATTCACACCGTTTAAATTTGAGACCGCCATTCCCGAAACGGTAGGCGTTGACAGCGCCGCCATCGCCGAGTTTGAGCGTGCCATCCGAGAAAAGAATGCCGTCCATCAGGGCTACATGGTCTGGAAGGACGGTAAGCTCGCCGCCTCATCCATCGTATCCCCCTACCGCATCACAGACAAGCGTCATGTTTACTCTGTAAGCAAGAGCTGGACGGCAACCGCCATCGGTATCGCCGTTGACGAGGGACTGCTCACCGTTGAGGACACGGTCATCTCCTTCTTTCCCGACCTGCTTCCCGAGAATGTGAGCGAAAATCTTGCAAAGATGAAGGTAAAGCATCTGCTTTCCATGAATACGGGACATCAGAACGACACCTTCGGACGCATTGCCACCGCCGAGCCCGAGTGGGCAAAGCGCTTTTTGGCGCTGCCCGTGGAAAATGAGCCCGGTACCCATTTCTGCTACAATACCACCGCCACATATATGCTCTCTGCTATCATCACCAAGCTGACAGGGATGCGCATGGCAGATTATCTGCGCCCGCGCCTGTTCAACCCGCTGGGCATTGAGGGCGTGATTTGGGACGAGTCCCCGGAGGGCATCAACTTCGGTGGCTGGGGCATTCATGTCTCTGCGGAGGATATATTAAAGCTCGGCGTGCTCTACTTAAACAAGGGCGTGTGGAACGGCAAGCGTATCCTCTCCGAGGCGTGGGTAGAGGAAGCCACCTCCTCCGTCTCCGACAACAGCAAGCGAACGGAGCCCGATTGGCGTGTGGGCTACGGCTACCAGATTTGGCGCTGTCAGAACAACTGCTACCGCTTTGACGGCGCCTACGGTCAGTACGGCATCATCTGTCCCAATAAAAACTGCGTCATAGTGCTTATCTCCGAGCTGGGCGGCATTATCGGCGGCTCTATGCAGGACACCATGAATATTTTCTGGGACACCATATACGCCGGCATCCATGAATGTCCTCTGCCAATAAAAAAGTCCTGCGACATCTCCGCTCATCCATACCTGGAGCCCCCCTGCGGCACAGCAGAGGTGACATCACGCTCCGTTAGGTGTGAGGACAACAAGTACGACATCAAGGCACTTGATATCACTCCCGCCGAGGGTGCGATGGCGCTGACTGTATACGGAACCGACCGCTACGCCGCACAGCTTATCTGCGCTCACGGGGAATGGGAGTACAACAAGCTTGACCACTGTCCCATTCGCCCCTGCCCCGGGCAACTGGATGACGGCGAGATCGGTATGCCTGTCGAAATAGCGGCATCCTATGCTGTAGACAACGGCGTGCTCACTGTATCGCTCATGTTCGTCACCTCTCCCCACGGCATGACGCTGACGCTTACGGACGATAAGCTCACCGTCACACCTACGTTAAAGGTCGCCCCCACCGAGATTGGGCTTATATGACAAAACCACCACAACATTTTGTGCATGATAGCCAACTTAGTTCGCACAGTGATAATAAAGCTCTCATAAAAATTTTACGTTATATCTATTGACAAAATACGGAATTTAGGATATCATATATATGTAAATATCAATTAAGGAGTTGAATTATAATGAAATCTTTAGATATTAAGCTTTCCTCCATCGAGGATGTACGCAACTTTGTAAATATCGTATCCAAGTATGATATGGATATCGATCTCATGTCGGGACGTTATGTCGTTGATGCAAAGTCCATCATGGGTATCTTCTCCCTTGATCTTCTGAAGCCCATCAAGCTCACCGCTCACAGCGATGATGCCGAAGCGCTTCTCGAAGAGATCAAACCATATATCATCTGACATTTCAAAAATTGATAATGGGATACCGCAATTCATTTGCGGTATCCCATATTTTATGCCTTGTATTTACTGTTTATCTGCTCCGCCAGCTTATCTACCTCGATATCGTTGTACTTTACGGGAAATTCGATTTCTGCACCATCGGCACCGACAAGCTTCATCTTTGCCAGCTTCTTTAGCGAGCCTCCGACCCGGCATTCTACATCCACGATCTCGGCACGGGCAGTGTCAAAGCTCACCGCCTGCACATCGAGAGTATCCGATACGGCGTTGGCTGTCCCGCGCACGACCTTTAACTGCTTGCCAAAGTATATGAACGTGCGCATGCACAGCTCGGAGCGTGGACTTCCCGACTTATCAAGCTTCGCATACGCATTCCCTTCAAAGGAATATTCGCACGCCGTAAAATCGGGAGATATATCGCGCTCCTTCGGCATGGCTTCAAATTTCAAATCGAAATACTCGGTGTAACTCTGATCGCTCACCTTGAATACAAAGCATGTAACAAGTCCGATGAGACCGATGACGATCAGCGGCGAGCCAAACGCCCACAGTTCCCACGAATATCGGTACAGCAGAAATCCTATAACGACCAACACCGCGCTGATGATCTGAAACACCAGCAAGTTCTTAAAATAGCGTAACTGCTTTCCTTTTTTCATTCTGAATACTCCTTTCGATACTTACAGTTGCGTTCATAATATTGCGTTTCAGCCTTATTACAATTTCATTATATCATATTATGATTGGATTGTCAAGGTAATATTTGATTATAATTGTATACTCTTGGTTGCATGAACTTAACCGTCATTTGACCCGCATGTATATACCATCCTCACGGGTCATGAGCCCGAGTGAGATAAAATCTCGGCGAATGGTACAAAAGTCCTCGTGCCATTTTTCAATAAGGGTATTGATCTCCCGTTCGGTAAGGGACTGTCCCACAGCGATACCTTCAAGCATATGACGGTAAATTACCTCGCGCTTCTTGAGCTGTGACGGTATCGTTGTCAATCTGCCGTTTTTGACAAACGACGCGATGATCTGGCGGCGATATTTTTCATCGTCAGACACACCGTCGTCCTCTGCGGGCAGTAATTCAAGTATCGGCGCGGCGATATCGCGATTCAGCGAGTAGATCATGTAAAACTGCGAGCGTGAGCACTTTACAAGTCCTAAAGTTTCCAATTTTTTAAGATGATGGCTGACCGTTCCCGGCGTCAGATCGAGTCGGTTTGCCAGCAGCTCAACATAGCTGTCTGACTGCCTCAGCATGGCAAGGATACGGAGCCGCGATTCGTCGCCCAGACATTTAAACAGTGCGGCAGTATCTTTTAAATCCATGTCACACACCTCCAATGTCAATGTGCGGGAAATTCTGCCGCCACCATGCGCACCAATCGTCGAGAATCTGTCCCACAACGCCGCAGATGAGACGCGCCTCGAATACCGATTCCGCCGTGCCCTCTCCGCAGTCGAGCTCCGCCTTGCGCTTGTCATAAAAATTGCATCGAGCAAGCGTTATCGCTGCCGCATAGATGAGAAAAGCTTCACGTTCATCTGCGTCAAGGCTATCATATGTGCGGCGATATGCATCAAAATAGTGATTATTTTGCCCAAACACCTGCTTTTCACGCGTTTCGTAGATATGACCGTTATATTCATATTTCGGGAACACCGCGCATATTTCCGCCATGTTTTTCTGAATCAACAGCGCCTTCCGCTCGGTCTTGGCATCGGGTGAAAGCTCGGCAAGCCGTGATACGTATTCATCCGCGTAACGTTTCGCAAGCTCATGCAGCGCGGTCATTGTTTCTTTTCCGTTCATGTGTAATACCTCCTTATCGATGTACTATTATTATACACATCAAATCACTTTTTGTCAATAGGTATTTTGATATTTGTCAAAATATTTTTAAGTGGTATAAAAAATGATCGCCCATATGGCGATCATTTTTTATTTATTCACCTATCCCAAAAAACCTGCACGCATTCTCATACGCGTGGCGGCAGAATTCCTCTACCGTGATGCCGTAAAGCTCGGCGGCGCGGGCAGCGGTGTATTCCATCAGCCCCGAATGGTTTATCTTTCCGCGATATGGCACGGGCGCAAGGTACGGTGCATCCGTCTCGATCATTACTCGGTCAAGTGGCACCGTTGGCACGATCTGTGCAAGTCTGGCGGCGTTTTTGAAGGTGATAACTCCCGAAAAGGAGATGTACCATCCACGCTTTACAAGCTGACGGGCGATCTCCCCGCTGGCTGAAAAGCTGTGGAATACTCCCGTCACCTCCGGATATTCGCGCAGAATATCCATGATGTCGCCGTGCGCATCGCGGTCGTGGATGACCACGGGCATTTTTACCTCCCGCGCCAGCTCAAGCTGACGGCGGAACCACATTTTCTGCACATCCCGCGGCGGGTCATCGTAGTGGTAATCAAGACCTATCTCGCCAAGTGCGCGGACCTTTTCGTGTGCAAGCATCGTACGAATATCTTCCATGGCTGCTTCCATATCGTCATCGGGATCGACTTCCCCCGGATGAACTCCTACGGTGGCATACACCTGAGGATACCTTTCCGCCATGGCTATACAGTCGCAGGAGGATGCCACACAGCACCCCGCGTTGACTACATAACGAACATTCTGCGAAAAGAGATCAGAAAGAACCTCGTCCTTTCCACCGTCTATCTCGCACTCAAACCGTGGGTCGTTATAATGAGCGTGAGTATCGAATATGGGGAGCTCACGCGAGGGTGTGAAATCAAATTTCATTTTATCTCACACGTTCTCCAAGAGGTGTCTCGGGATCAAGGAATACCACACGAACGGTTTCTTCACCCGAAGCCAGTATCATACCGTTTGATTCAACGCCGCAAAGCTTTGCAGGCGCGAGATTTGCGACCATGATAAGCTTCTTGCCGATGAGATCCTCGGGCTTATAGAACTGTGCAATACCGGATACCACCTGGCGCTTCTCGTAGCCGAGATCAAGCTGCAAGCAAAGCAGCTTCTTTGCCTTCTTCACGGGCTCGCAGGCGATAACTTGCGCGGTGCGGAGCTCCACCTTCATGAAATCGTCAAAGCCGATTATCGCACAGCCCTCGGGCTTTTCTACAGGAGCGGCAGCTTTTTGTGCAGCTTCTCTTTCTGCTTCGAGCTCGGCGAGCATCTTCGCTTCGTCGATTCTGGGGAACAAATTGTCTCCGCGTACCACGGTGACATCCGCCTTTAATGCGCCGTATTTACCGGCGGCTTCCCATGTGGAGCAGCATTCACAAGCACCGATCTGACGGAGTATTTCCGTTACAGTGGAAGGCATGAAGGGCGTCAAGAGGATCGCGGAAACGCGAAGCACCTCGAGGAGGTTGTACATAACACGGGCAAGTCGTGCGCCGTTTGCATCCATATCCTTTGCAAGCGCCCAAGGAGTATTCTCGTCGATATACTTGTTTGCGCGGCTGATAACATTGAAGATCTCCGCAAGTGCGTTCTGGAACGCATACTTTTCCATCTGCTCCTCGTAGCGAGCGCGCAGATTTGCGATAAGGGAAACCATCTCGGCATCCTTTTCCGCATCCTCGGTCTGAACCGCAGGCAAAGTGCCGCCAAAGTATTTATCTACCATGGAAACGGTACGGGAAAGCAGATTTCCAAGGTCATTGGCAAGGTCTACGTTGATGGTACCGATCAGCGCTTCGTTGGAGAAGTTACCGTCGGAGCCGAAGGGGAATGTGCGAAGGAGGAAGAAGCGCAGCGCATCGACGCCGAATTTTTCAGCCAATACATAGGGGTCAACCACATTGCCCTTGGATTTTGACATTTTACCGCCGTCAAGCAGCAGCCAGCCGTGACCGAATACCTTCTTCGGAAGCGGCATATCCATGCTCATGAGCATTGCGGGCCAGATAATGGAGTGGAAACGCACGATCTCCTTGCCCACAAAGTGAACGTCTGCAGGCCAATAGTCCTTGTAATCATCGTACTTGCTGTTCATAAAGCCAAGAGCGGTTGTATAGTTGAACAGAGCGTCAACCCACACGTAAACCACATGACCGGGATCAAAATCAACGGGCACGCCCCATGTAAAGGATGTACGGGAAACGCACAGATCCTCAAGACCGGGCTTAATAAAGTTGTTGACCATCTCGTTAACTCTGGAACGGGGTTCAAGAAAATCGGTGTTCTCAAGCAGATCCTGCACGCGGTCTGCGTACTTGGAAAGACGGAAGTAGTAAGCCTCCTCCTCGGCGTCCTCCACGGGGCGGCCGCAGTCGGGGCACTTACCATCCACCAGCTGACTCTCCGTCCAGAAGGATTCGCAGGGCTTGCAGTACTTGCCCTTGTAGATACCCTTGTAGATGTCACCATTGTCGTACATCTTGTGGAAAATCTTCTGGATAGCCTCAACGTGATAATCGTCGGTGGTTCTGATGAAACGGTCGTTACTGATATTCATCAGCTTCCAAAGATCCTGCACACCACGCTCGCCCGTTACGATATTGTCAACGAACTGCTGGGGGGTAACTCCCGCCTCCTTTGCCTTATCTTCGATCTTCTGACCGTGCTCGTCGGTACCGGTGAGGAAGATAACGTCGTGACCGGTCATACGCTTATAACGCGCCATGGCGTCCGTCGCCACGGTACAATAGGTGTGACCTATATGAAGCTTATCACTGGGATAATAAATGGGTGTGGTTATATAGAATTTTTCTTTATGCTCGGAGCAATTGCACATTTCATTGTCCTCCATTAAATATTATTGTTTCTGACCTCTTACGTATACCTGCTTGAGCGTTGCCTTGTCATTTTCAAGCAAAATAAAGTCCGCGTTTTTGCCAACTTCAAGCGAGCCGACGATATCATCCGCGTGTATCATTCTTGCGGGATTGATCGTTGCATACGGGATAGCTTCTTCAAGTGTGATGCCCGTGAAGCTCATGAAGTTCTTCATACCCGTAAAGAGGTCGATAATACTGCCGTTGATGGTAACTCCGTCCTCGCAATAACCGATCTTACCGTTTCTGGTGTCGCATACGCCGTCGCCCATTTTGTATATACCCGGAGCCATTCCCGCTGCGGGAAGCGAATCGGTGATGAGCACTAACTTATCGGGAGACTTCGAACGGTAAGCTATATATACCGCCGCAGGGTCTACATGATACCCATCGGTGATAAGCTCGGCATATGCTTCGGTAGCAAGTCCCGTTCCCGCACAGCCGGGCTCACGGTGCGTGAACGCGCTCATGGCGTTGTAGAGATGGGTGAAAGAATTTGCTCCCCATTCCATCGCCGCCTTGCACTCCGCAAGAGTAGCGTTGCTGTGTCCGATACCCACCGTTGCACCCATTGAAATGGCGCGTTTAACAAACGCTTCACCGCCTTCGAGCTCGGGAGCACAGGTTACATGGAAGCATTTAAGCGGCGAATCGCCGCCGACAGTACGCTCAATATACCCCGCCAGCTCCTCAGCATCAAGCACCGACAAAAGCTCGGGAGCATGAGCACCCTTTTTCTTTACGTTAAGATAGCGTCCCTCAAAATGGATACCGATTATATTGGCGCCACAGGCAGTATTTTTCTGACGTGCGCCCGCTTCCTTTATGTTGTCAATGCCTTTGTTGTACCAATCAGCCGGATTCGTGCCAAATGTTGCCATAAACGAGGTCGTACCCGCCGCCGCATAGGACTTAGCCATCTCGCACATCTCATCAGCCGAGGCGCTGTCACTGCAGTATCCGCCTCTGCCGTGGGTGTGAACATCGATCATGCCGGGAATCATATACGCCCCGCCACAGTCAACGGTCTCTTCGGCAGTGAAGGGTGCGGTAATAATACCGTCCTCCACATAAAGCGTTGCGTCCTCGAAGCATTTCTTTTGTGTATTGTATATTTTTGTATTAGTATATGCAGTTTTCATGGTTTTACCTCAACATATCAGTTTGAGCGTACCGCACGGCACATTTCCCAGATAAGAACATTTGCCGCGGCTGCCGCATTAAGCGACTCACAGCCCTCCGCCATGGGAATAAACACTGTGCCTGTGCAGGTATCAATAAATTCGTCTGACAGCCCGTGACCTTCGTTCCCGACAGCAAAGCAGACCTTTTCGGGCATATCGAAGCTGCCGAGCTTTTTTGCATCTCTGCGAAGCGCTGCGGCATATATCGTACATCCCGCAGACTCCATCCGTTTTGCAAATGCGATCTCGTCGTTGACCCTTGCAAGTCTCTGACGAAATATAGTCCCCATCGCCGCCCGAACAGTCTTGGGCGAATAAACATCGGCGCAGTCGTCGCTGATGTACACGCGGTCAACTCCGAACGCATACGCGGTACGTATCATTGTTCCGAGATTGCCGGGATCGCGTATGGACGAGAGGTACAATGCTCGAAATTTGTCCTCCGCAGGAACATCCGCCTCGTGAACGGCAAACTTCCTTCCCACCGCAACTATTCCCTGCGGTGCCGTCTCGTCTGTGAGCTTTGAAAGCACCTCGTCTGACACAAACACTACCGTACCGTCGGCGGCTTCGAGCTCGTCTGCAAGCACATATGTTATTTTTTCCTGCTTCGATTCGGAAATAAAAGTGTATTCCATAGAAATGCCGCTTTTTATCGCTTCCGAATACAGCTTGACTCCGTCAATGCGAAAAAGCCCCTCTGCGTCGCGGTATTTCTTATCCGACAGCTTCGCCATCCTGGTTACAAGCCCGTTTTGGCGGCTGGTTATGATATCTTTTGAAAAGGAAGCCATCTTGTGTCTCCTTTTATTTACTAAAAAGAAAAAACCGGGGTGAGCCGGTTTTTAATCTTTATAATTACTTTGCGAGAGCTGCTTTAGCCTGCTCTGCGATTGCAGCGAACGCATCCTTATCGGAAACTGCGATCTCAGCGAGCATCTTACGGTTGAGGTCGATGCCTGCTACCTTGAGACCGTGCATGAGAGTGGAGTAATTCATGCCGCAAACCTTAGCCTGTGCGGAGATTCTGGTGATCCAGAGAGAACGGAAGTCTCTCTTTTTCATCTTTCTGCCGGCGAAAGCGTAGTTGCCGCTCTTCATTACCTGCTCTTTAGCCATCTTGAAGTGCTTAGACTTAGCACCCCAGTAGCCCTTAGCGAGCTTGAGCATTTTATTTCTTCTCTTGCGAGTCATCATCGCGCCTTTAACTCTTGCCATTTTATATTATCCTCCGGTTATTCGTTATATGATTATTTGTGGATGAGAGATGCAATGGTGGGTGCCATAGAGGTGCTGAGATAGCCGTTCTTGCGAAGCTGTCTCTTTCTCTTAGCGGTCTTTAAACCGAGCTTGTGGCGGCGATTGGTGTGGTTGAGCTTAACCTTTCCGCTCTTGGTGAGAGAAAATCTCTTGGCTGTAGCCTTATGAGTCTTTATTTTTGCCATTTTCGTTTACTCCTTTTGTTTATTCCGTTCTGTTTATGCGCCGAACGCGCGCGTGTTATCAGTGTCTGAAGCCGCAAATAAACGGCAAAACAATAATTACTTGGCGGGCTGCTTTACGGGGTTCACGATCATACTCATGAAGCGGCCTTCCAGTGCGGGACGCTTATCCACGCTGCCGACCTCTTTGCAAGCTTCCTCGAATTTTTCGAGGATCTCACGTCCGATGTCGAGATGGCTCATCTCACGTCCTCTGAATTTCACAACGACTCTTACCTTGTTGCCGTCACCGAGGAAACGGTGCGCATGCTTGACCTTGGTTTCGAAATCGTGTGTGTCGATGCGGCAGGAGAGCTGGATCTCCTTGACTTCGACAGTAGTCTGCTTCTTCTTTGCTTCCTTCTCCTTCTTGTCGCGCTCGAAGCGGTACTTGCCGTAATCCATAATGCGGCAAACCGGCGGCTCGGCATTCGGAGCAATGAGAACGAGGTCGAGATCCTTCTCGTAAGCAAGCTCAAGCGCCTTTGCGGTCTGCATAACGCCGACCTGTTCGCCGTCCTCACCTACGATGCGGACTTCCTTTGCCCTGATTTCTTCATTGATTTGCAGTTCTTTTGTGCTAATAGCGGACACCTCCAAAACATAAATAAAGATCGTGCGAAGAAATCTCCGCACGATCATACAGACACTTTTGGTGTCATCACGTCGATTATTGACCGCTGTCATCAGTTTGAGGCGGTGAGAACGGAGAGTTCTTCTTTGTTGTACCTTGGTATTATACCACATAATCGGTGCTGTGTCAATAGATTTTTCAAAAAAAGTTTCGGTGTTTTCGAAATTTTCGTAAAAGTATCTCTTTCATTGTGTATCAACCTAACCCCTGCCGCTTAAACTCGGCACGCCGCCTCGCCCTCGGTGGCTCCGCCAAAGCTCACGAGCTTGTCAAGCGTCACCCCGAACAGCTCCGATATCAAAAGAAGGATCGAAATGTCGGGAAAGCTCTCGCCGCGCTCGTACTTTGAGACCGCCTGCCTTGTCAGATTCAGCTTATCCGCCACCTCGCTTTGGGTCATATCCGCATTCTTGCGGAGTGCGGACAGTGCA
Organism: Clostridia bacterium; assembly: GCA_017482055.1. GTDB lineage: Bacteria > Bacillota > Clostridia > Oscillospirales > CAG-272 > Flemingiibacterium. The sequence goes on from JAFUOH010000008.1 coordinate 85,354, forward strand.
TTTCCAAACCTCAGTGTATCAAACATGGTAACCTCCTGTTGCATCAAATATAAATTTCATCTGTAAGCATTATATCACAAAATGCCACATATGTCGAGCAACATTCGGTTTCCTCGGAAAAACAAAAACGGGTTTATCTGTCAAGCCACATATCCATACGGCGCTTCTGAGTCTTAAACCCATACCGCTCATAGAACCTGCGTGCGCCGTCATTGAACTCCCACACGTCGAGATCCATGCGGTTACAGCCGTTCGCCTTCGCCCATTCGGTGACATATTCCATAAGTACACTGCCAATACCCATGCCGCGGCAGGTCTCGTCAATGCACACATCCTCAAGGTGAATCGTTTTCATATCAAACAACATAGTACTGTCCTTTGTTTCGGTAATGATACCGAATATGTAGCCGACTACCTTACTGTCAAGCTCCGCAACAAATACAGGGCGAGTGTCGTCCGCGATTATTTCAAGCAGCTCGGGGATGGTGAACTTGGTTCCGTGTACACGGAAAAGGTCTGGGCGACCTTTTTGATGTACGTCCTCCACCTGCAAAAGCAGGTCAAGCAGTCTTTCCGTGTCGTTAGGGCATGCGCGTCTTACTATAGGTTTCATTATGGATCTACCTCGTTTTGGAAATATTATTTTTGGGGATATTTACTTTTTCAAAGCGGTATGATATAATTACTATCATAATAATATAGATTTGGAGACAATCAATGAAGTACAAAGCGGGACTCTATATTACACTGTTTTTTGAAATGTTAAAGCTGAGCGCGTTTACCTTCGGCGGAGGTTATGTTATCGTTCCGCTGATGAAACGCAGTTTTGTGGAAAAACACAGGCTGCTCAATGAAAAGGAAATGCTCGATTACACCGCCGTAGCGCAGAGCGCACCGGGCGCGGTCGCCGTCAACGCGGCGATTCTGGTGGGTATGAAGGTCGGCGGTGCGACAGGCGCCGCGCTGACGCTTATTGCGACGATCTTGCCGCCGCTTGTTATTATATCGGTAATCGCGCTCGTTTACGAAGCCTTTGCTTCAAGCGTGATCGTCGCCGCCGCACTGCGAGGCATGCGAGCAGGTATATGTGCGGTCATCGCCGACGCGGTGATCTCAATGATCGCCGCAGTAACAAAGGAGCATCGCCAAGGCAGTCCGCTGCAGTGGCTTCGCATACTGCTCATTCCCGCATCCTTTATTGCGGTGTTCGTGTTTAAGCTGAACGCCGCCGTAATAATAGTCGCAGGTGCGCTTGTCGGCTGTGCCGTCGCGTTTATTTCGGGTAAAGCAGGTGAACGCAAATGATACTGTTAAAGCTGTTTTTCGCCTTTGCCAAGGTGGGACTTTTCAGCTTCGGAGGCGGCTACGCCGCACTGCCGCTGATACAGGATATGATCGTTACGGAGCTTGCTTGGATGACCGAAGCGGAATTCACGGATATCATGGTCATCTCCGAAATGACTCCGGGCCCCATCACAATCAACGCCGCAACATTCGTCGGTATAAACGAGGCAGGTCTTGGGGGAGCTATCGCCGCAACTCTCGGTTTTGTGTTCCCCTCGGCAGTCATAATCTCGATCCTTGCGCTGCTTCTTAAAAAATACGGCAGTCTGAAGCCTGTGCGGGACGTGTTATCCGTAATGCGCCCCTGTGTGATCGGTCTTATTGCTTCTGCGGGACTAAAAATGCTCCTCGAAGCGGTCGGAGAGGGCTCATTTATCGCACCGTCCTTTGATATTTTCGCCGCGGCGCTGTTCACCGCAGGCGTGATCGTCATGAGAAAAATGAAACCAAGCCCAATCGTCGTAATGGCATCAAGCGGTATTATCGGAATATTTATTTACGCAATTCCCGAGCTGCTTGCTTAGGCTTTTCTATCACGCGCATTGCCGCAAAGCAAGCAAAATATCCGAGAATAGAATAGATCAGCATCGTAATATACGGCATCACCAGTTCCATTATCTCCGAGAAACTTTCGGGCGCTCCGTAGGTGAGCACCAGCATGACCGTTTCAACTCCGAGTGAAGCAAGTATCATAAGCGACACGCATAGTGTGGTGAATATCGCCGAAAGCGACAGCGTTCCGTGAAAGGACAGCAGTTCAAGCTCATGAGTGATTCCCTTTTTAGCGGCGTGCCGTTCGGTGAACCATGCCACAAGCATTACGGCACCATATCGGATAAGCTCCACTGCAAGATTTGACACATTTTCAATAATATCCGAAGCGGCAAGTACACGGCTGTCAACAGCGATCTCGCATATTATCCCTGAGGCGTATACGACCGCAAGCGATAATGCCGCCGTTAATATAACAGCAAGCCGGGCTTTCCTTGTAACAACCGAATAAGCAAGACACGCAGATACAGAAAACGTCGATATGATATTTATAAAGTTGTAGATATAACCGAGCGCGTCGGTTACCGTGTAACCGTATGTAAGTGGATCGGCGGCAAAATATATGCCGAGCGAACGGATCACTACGGTATTCGCAAGCGGTATCGCAAGCGCCGTGACAAGCGTCACCGCAAGCAGCCGCGAAAAAGCTCTCACCGTTTTCATATGATACCTCACATTATAGATTTTGACCGAATCAGTATATCACACCGATTATACCTGCATATTACCGTTGTGTTTTTATATTGTTAAATATTTATAAACAAAAATTTAAAATATAAAATCGAACAACCGTTTGCTTTTTTAGAAAAAGTATGGTATAATTATTCTACAGACACATTCCAAAAAGCGGAGGTAATGTTATGGCAGACAAGCTGACCGAACGCGAACGCGAAATATATGATTTTATTCTTAACGCAATCAAAAACGAGGGCTACGCCCCCAGTGTGCGTGATATCTGCAACGCGCTTAATATGAAAAGCACCTCTACGGTGCATACATATCTTGCAAGACTCGAAGAAAAGGGCATGATACAAAAGGATCCGGGCAAGAGCCGCACACTGCGTGTCGATAACGGCGGCACACAGAGCAGCTCCACCGTACGTGTACCGATCCTCGGCAAGGTGGCGGCGGGAATGCCCATACTCGCCGTGGAAAACTACGACGGTTATATTGATGTTCCCCGTCCGTCCTCCCGTATGACCTCGAACGATCTGTTTGCGCTGAAGGTACAGGGGGAGAGTATGATCGAAGCGGGCATACTTGATGATGACCTTATCGTAGTCGAAAAATGCAACACCGCGAGAGACGGCGACATCATCGTTGCGCTTGTGGATGACGAGGCGACAGTCAAGACCTTTTACCGCGAGGGCAACTGCTTCCGTCTCCAGCCCGAAAACTCCTCTATGGAGCCTATCTACGTGAACGAGCTTATCGTCCTCGGCAAGGTTGTCGCTTCCATGAGATTTTACAGATAACCGTGACATCCCACACGCCGTGTGCATCTGCGCACGGCGTGTTTTTTGCAGCGTCACTTTGAACCGATGAGTTCATTCCGGATCCATCCTTATCAGTTTACGGTACTTAAGCGGTGAGCTCCCATACTGCCTTTTAAATTCCTTTATAAAATGGGAAACGTTAGAATAGCCTATCATATCGGAGATCTCCTGTACGGAAATATCCCCGTATTCAAGATACGACCGCGCCCTTCCGAGCCTCAAGGCATTTCGGTATTCAAGCGGAGTCATACCCATGTGACATTTGAACTGCTTTCTGAAATAGACCTCGCTGATGTTACAGAGCGCCGCCAATTCCGCCACCGTCGGATTCTCCTCGATATGCTCCGACAAATACCGTAAAGTGTTTGAAATGTAATCGGGAACGGATTGCCTCGATGTATGTGCTTCAAGCGCGCAAAGTATTTCCATAAGCAATATTCTGTTTCGGGTAAATTGCCTGTGAATATCATAATTTAACGCTCCGTCAATAAGCAAGTTTCGAAAAACGCATTTTTCGTCGGATGCTATGACGACAGCGCCGTCATCCGTAAGTATGTCGCGTCGGACGAGGTTCCCGAGGACGGATTTTTGGTAAAGGTCATAAAGAATCCCGAGGACGAGGAAGAATATCTGGAAACTCTTGAATTTACAAAAAAGCTGCTGGAGCTTCGCGGCGGCGTGGGTGTGGGACTTGTATTCAAGGGCGTGATGATGCTCGACTGGAGCAAATTCATCAACCAACGTGGTCCCTACATCATGGGTGAAAACTCCGAGGCTGTGGCGGCGCATGACCGCTCCATCCGCGCCAACGCCCGGAAGGAATATTCGGCAGATTGGATGCGAAACGGCGACCGCGCGGCACAGCTGCTGCGTTTTATAAGGGACAACAAGTCGGACGAGGTCAACATGTGCATAGCGGGCACCTTCGACGGGGGCATCTACCTCCCTATGGCGCTTTGCGCGCAGATGTACCGAAGCTGCGGTGAGGACTTTGGGGATATTTTGAGAAAAGTCGCGCGCAGAGCCTGTGTCATCAGCGATTAATTTGACAAAGCCATGGGATATTTGTTTTTACTGTTAGCCCTTACATTCGGAATTGTCAAAGCATATTGCGGAAAACGATCTTCTTTTGCTGCCGTCTCCTCTTAATGGCTTGTGATCTGTTAAATGGAGAAAAATGAACGACGGAGGCTCGCTATGGTTTCAAGTCTTCCCACGGTGTGCTCATCATAATCGCGGAACCTGCGTCCGTTTATCACTGTGACCACCGAGGTAATAAGTCCCTTTTCCTGATATAGACAAATAGCTTTTTCCGTAAGCCGACAATGCTCGGCAGCTTCTTTTATACGCATTTTTTGCTTCCTTTCACAGCATATATAAAAAACACACATAATATTTGACAACGTCGCAGTTTTGTGGTATACTATAGAATGTGTAATAATGTTTATTCGGAGAATATACAATGACTGCCATCAGCTTAAGCAACGTTTCGCTGGAATTCGGAACGGATGTCATACTTGATAAGGTCTCCTTCAGCTTAAATGAGGGGGACAAGTTGGGTATCGTCGGCGTGAACGGCGCCGGCAAATCCACGCTTTTTAAAATAATACGCGGTGAATACTCCCCCACCGACGGCTCGGTGTTTATCTCAAAGGACAAGTCCGTGGGAATGCTCGAGCAGAACACGGGGCTTGAGGGCGAAAACACTGTGCTCGGCGAAATGCTCGCCTCCTTCTCGGGGCTTATATCCGACGAGGCACGCCTTGAAGAGCTTCAAAAGCAACTCGAAAAAACGCCCGCCGATGCTGTGCTCATTTCATCCTATACCTCCCTTGCCGACCGTTTTAAGCGGTCGGGCGGATACGAGTTCCGCTCACGCTGTAAGGGCATACTAAAAAACCTCGGCTTTGACGAACGCTTTCACGATCTCAAAATATCGGGACTGTCGGGCGGTCAAAAGACCCGTCTCGCTCTTGCAAGACTGCTCATCACATCCCCCGACATACTGATGCTCGACGAGCCCACCAACCACCTTGACGTTGAGACCCTTGCCTGGCTTGAGGACTTTTTGTCGGGATATAAGGGCACGTTACTTGTCATCTCCCATGACCGTTTCTTCCTCGACAAGGTCACAAACAAGACCTTGGAGATCGAAAACACCCACGCGGAGCTGTATAACGGCAATTATTCGCGGTATGTTACACTAAAAGCCGAAAACCGTGAGATACGTGAGCGGCAGTACAAGAATCAGCAGAAGGAAATAGCACGAATCGAAGCATATATCGAACAACAGCGCCGCTGGAACCGCGAGCGCAACATTATCGCCGCGGAAAGCCGTCAAAAGGCGCTCGACCGCATGGTCAAGATCGACCGCCCCGAGGATCTTCCCGAAAAGATCCGCCTCTCCTTTACAAAATCAGGGGAAAGCGGCAATGATGTATTAACGGTAAAAAAGCTCGCCAAGGCATTTCCCAACAAGCCGCTGTTTTCGGATGTGTCGTTCCTTGTAAAAAAGCGTGACCATCTGTTTATTGCAGGACCCAACGGCTGCGGCAAGTCCACACTTATCAAAATAATAGCCGATAAGCTGGTGCAGGATGCCGGCAGCTTTGAATATGGTTATAACGTGACTGTAGGCTACTACGACCAGGAAAACCAGAATCTCGATCCCGAGAACACCGTGCTCGATGAGCTGTGGAACTGCTACGAGGGGCTTACACAGACCGAGATACGTTCGGCGCTGGCGCTGTTTTTATTCAAGGGAGACGACATTGAAAAGAAGGTGTCCGTCCTCTCGGGCGGAGAAAAAGCGCGGCTCACGCTGTGCAAACTGATACTCTCGAAGATGAATCTGCTCATACTTGACGAGCCGACGAACCATCTTGATATAAACTCCCGCGAGGCGCTTGAAAATGCGCTCTTGGAATTTGACGGTACCATAATCGCCGTGTCCCACGACCGCTATTTCATTTCTAAACTCGCCACCCGCGTGCTTGATCTCGGAAGCAAGCCCGCGCTTGATTTTATAGGCAACTATGAGGAATACAAAGCTCACCGCGCAAGGCTCACCGCCGCAGAGACCGAATCAGCTCCCGCTGTAGTTACGGATGCCAAGGAGCAGTATCTTAAAGCCAAGGAGCAGGCATCCGAGCAGCGCAGACTTCGCACGCGCATGAAGAAGAACGCCGAGGAGACCGAAAAGCTCGAAGCCGAGCTTGAAGAGCTCATGGAAAAGCTGGCCGATGAATCAATACAGGCGGATTATGTCAAGGTAAACGAGCTCTATACCCGCCAGACCGAGGTGGAAGAGCGGCTTATGGAATTATATGAGGAGGCACAAGGCTTTGAAGAAAACTAAAATGCTTGTGTGCGGCATAACAATGAATTGTGCGGGCACCGAAAAATCCTTTTTGTCGTTTCTGTCCTGTCTCGATTTCGATCGCTTTGACGTGACTCTGCTGCTTGCAAAACGTGAGGGTCTGCTGCTCGACCAGCTTCCGAAGCAGGTCAAGGTGGAGGTCATGGAAAAGTACGGCGATATGTTCCTGCTTTCGGGCAAAAACGCGGTCAAAACGCTTATTGACTGCTTTGTCAAGGAAAACCCGCTCACGCTCTTTGAGATATTCCCCTATTTTGTCAAAACGCTCTTTTCAAAAGGCGAAAAACGCAGCTCTGCGGCGACATGGATGTGGATACACTTCATGCAGAAGATGCCTGCGGTCACCGAGCCTTATGACGTTGCCGTAGCCTATTGGGGCGACCGTACGATGTTCTATATGTGCGACAAGGTGAACGCAAAAAAGAAGATCGCCTGGCTCCATTTCGACTACTCGAATCCCCCCCGCGACGACTCCATTTACCTCGGCTACTTTAAGAAATGCGACAAGGTAGTCACTGTGTCAAAGCTGGTAGACGATTCGCTGAAAAGTAAGCTTCCCGAGATCGCCGACCGAACGATAATGATGGAAAATATCACAAACCCGAAACAGATCTGGGATCTCGCCCTTATCGGCGACACATTCCCCGACACCCATTTCACAGGTAAGCGTATACTCACCATAGGACGCATCGGAGAGCAAAAGGGGCTCGATCTGGTAGTACCCGTGCTGAAACGTCTGCGAGAGGAAAACTTCGATGTACGCTGGTATGTACTCGGCGACGGCGAGGAGGACTACAAGCAGTATATGGCGCAGCTCTTGCTCGATAACGGTGTTGCCGACATGATGATCTTTCTCGGCACCACGCAGAATCCGTACTCCTATCTGCGCGACTGCCACATTTATGCTCAGCCCTCTCGTCACGAGGGTAAGCCGATATCGGTTGAAGAAGCGAAGATCATGTACAAGCCCATACTCGCTTCCCATTACCTCTCGGCGCCCGAGCAGCTTGAGGACGGCAAGCTCGGTGTCATCTGCGATATCAGCTCCGAGGGCATCTATGAGGGCATAAAGAAGCTGCTCACCGATAATAAGCTGTGTGATACCCTCTCAGAGACTCTTGCAGCTCGTCAGTTCGGCAATTCCGAGGAGATCGAAAAGTTTTACGAAATGACCGGAGATCCAAGCATCGGTGAGAAATGTTGATAAACTGTAAAATTCTCTATCTACTTGAAAAATCATACCACTGTATGGTATAATAATATTAACAGTATCGACCGCACTGCGGTCATTTAGGAGGAACCACTTTGATAATTCAACTTGAAGAAGCAAAATATAAGCTCCAGAATATGCGCGCCGATATAGATGAGCTGGCATCGGCACTGCGCATCGAACAGCTCAAAAACGAAGTCACCGAGGATGAGGCAAAGACCATGGAGGCAGATTTCTGGAACGATGCCGAAAACTCCAGCAAGATGCTCCAGCAGATCAAGCAGAAAAAAGATAAGATCGAAGCCTTTGAATCGCTGAAAAATCGTCTTGAGGACGCTATCACTCTCGCCGAGATGGGTATTGAGGAAAACGACGAATCCATCGTCGCCGAGGTAGAATCCGAGATGGCGGAGGTCATCAAGGAGGAGGAGCGCCAGCGTATCGAGGTGCTGCTTTCGGGAGAATACGACCGCAACAACGCTATCGTATCCTTCCATCCCGGCGCCGGCGGCACAGAGGCTCAGGACTGGGCACTTATGCTCTACCGTATGTACACCCGTTGGGGCGAGCGTCACGGCTACAATGTAAAGCTTGTTGACTGGCTGGACGGCGAAGAAGCCGGCATCAAGAGCGCCACCATCATGGTGGAGGGCGTCAACGCTTACGGATATTTAAAGAGCGAGGCGGGCGTTCACCGTCTGGTGCGCATCTCTCCCTTCGACGCATCGGGACGCCGTCAGACCTCCTTTGCATCGGTTGACGTTATGCCCGAATTTGAGGACGACGGAAAGATCGAGATCCGTGATGAGGATATCGAGATTACTGCTCACCGCTCATCCGGTGCAGGCGGTCAGCATATTAATAAGACCGACTCCGCGATCCGTATCACACACCTGCCCACAGGTATCGTGGTCGGCTGTCAGACTGAGCGCAGTCAGCTTCAGAACAAGGAGACCGCGCTTAAAATGCTCAAAAGTAAGCTGATGGAGATCAAGGAGCGCGAGAATCTTGCACGTATCGAGGACATCAAGGGCGTCAAGAACAACATCGAGTGGGGCAGTCAGATCCGCTCATATGTATTCATGCCCTACACTCTTGCAAAGGATAACCGTACGGGCTACGAGGACGGCAATATCACTGCAGTAATGGACGGTGAGATCGACGGTTTCATCAACGCATACTTAAAGCAGAACGCAAACAAATAAGCGCCGACTTCTATGGGGAGGTTACAATGCTTAAAAAAACCAAATTTTATGTAGGCATTACGCTCATAGTGCAGGCAGTGTCCTTTGCGGCACTGTTTATCGCCCTTTGCCGCAAGAAAAGAAGCGTTGCCAACGCGATCCTCGCGATTGCCGCGATAGGCGGAATAACAGGCGCGGTATTACTCTACCTTGATTCAAAGGATGAGCTTAAGCGCCGTAAGATCATCGCCGCACGAGATGCCTGCTGTGCGGAGGACCTCGACGGCTACGACGATCTGTACGACTTCGATACAGAGGATGAGAGCGAGGATGAATGCGAGCTTTGCAAAGCCGCGCAGTAAAAATATCCCTTAACAGATCGAACAGCACCGCAGAGCTGCGGTGCTGTTTTGTGTTTAGTTGTATTTGTCAAGAATTTTCACATACTCGGGATTTTTAAGAAGCTCTGCACGTCTGCCGCTTTTGGCGTTCCGATGATAACCTATCAGCCATTCTAAAAAGGTTGTCTTAATACTGTCCGAACGCCTTGCCATATACGCACAGTGGAGCACTTCATCTTTACTCATGCGCTCGCTAAACAGCTTTGCGGCATACAAATGCTTATCCATCACCGAAATGACCTCGCTGTCGCTTCCTCCGCGATAGTATAGATCGTTTTCCATCCTGCCGAGAAATGTACACGCAAGCAGAATAAAGAAGGAATCTCCCGTCTCACTTGCGGTATTCAGCATAATATCGCCGTATCTTAATGCTTTTTCGGCTTTTTCGCTCATCGAAAGTGAGCCGTCGAAAAACACCACTCTTCCGAGCTTATCTGCTGCAAATTCAACAAGCTCATACATATTTTTTCGAACCCAATAGTAATACTCATCGGTGTTTTTTGCAAACAACTGCTCGCTTTTTTGACCCGCTGTCGTATACCAATCCGTAAATTTGTTTTGGTATATCTCCAATGCCTCCTCGGTCTTACCCTCGGCATGGAGAATCTTCGCGCGCATGTTCCAGGCATTCAGGCGCAAATTCTCCTCTGTACAGCCCTCTATTATCTTGTCGCAGATGGCAAGAAACTCGTCTTTATGTGCTATCAGCACCTCAGGATCATTGTCCGCCATATCACCGCCCAGGTTCCACATATAGTAGTGCATGATAAAATAATCATCGGGATAATCGTGATGTGCTTTTATAATGATCTCACGCGCTTTTTTGTAATCACTTTTCCAGTACTGTCTGTAAAGCGCGATAACCTTATTAATCTCCGTTTGAACCTTCTCCCGATTATACCCCATAAGCTCGTCGAGCGTTACTTCAAAGTAATACGCAAGTGGGCCAAGTAGCGTGATATCGGGATATGTCTCCCCCCGCTCCCATTTACTGACCGCCGCGCAGGTGACGTTCATCGCTTCGGCGAGCTGCTCCTGCGTGATATTCCTTGCATTACGCAGGCGTTTGATGTTCGTACCGATGGTAATTTCCATAATAATACCTCCACATAAAATTAAAAGTAAGCCGACGTCTGCTTCTGTATATATTATAGCAGATTTTTTGGCATTGTAAAGGTATCGTCAAGAAATATGCTTTTAACTTTCAGTTGAATTTTTATAACGTCCGTATAATTAACGCCGTCAATGTAAATATGGGGCTGTCTCAAATGCAAGCATCAACAGCAATTGAGACAGCCCCCTTCCATTAACCGATCAGCACGATCGGCACAAGGCCTGCGGTGGGACGGCACGGACTTGTGATCTCCAGGATCACACGGTTGGTGTAGTCAACCGTATCGCCCGCTTCGATCTCGCAGTCGATGGTAACATAAGGCTTCGTATATCTGGTAGCATCGCCGATAAGGTATGTACCGGATGCACCGTTCACCTTCCAGCCCTCGGGAAGATGCCATTTCAGCATAAAATGTTTCGGCGCGGGATTGTTTTTGTTGGAAACTACGATCTGCACCTTGACCTTGCCGTTGGGTACGATATCGGGACCGTCGGGCAGTATTACTCGCGCCCTTGCCCAGATAAAATCGGTGTCGTAAGAGTTGCCGGGGATATTGAGCAGCGCCTTTGCCACTTTTGTGTCATACAGTGCTGCAATATCAGCATCGTTCCACTCATCGACATCCGCAAGCACAGTATTACCGTTGTTTGCTTTCATCATGACGGGAATCATGCTGTATACACGCTCGGTAAGCTGTGTGCAGGTCTTAGGCAGTCTGCGGCAGTCACCGAGATCAATAGCGACAGAAACAATATTGTCGCCGATATGCTTTCTCCAGTCCTCCGGAATACCTGCGGTACCATTTAAAATACCGAACAGCGAACCCAGCGTCGCTGCCGTACAGTCGGTATCGTCACCGCAGTTAATGGCGAGTATCATAGACTTCTTGAAATCCCCCTCACCGTAAAGCAGACCGAGCATCGCAAACGCCACATTGGCGGGCGCTTGGAACCAACCAAGCTCCTTGTTAAATTCCACGATCTTTTCCCGTGTACTCTTCCAGTCGGTGCCGTTGTCGCGGCATTCAAGCAAGAGACGGATAGTCTTTGCCACCATGCAGTCCTCGGGGATCATGGCAAGTCCAAGGTCGATAAGGCGGCGAAGATCGGTTATCACAAACGCTGCGGATTCGACAGCGGCAACAAACATAGCGGCATATGTGCCCTCTCCCGCACCATGATCCACGCAGGCATCCATCTGAGCATATTTCATGGCAATATCGGGGCATCCGGGAGCCATACACGCCCACACCTCGGTGCGTATCCACGCGCCGTTGGAATGCTTCCACTCGTTCTTGTATTCACCCGCAAGCGGCGGAATAAGTCCGATATGCATATTATTTTTGCATATGCCGTATTCGTTCCAATGAGGTGAAATATAGCTTACCCAATATTCGCCGAGTATCTGTGCATTCAGGCTGTAGAGTCCTTCCTCCTCAGCGGCTTTCAGCCATACAAGCTGAAGATCGAGGTCATCATTTGGTATGATGGTTCCCTCCGGAGTCGCAAAGCCCTGTATGTCGTTCATCTCGGTCTTACCCTCATAGGGTGCGCCCATGGTCCCGCCGATATTTTTGCCGATCCAGCAGGCGTATATTTTATCCTTGACAATGTCTTTGTTGAGTTTTATCATAATATTGCTCCTTTTCTTAATATTTATACATCTATTATATCAAATACACTAAAAAAGTCAACCAAAATCCAGGAAAAAGCAGCAACAATAACGGAATTCGTCAAATGCGGGTCATTTTTAGTCAAAAACGGTCATCACATATCCCGTGATGACCGTTTCTATACTTACAGCAGATTCTTACCTTCCCAATCCTCGCAGGGCTCAACACCTATAAGACCTATGACTGTGGGAGCGATGTCCTTGATATTAGCTTCCTCAAGCTCTCTTGCCTCGATACCTTTCCCGAAGATTATGAGCGGAATGGTCATGTCCTCCGGCATATCCGAGCCGTGACAGCGGTCGTGTCCGCCATGGTCAGCGGTGATGATGACCGCCCAATCGTCGGACAGAGTGTTGACAATACGCTCAATATTGTCAAAGCTGTTGTCCACAGCAGCCATGTATTCCGGGCTCATCCAACCAAACTTGTGACCTGCCTCATCCACATATCCGAGGTATAGGAACGCGAAATCAAGCTCCTTTTCGGAAAGTGCCTTGATAGCCGCATCGGTGACCTCATCATTGGCTTTACCCCAATCGGGATGTCTGCCCTTGCAGTAATATGCGGTCTCCATGGATCCGGGACGAGCAAGATCGCGCAGCTCATACCAGTTATAGAAAAATCCGCACAGTTTCTTCGCCTTTGTCAGCACGTCGCAAATACCGTCAACGGGTCTCACTTGTGTCATGTGAACATTGGTCACAGTACCGTGGCGACCGGGATCCACACTGTGGAACATAGTCATATGGCATGGAAGCGTGACCGAAGGCATCACTGTGGTCTCATGCATGGTATACGCAGAGCGCTTAATAAAGCTCTGTGCCTTTGCGTGGTTTGTAATCGCATCGGGACGAAGTCCGTCCACCGAAACAAGAAGTACTTTCATAATAAACCTCCGAGAAAAATATTTTCTACGTGCATTATAACAGACAAACCACTATTTGTCAATAGCACCCGGAAATTTGAACACAAAAAAATACCGCAGAGTCAAACTCTGCGGTATCATATAGATATGATCAATATTATTCCTCGTCGGATACTGCTTCAATAGCCTCGATCGCTTCATCAACAGCGGCAGAGATCTCGTCGGAAACACAGCTTCCGCACTCGCAGTCATCCTCACAGCAATCCTCGTCTTCATCAAAACGAAGCTCGCCCAGCATATCATCATCAAACTCCCATGCATCGTCACAGCAGTCACAGCCGCATTCGCAGTCACACGCTGCGAGCGCCTTCTTTTCCTGTGCCTTCTTTACCAGCTTAACAGCCACAAAAATAATGCCTGCCGCAGCCACAATGGAACCGGTTATGATCAGCGCCAATTTAAGGGGACTGATACCCGAATTTTTGTTATGCTTTCTCATTATATCGTACCTTCCTTTTCACAGAATAGTATTTTCTGTTTTCATTATATCATACATGTAAAAAAATTCAAAGAATATTTTATGAAATTATTGTAAAGTCGTTATTACAATTCGCAAAAGCTGTTAATTCGTGCTTCAGATACCCAAACAGATGGGATCATGGTATATTTTCATCTGCCTGTAAGATCGCTCAGTACATCAAGCTTGTTTTTCAACGTCTACACCCTCATATTATTGAGAAATATGCTTAAATCTCACTAAGATAATTTTCAAGTATGGATGCCGCCGCGGCGCATACACCTGCGCACGGACGCTTTTGGTAGTATCCATCGGTACGCTCAGACGGCTTCAACGGGTCGGTATCCCGCGCTTCAAGCTCACCGAGCAGCTCGTGGCAGATGATCGTGCCGTATTCGGCTTTGAATCGCTCTGCAAGCTTTTGTACGATTGAGTACACCTGCGCCTTGTTGGGACTTTTGGGAATATTGTCACCGTATAGCTGTCCCACAACGAGAACCATCCCCGAAAATGTACCGCAGACCTCACGAAGCCGTCCCATACCACCGCCAAATGGCATTGCGATACGAAGCACTGTATCAATCGGCATTCCCATTTCCTCAGCGAATGCTCCTGCTACAGACTGCGCACAGGTATACCCTTCAAGGAACAGCTCACGAGCCTTTTCGCCTTTTTGTGTTATCTTCATCATGCTTTATTCTTCATCTTGATTTCGCGCACATCGCGAAGCATTTTTATACTGTCCTTTAAAACGCTGACCTTGCTGTCTCGGTGGTTTACCACCTTCACGGGCATCTCCACGATCTTGGCGCCGAGGGCATTTGCCTTGATAAGCACCTCAAAATCAAAAGCGAACCCATCCACCTCACAGGTCGTGAATACGGCATGCGCCGTCTCGCGGCGAAAGCCCTTGAATCCGCACTGTGAATCCGACAGCTTAAAGCCCGCCGCCATAGCAAGACATTTAATATATGCCTTTGACGCCAGCTTCCTTATAAACGTGTAGCCCTCGTAGCCGTCATCCGTAAGATTTCGCGAGCCGATTACCGCATCTGTAGCCGGATCGTCCGAGAACAACTCTGCAGCCGACTTTACCACATCAAGCCCGTACGCAAGATCACAGTCGGTGAAGATAATAACATCTCCCTCAGCGCTCAGCACACCGTGACGTATCGCCGCACCCTTACCGCGGTTCTTTTCGTATCCCACGACTCGAATGCGCTCATTCGGAAATGCCTCTACCGCCGCACGGCAACCGTCCGTGCTTCCGTCGTCCGAAAATATCACCTCATAGTCGGCGAAATTCGCCTCCATGTAATCGGACACAGCTTTAAGCGTGTCGTTTATAATGCTGTTTTCATTATACATTGGTATGCAAAGCGAAATCTTCATGGTACTACCCGTTTATTACTTCTTTTTATACACAAATATATCAAAATCCGCGGTTATTTCAAGATGTGAGAGTGCATCAAGCTTCGCCGCATCCGACTGCGATGTCTTAAACGCATAGGGCGTCATCAGGAACAGGCTCTTAAGCTCCGCACCGTCACAGTCGAAGGTATAGGTCACGTTATTGTGCGTGACTTGCTCAAAGCCGGACGGCAGATCGCACCGCCCCTCGTTTTCGTAAACCTCGGAATATATTGCCTGCTTTAATTCATACAAATGCCGTCTGCCCGCAGCGCCTACTATGAGCAGTCCGCCGGGCTTCAGCACCCGTGCGAATTCTTTTTCCGCTATGGGCGCAAACAGGCTTACCACCGCATCTGCACAGCCGTCGGCAGCAGGCAGCTCAAACACGCTTGCCACACCGAAAAACGCCCCGTTCCCCGCCGCCTTGGCACGCTTTGCCGCCTTATCGCAGGCGTGCTTTGACAGATCAAAGCCGTATACCTCAGCGCCGCGTGACGCGATCACATTTGAATAATAGCCCTCACCACAGCCTGCGTCTATCACGACCTCGGCATTCGCTGCCGCATCGGCTATCGCCTCGGCAAACGGACGATAATAACCTCTGTCAAGGAATGCAGTGCGTGCACGCACCATTTCGCGGTCATCCCCCGATGTTCCCGCCGCACGGGTAAGGGTGACATATCCGCTTTTGGCAATATCAAAGCAGTGTCGGTGAGCTGCACAGTACAGACTGCCGCCCTCGCGCGTAAGCGTCGAGGCACAGAACGGACAGGATAATATCACACTCATTTTTCCACCTTTACAAGCTTTGCATGCAGTGCGTAACGTCCTATTCCATAAAGCGGATGACCTGTTTCGACACAGGTCGAAAGCGTCAATATCTGATCGTCCGCCGTAAATTCCGCTTCGCTTTCAACCTCGGACTTTTTCAGCATCTCTTCACAGAACGAGAGAAAGTCCTCATCTGAGGTAAAGTAGGTGCGGAAATATTGATAGGTCGCAAGTGTTTCAAACACCGAAAACGGCTTGAATGTATAAATACCGTCGAATGTATATACTTCGATAACCTTTGAATCAAACACTTCCTTATCGAAGAACAGCATAACGTTATTAAACATATTTCCGTCCAGCATGTTGTGACCATACAGCACGGTGTTGCGGTTATTTTCAATATTACGATCCACATAGCAGTCGGCAAATATCGAGCCTACTACCAAATAATCTCCATTCCATGCGCGGTCAAGGTAATAATCATTGTCATCGCCCTGAACGATGGGAAAACTGATGTTGGTACCGTCGATGTAAATATAGCCGTATATGTCGGGGTTGACCGACTTCAAATAGTTGAGATTCGCCTTTATTTGTTCGAACTTAACATTGTGCTGTGCGGTCTCTGTGATCACGGTATCGGACATATCCGAGGACAGTGCAGTGTAGTAGTCAAGCAGAGCGGGAGACTGCGGAAGCTTTGCAGAGGGAGCTACAGCGTGCTCCGAGAGGTCCACATCAAAAATATTTTCGGCAATATCACCGTAGATCTCGTCTCCGCGCTTGTAGTCAAAAAGCGTCTGTACCAGTGACTTGGCACTCATGATAAACACAAAGGCGCAGACAAACATCGCCATATATCTGATTATTCCGCGAGCCACGTCACGCCCCGACCGCTTCTTCTCGGGCGGCGGAGCAAGCTCATCGGCACTCAGCGTTTCAAGAGATGAGAGAAATATGTCCTTTTCCGCCACGTTCAAAACGGGCTCAGCGTCTCCATAAGCGGCATCAAGCTCCGAGGACACCGACTCACTGTCTGCACCGTCACCGGTGTATGCAGCAGACTCGGTACTCATCTCGGACTGAACCGTATCGTCGGTTTCGGATCCATCGGTATTATTTATTACACTGTCACACGCCTCGGTCTCGCTGACAGACTCATTAATATCAGCCGACTCGCAGTGCGATAGTTTTTTTGATTCATCAGAAGTATTTTTGCTCAAAAAAGCACCTCCCGAAAATAATTATATACTCTATTATAAATCATAATTCGCCGCTTGACAAGCATTATCCCGAAAGTTTTACAGTTTACTAATAAAATCGCCGGAGCACGTGCGCTTGTCACGGCTCCGGCAGTTCATTTTTTGGTGGATTATCAGTCAACCTTGGCAAGGTACGCCTTCTGTTCCTCGCTGAGTACCTCAAGAGATGCTCCCAGTGCGCGAAGCTTAAGAGTCGCAACCTCGTTGTCGATCTCATGCGGCACCTGATAAACCTTTTTATCAAGCTCGCCTGCATGCTTTACAAGATATTCAAGGCTCTTTGCCTGGATTGCAAAGCTCATATCCATGATCTCGGCGGGATGTCCGTTGCCTGCGGCGAGGTTTACAAGTCTGCCCTCCGCGAGCAGGTTGAGAATACGTCCGTCGGGCATTTCGTAGCCCATGATATTGGGCTTGCGCTCCCACTGCTTCTTCGCCATCTTGCCAAGTGCCACCTTATCGATCTCAACATCGAAGTGACCGCTGTTTGCAAGCAGCACGCCATCCTTCATCTTTTCAAAATGCTCGGCACGGATAACATCCTTACAGCCCGTGACTGTGATAAACAGATCGCCCAGTACGCATGCTTCGTCCATGGTCATCACCCGGAAACCGTCCATGACCGCTTCAATGCCCTTTACGGGGTCGATTTCTGTGACGATAACATTTGCGCCCATACCCTTTGCGCGCATAGCTACGCCCTTACCGCACCAGCCATAGCCCGAAACGACCACAGTCTTACCTGCGATAATAAGGTTGGTGGAATTCATGATTCCGTCAAGAGTGGATTGACCCGTACCGTAGCGGTTATCAAACAAATGCTTGCAATCCGCGTCGTTTACATCTATCATGGTATAATCAAGCAGTCCCGCCGCCTGGCGAGCGAACAGTCTGTGAATACCGGTCGTGGTCTCCTCGCAGCCGCCGATGAGGTTCTTGCCGTATTCGCGGCATTCACCGTGAAGCAGATGTGTAAGATCGCCGCCGTCGTCGATCATAACATCTGGGCAGAGGGAAAGGGTCTTCTTAAGATGCTCCTCGTACTCCGCGTCGGTAACACCGCGCCATGCGTTGACTTCAAATCCGAGATCTACAAGAGCCGCCGCAACATCATCCTGTGTTGACAGCGGGTTACAGCCTGTAACATAGACCTCCGCACCGCCTGCCGCAAGAGTGATCGCGAGATATGCGGTCTTTGCCTCAAGATGAATTGACATGGATATTTTTTTGCCCGCGAAAGGCTTTGTACGAGTAAATTCCTCATTTATCAGATTAAGTACGGGCATATAGCTCTTTACCCAATTGATCTTATCGTGTCCGCTTTTAGCAAGTGAAATGTCTTTAATACTGCTCATTTTTATTCTCCTTGATCATTATTTTATATCAGTCCAAGCTCCGTTGCTGCCGCTATCCAATACTTTTCGGGCAGCACCTGTCCGCCCGCAAAGCCGTCAGCCGCCGCGATGCGCCACGCAAGCGCTACGCATCTTGCCGCATGATCGTGCTCGTCAAACATGGATTTGATGATGCATTTCGCCCACACGCCCGCTTTCTCATAAAGCCCGCTTCGGTGGAACTCGGTCAGCATCTTATGCTTGTCATAGCCTACCGTCACCGACCGATACCGCCAAACACCACGCCTCGATTCAAGTATCAGCATACGCGAGCCGTGATTTCTGTCCTGCGGAAGTCCGATGCTGGGACAGAATATGACGCGTCTGCCGTTTGCCTCCACCACACCGCCGCGGTGAGTGTGTCCGCAAAGCAGTACCTCTCCCGCAATTTCCGTTGTGTATCTGTCGATAAGCTGCGGACGGTTCATTATCCATTCCTTGTTGTTTTTGGGTGAACCGTGGCACGCAGTTATGGTGGGAAGGCTCTTTTTGTTCACATCAAGACAGATAGGCATTGCCTCCAGCCTGTCGAGATCGGATGCTGTGAGATTTTCGTATGTATACAGAAGGGAGCCGCTGCTTGAGGTGTAGCTCCAGCCGTCCTCGGGATTATATCTGTGGCGTATGAGATAGTCCTCACGGTTACCGCGCACAAAGTGGCAGGGAAATTCGGCAATGCATTCATCAAGCAATCTCAGTGTGTTCTGCGGATAGGGAAAATCGGTCAGATAGTCTCCGAGAAAGATGATCCCGTCAACACCCTGTCCCGTACGGCGCATTTCATCAATGACGCACAGCGCGTTTTCAAGTGCCATAAAGTTTGAATGGATATCCGATATGACCGCAAATTTCATCGCTGCCCGCCTTTCTCCGAGTGCCGATACCCGCAGTACCCCCGATTATAATGTATATAATTATTATACGATTTTTTTGACTGTATGTCAACAAGAAATGCATAAAAAAATAAATAAAAGCGTTAAAAAAGCCGAGGTCTTTGCTCCAAAACGAAAATTCGAAGCAAGTCCTCGACTTTTTACCGTCAGATACCGAGACGGATAATGTCAAGCGGGTGATTTGTCATCATAATGTTTATTCCGCGCTCTCTGCCCTCTCGCCATAATTCTTCATTGTCAAACCTGCGGATAAACCAAGCGCCTACGCGAATCTGCCCCTTATATTTTTCGGCAACGGCAAAATCGGTTTCGGAATATGCGGTATAGTCTCCACGAAGAATAGCCGCAGGAGTCATTTTGTCGGCGTTTTCGAGAATTTTGGGGACAGTATCAACGCTTTCCTCGGGCGACCAGGTTCGGACCATGCTCGGCATTCTGAAGCCCTTATCGGCGTATCTCATATTTCGTTCGATAATGCCGTCAAGCTTTATGTGGTTGCAGAGATATACACAGTCACAGATACCCATTTCGTCCATCATGGGGAATATATCATCATCGTATGAGAAGCCCTTGTCGAGATGGAGAAAAATCCTGCCGTTTGCCGCGGTGAATATCTCTTCGAGAGTGGGGATGATAAACGGAGTAAGCTTGCCGTAGGTATCCACCAGTCTCAGGGTGCGAAGCTGTTCATAGGTCCAATCGCAAAGCATTGGTGAATCCGGGAAGCCCTCTCTTCCGATATATTCATCCGCGTTGGTGGTACGGGTGAGCGATTTGTCATGCATACACATCCACACACCGTCTTTACTTTTAACAATATCGACCTCCATGGAATCGCTTCCGCAGCGCCACGTACTGATAGCGGCTTCAAGAGAATTTTCGGGATAATACTTGTGCTCTCCGCGATGGGCTATGATAAATGCACGTCCGTTTGGCTCCTCCAGCACCTCGCGCTTGTGAGTCACGGTCGATCTTTTCTCCGACACGTTGTGGGTGAAACGGTAAGGCACAAGAAGCGCCTCGACATCGTGCTCATACTCCGACCTTGTCTGTGCGGATGATGTAAAGGATATATCGGTATCGTTTATTTCACCGCAGGCATCTCCCAAAAAGCGTGCGAGATATGAAGCGCCGACGGCAAGTCCCAAAATATCGGAAGCGTCTATATAAATATTGCCGTTCTCGGCATAAAGCCGACAGTCGCCGTAGCTTGCAGTATCGACACCATGCCACGGAAGAGCTCCCACCACGATACATCCCTTGGTCGGCACACTGTCGGCTGCCCCAGAGGCTTCAAGCGTAACTCCGCAGGTATCATCAATCCACAGCCGCAGGTCGTTTGCGGCGGTCTCGGCAGCGGTATAAAAACGGTCACCCTCCATAAGCTTTGCGGGATTCAGGCAGCGAATACCGCCCGTGCGGGCAGCGCAGTCTGCGCCGACGGTTTCGTCCCACACGATACGGTAATCGGAAAGCGCGATTCCGCCGATAGTTATGTTTTTCATGTGATGCACATCCTTATCATCGTCGATGCTTTGATTATATAATAACTTACCCGTTTTGTCAATAACAATAGAAGAAATAATGTGAAAAAATCGGCTGACGTACAAGCGAATGTACGTCAGCCGATCCTATTTTACATAGCCTCAAACATATCCGCAAGCCCTCTCGCGGCATCGGCGAGCTTCTTCATGCCCTCAAAGGCATTGTCAGCGTTGTATGCCGAGAGATAATGATCCGCTTCAAGGGTGAAATATCCGCTGTAGTCGATCTCATGAAGCGCCTTTACTATAGGCGGGAAGTCTATATTCATGGAGCCGGGGATCTCGTGAGAATCGTGCCACTTATCATTATCGTGGATGTGCAGTGCGCCAAGTCTCGAACCGAGCGCCTTTATCAGCTCCACCGCAGTAGTGTTGGCACCGCGCATTTCCGCGTGACCGATATCGAGACAAGCCACGAAATAGTCGTCGTTTACCGCGTCAAGGTGAGCATTGAAGCTCTCGGGAGTCATGCAGGCGGCAAAGGAGACCTGATCCTTTTCCTTGTCCCAATTCCACATGTTTTCCGTAGCGATCTTCACGCCGTGCTCCTTGGCGAAGGGGAGCAACTCGAAATACATTTCGGCATTTTCCTCGGGGGACTTATTGTTGTCGGGATGGATTATGCAGATCTGTCCTCCTGCCTCGGCAGTACACTCTATGGCACGCTTCAGATACGAGCGTATCTCAGGACAGCTCACAGGGAACGGCGCATGGGACTGGTTGCAAACGATCCCGTTGTCAAGCCCGATCTGACGCAGTTTTCTCGCAAACGCCAAATATTCGCTGCCATTTAACGGGTGACCGTTTTCAATGATGCACTTATTTTTCCAATCGTACCGTGCCATCGCGAACATGGAAAAATCCCATGCGTCAAAGCCCGCCTTGGCACAATATTCCACGGCGCGCTCCTCGCCGATAAGCCTTGCGGCGGACGCGATTTCGGTTGATGTTTTCATATGCATATCCTCTAACGCGTTTTTACGCTCTCAGTGTAATACCCAACTCACGGTCAAGCAGAGTGAGTATCTTCTTGGAGGTCTTATCTGCTTCCTCGTCGGTAAGGGTGCGGTCGGGCGCACGGAGCACGACCTTGAACGCCACGCTCTTTTTGCCCTCGCCCAGCTGCTTGCCGCGGTAAACGTCGAACAGCTTCACATCCTCAACGGTCTTGCCGCCCGCTTTTCTCATAACCGCCTCGATAGCGCCCACTTCGAGCTCATCATCGCAGACGAATGCAAAGTCACGGGTGGTAGCGGGGAACTTCGGCAGAGCCTTGAACTGCTTTGCGAGATTTGCCTTGGCAAACAGATTTTCAAAATCGAGGTCAGCCACATATACAGGAACGTCGATCTCATAACCTGCGGATACAGTGGGATGAATTTCACCGATAGTACCGAGCACGGTGCCGTCCGCGCAGACGATATTGGCACAGCGTCCGGGATGGAATGCGCCGTTTTCACGGTCAGCCACATAGGAAGCGTCGGTGATGCCCGCTTTATCAAGGAGACGATCACACATACCCTTTAAGGTGTAGAAATCGCCGTCACGGAAGAAGCCGATAGTGATGCGGCGGCGCTCCTCGGGAAGATTCTTTGAGTCCTCATCGGGGATATAGATCTTCGCCATTTCATAAAGCGCGGTCTTACCATCGTGGTAATTGTTGTTGCGGGAGAGCACTTCAAGCATGGAGGGGATGGCGGTGGTACGCATTACGCTGGTGTCCTCACCGAGAGGATTGGAAATAACGATGGACTTGCGGCGGGGATCATTTTCAGCCATTGCGATCTTATCGTAATATTTCGGGCTGATGAAGGAGAAGGTTTCGCACTCGTAAAGTCCCATTGCGCAAAGGGTGTCGGCACAAAGCAGCTCAAACTTCTGGATAGGAGTGCGACTGCCCGATGTGATGGGCGTTACGAACTTGGTACTCTTGATGGTATCGTAGCCGTAAACGCGAAGTATCTCCTCCGCAACATCGTTCATGCAGCGAACGTCCGCACGGAAGGACGGAACGGTAAGAGTATCGCCGTCAACATTAAATTCCAGCTTGCGGAGCACATCCTTCATGTATTCTTCGCTCACGTCAAGACCGAGGAAAGCGTTGATGCGCTCTGCTTCAAGCTTCATCTTGTAGGGGGCTTCCTTGCCCTTGTAAACGTCGATGGTGCCGTCAACAACATCACCTGCGCAAAGCAATGTTACAAGCTCGCAGGCACGGTCAAGCGCGGGCATGGTATTCTCGGGATCCAGTCCCTTTTCAAATCTGCCCGAGGACTCGGTGCGCATGCCCTGGCTCTTGGCGGTAACACGTACCGAGCTGCCCAGGAAGTTGGCGCTCTCGAATACTACCGTAGCGGTATCGTCCTTGATCTCGGAGTTTGCGCCGCCCATGACGCCCGCAAGCGCAACCGCCTTCTTTTCGTCGGCGATAACAAGATTGGTAGAGTTAAGGGTATGGTCTATATCATCAAGGCTCTTGAAGATCTCGCCGTCTGCGGCGTTTCTTACAATGATCTTGGAGCCGTCAAGGCAGGAATAATCGAACGCGTGCATGGGCTGACCGTATTCGAGCATTACATAGTTTGTGATATCGACGATATTGTTGATGGGACGCACACCCGATGCGCGCAGTCTCATGCGAAGCCACAGCGGCGAGGGCGCGATCTTAACGTTCTTCACAACGCGCGCTGTGTATCTGGGGCACAGCTCCGCGTTCTGCACATCGACGGACAGATAGTTTTCAATTTTGTCGCCGTCCTTAGCATATGTGACAACGGGAGCGACCGGCTTGAACTCGCGGTCAAAGGATACAGCGGTTTCGCGTGCCAGACCCAGTACGGACAGGCAGTCCGGACGGTTTGAGGTGATCTCGAACTCGACTACGGTGTCGGTAAGCTTTAATACATCGTGGATATCGTCACCGGGCTTGCAGTCGATACCGTCCATGATGAAGATACCGTCCTCGATAGCGCCGGGCATATCGTGGGTGGTGAGATTAAGCTCGCTGATAGAGCAGAGCATACCGTTACTCGCAACGCCGCGGAGCTTGCCCGCCTTGATGTTGACACCGCCGGGAAGCTTGGAGGGAGCCTTTGCCACGGGAACCATGGCACCTGCGAACACATTCTGCGCGCCTGTTACGATTTGTACGGGAGCTTCCTCGCCGATATCTATCTGGCAGACCCAGAGGTGATCGGAGTCGGGATGGCGCTCAAGCGAAATAACCTTGCCCGCAACGACATTTTCGATGTCCTCACCGAGAATTTCAAAGCCCTCGACCTTGGAGCCCGTAGCGGTCAGTCGGTCGCAGTATTCCTTGGGCGAGATACCGTCAAGGCTGACGTAATCTTTTGCCCAGTTAAGTGATAAATTCATATTTATTATCCTTTCGTGTTTATTCGTTAAAGTATGATGGTGTCGCCGTCATTACAGAGGCGGTAATTGCCGCACCAAGCGTCGCGTATCAGCTTATCCGAGCCCACCGGATCGTAAAGTATATCTCTGCCGTGGTGCAGATACGCAAGGTATCCCACTTTGTAACCGTTTTCGCACAGATATTTCGGCATCGCGTCGGGCTTGTGGTGACCCGTCTCGCAAAGCAGCATATCACAGCCGTCCGCGAGAAATTCCGCGATATCCGCAGATTCCTTTATATCGCCCGTAAAGATAACGGTCTTGTTTTCGCATACGATGCGGTAGGAGTAGGAGCGCCACGGTTCTGCCGAGCCGAGATGACGGTTGTGAAGCGCTTCGACCTTCAAATATCCGTCGTCGAACACAACGCCGTCCGACACCTCGTGAGCGTTTACGGTGATTTTGTCAAACAATTCCTTCTCGATCGTATCGAGAGTGTTTTTCATGCTGTTCCACTTTTCGATATCGGGTACGAACAGCTCGACGGAAAGCTCATCTGTAAGCTTTTTATACCATTTCACCTTGGTGGGAGTCCACAAAAGATCGGGAAGTCCCCAAAGGTGGTCACAATGCATATGGGAGATGAAGATCGCACGCATTTTTGTGAGATCAAGCCCCATATTGTGCGCCGTGTGGGCACAGCCCCCGCCTGCGTCGAAAATATACAGACCTCCGTCGGATGCTTCCACAGCCCAGGATGTGTGGTGACGTCCGGGCATGGGCTCGGTACCCGCACAGGTACCGAAAATATGCATTTTCATCTGCCCCTCGCCTCCGTATACGCCGTGATGATATCACAGCTTTTTGTTAGCTCCGCCGCACCGTTAAGCACCATATCCGCGTACCACCGCGACGGCTCGACGAACTCGTTGTGACGGTAGCGCACGGTGTCAAGATAGCGTATCGCCACCTCGTCCATGGTCTGTCCCCGATCACGCATGAATCGCTTGATGCGGCGGAACATGCGCTCGTCGCTCATAAGATCGACGAATATTTTGAGATCGAGCTTATTTCGTATTTCATCAAGATGGAGTATCATCAAGCCCTCAACAATGACCACATCCGCATCGGACGCGCGTGCCGTGTCGAGTGCCGCATAAAGCTCGTCGAGCTTTACCGCATCGGGATGATTGTTTTCGGGATATTCCACGCCCGTAAAAGGCGCGATGACTGTGGGCACGGGATTTTTAAAGTAGGTATCCATGTGGATCGCAATGACCCGCTTGCCCATCTCGGTATATCTTGCTTCCAGTGCGTTTGTGAGGGTGGTCTTGCCCGAGCAGGAGCCGCCCGCAATACCTATAGTAAACATGGCTTAGAACTGGTCGAGGAAGCGCACATCGTTCTCGTAGAGGTAGCGCATATCGTCAATGCCGTATTTTATCATGGTGATACGCTCAACGCCCATACCGAATGCGAAGCCGCTGTATTCGTCGGGATCGATGTTGCAGCCGCGGAGCACGTTGGGATGCACCATGCCTGCGCCGAGGATCTCGATCCAGCCCTCACCCTTGCAGAGCTTACAGCCCTTGCCGCCGCAGACAAAGCAGGAAACATCGACCTCAGCCGACGGTTCGGTGAACGGGAAATGATGAGGTCTGAAGCGGATCTGTGTCTGCTCGCCGAACATGGTCTTTGCAAAGGTTTCAAGGGTACCCTTAAGGTCGCCCATGGTGATGCCCTTATCGACTACCAGACCTTCAAGCTGATGGAACAGCGGAGAGTGGGAAGCGTCAACCGCGTCGGAGCGGTAAACACGACCGGGGGAGATGATGCGTATCGGAGGTCTCTGCTTTTCCATGGTGCGGACCTGTACCGGAGAGGTTTGCGAACGGAGCAGGATGTTATCGGTGATATAGAAGGTATCCTGAGTGTCGCGTGCGGGATGATTTTCGGGAATGTTCAGCGCCTGGAAGTTATAGTAGTCGTACTCAACCTCGGGACCTTCCACAATGGAGAAGCCCATACCGATGAAGATATCCTCCATATCCTTCTGGACCTGTGCCAGCGGATGGCGCTTACCTACAGCGGGAGCTTTTCCGGGCATGGTGACATCAAGGCGCTCGTCAAGGAGCTTCTTTGCAAGCGCCGCAGTCTTTTGTGCCTCTGCCTTTTCGGCAATAGCTTTTTCGATGTACTCGCGCACCTCATTTGCAAGCGCACCGATAACGGGACGCTCCTCTGCGGTGAGTCCGCCCATACCGCGAAGCACTGCGGTGAGCTCACCCTTTTTTCCGAGGAAGCGTATTCTGAGCGCTTCGAGGTCGGCTTCGGGAGCCGCAAGCTCGGCGACCGCCGCCTGCCTAATCTGTTCAAGTTTTTCTTTCATGTTTGGAATCCTTTCTGTAAAACAAATGATATCAAGAGGCGTCCGCGACAAAAAAGCCGCCTCGCCCTTGAGAAAATCAAGGACGAAGCGGCATATTTTCATATGCGTTTCCGCGGTACCACCTTATTTTATTGCCTGTGACCAAGCAATACACTCGGCGACTCTTTAACGGGAGTCAGTCGTTGACGGCTACACGCGGTGCTGTCTCAGCTCGAAACACACCTTTCCCCGTCACAGCTCGTGAGCGAAACGCCATACCGACAGGGACGAGACCGCTCACAGCCATGCCAAAGCAAGGCGGTCATCTCTGAGCATCCGAAAACGCGGCAGGCAAACTCCATCATCGCATTTATATCAGTATAACATATATTTTTAAAAAAAGCAAGAGGTTACGGGAATTTTCTCCGAAATAATTTGCGCCAAATACGATTCAACGAGCTGTTGAGCGAAAGACAATATATCTGCAATTGATTTTTACGGACTTTTATGCTAAAATAGTATCACACCGGTGAAAACAAAGATGAGGTGACAAGCAATGAAAGTGAAGATCGGAGAACGCATACGCGACCTGCGCTGCGAAAGAGCCTGTACGCAGGAACAGCTTGCCAAGGCCATTGGAATAAGCGCACAGGCAGTCAGCCGTTGGGAGGCTATGACCGGCTATCCCGATATCGAGTATATTCCCGCCATCG
Source organism: Clostridia bacterium (assembly GCA_017482055.1). GTDB lineage: Bacteria > Bacillota > Clostridia > Oscillospirales > CAG-272 > Flemingiibacterium. Next base: position 112,797 of record JAFUOH010000008.1, read on the forward strand.
CCGACTATTTCGGCATCAGCATCGACGAGCTGTTCGGCTACACAGACACACGTGCCGCGCAGCGTGATAAACGGATACGCGAGCTTGAAAATACGGCAAAGGATATGATACTTGACCCCGAAAAAGCAGAGGAATGCGTCGCACTGCTGCACGAGGGTATATCCGAGTTTCCGTCAAGCGATGAACTTTGGCTGCAGCTTGCAGGTGGGCTGGCAACACTCGGAGCAAAAGCAATAGACACTGCACGCCTCAAAAAGGACGACGGTGTATATGTAAAGCTCGACAGCGAATATATGGCTTCCGAGCCGCAGCTCAACGAAGCTCGGATCATACTCGAACGTCTGGTTAACAAGAAAACCTCAGGCGCTATCCATAATGCGGCGCTGTTTTCGCTGATGAACCTTTATTCGCTTGTCGGCGCCGAGGATAGGTCGTTAAAGCTCGCAAGCTCTCAACCGCCGATCATTGTCTCCCGTGAAGTTCTGCTTGCACAATACGGTGACGGCGAGGAACGTGATCGACTTCAAGGCGAAGCGCTGCTTGAACTCGCAGACAGATATGTCACCCTTGCCAATATGTCGATGCTGACAAAGAAGCCGTTTGACGGTTGGGAACATTGCTTTAAGCACACCGTCGCTATGCTTGAGGGATTGTTCCCCGACGGCAAGTGCGGCAAATACCATTTTACACTGCGCATGCTGTATTTTTCCGGTGCCGCATATTCGCACGAAGCGAGGAATCATGAGCTGGCAAAAGAGCTTTTTGCCAAAGGCATAGAGCACTCTGAAAAATATGCCGCGCTTACGGACACCGGTGAATACCGCTACACCGCGCCGCTTGTTTCCAAGGTCGTACACGACACAAGTAAATGGGTAAAGATTCCGCAAGACCAATTAGGTGAATGGGCAGACAAATTTCCGTCCGAGTTTACGACGGCGATACGCGCCGACAAAAGGTTTGATGGGAAATTATAAACAATACGCTCCGACACAGTCGCGTCGGAGCGTATTGTAATATCCAAATTTATCTCCCCCATCCCCCGAACATCGCTGTTCCCGCGAGCTGACCGACAGCGACAAGTCCGAGCTGAACCGTCAGCTGTATCGTCCAAAACAGACGCTTCGGATAGTCGGCATAGGAAAGTTCATCGTATATCGCCCCCATTGGCAAAGCGTTCAGCACGATTATCGGGAACACCGTGATAAAGAACACCGCCCAAACCGTTATGGGGATAAGCGAAAATACAAGCACCACAAAATAGAGCGGCGCACAGATCATCAGCGATATCGCAGTAAGCCGCGTAAGCCTCGATATCCGCCGAGCTTTGAAAAGTGACAAGCCCAGCATCGGAAGCGCGGCACATTGAGCATAAAACAGCACGAACAGGAACGCCGCCGCTATGCCCTTTATCTTCGCCGCATCATCATCGAAAACCAGCTTATAAAAGCAGACGAGCGTAACGGAAAGCATTATGACGCGCAAAATCAGCTGTGCCGCAATGCCGATTATTTTATTTCGCTTGATACGCGCCTTATAGCGGCGCACCTGCTCAGCATGACTCGGTACATGTGCCATAATCTGCCTCCTTGCAATCGGGCGTTTGTTATATAGACACTTTTAAAACGGAAAAGGTTGGGTGGAGCGTGAAATGTTCACAAACTGTTTACTCAAAGTATATCTTTGTGCGCCACAAAGAGTTATCACTGCCGTATTTCTCACAGCCTACGGGCTGCATCCACTCACCGACGGTGATCCAGGCTTCCTTGTCGGATACGTCCGTAACAAAGAAGTTGCCGAGTCTCGCGCCAAGCTCGGGCACTACCACAATCTCCTCGTCGCGGATAAGGCACTGCCTGTCCTCGTCAAAGCGGGTCATGAACAGCGGCGCACGGTGACGGAACACGTGGTCATTGTGGGCACCCTTGCGGTTGTATACTAAGAACAGCCCGTCGGGGTGGCGTACCCAGCGCTGCATGGTGTTGTAATTCTCCAATATCGCCCCATCGTCCCACACATAGGGACGAGGCGCGTCGAAGTGGTAGCCGTCGTCGCTGACTGCGAACATGCCGACTGCATCTGTACGAAGTGCAAGGTAGTATTTACCGTTAAGATATGTCATGGACGGCTCGTACACGCCGCGTTTGTGCTCGGGACCGACGCTGACCGGTTCGCCGACCTTAACGATAACAAGATGATCACCTTCAAGTGCATAGCGAATGGACACAACTCTCGCCTGCTTATGTGTCTGAGCGGTATAGTAGAAGGTCAGCATCATATCGCCGTTGTCCAATTCGAAGTGCTGACCGAAGGGTTCGGCAGTTACATATTCGAACGGGAACGGAATAGGCGTTAAGCTTGGCTCTCTCTGCATGGTCTCGGGGTTGAAGAACGAAAGGTAAGGGTCACCCGGTGCAATGCCGTTTATAAGCACGGGATGCTTGTCATTCTCGTAGCTTATGCTCTTACCGAACATCAGCCATTTATCGTGATGCTTATTGTAGAAGAGGTAACCACCGCCCATTTTGGTGCGAACGCCGTTTTCTTCCTTTTCGATTCCCTTAAACGGCACCGCCTCGCCGAAGGTCTTGCCGCCGTCGGTGCTCTTTCGCACATACGAGCCCACGCCCACGTCACTGCCCGAAAGCAGCAGCATACCGTATGATAAAAATGCGGTATCCTTGCCGTCATAGGTGATGTGAGGACAGTTTTTGCAGGTCTTGCCGTCAAATCCGGGATACATACGCTCACGCGTGTAAGTGAATTTGATGGGTTTCATGTTAATACTCCTTTCAAAATCATGCTTTTATTTAATTCGCCGCGCCGCTTATAACAAGCGCCGTTTTTGCATCGGCTATACCGTCGCGTACCAGCAACATGAGCACCGAGTCAAGGGCATCCCGAGGATTGCACCAGATATCGGGCTCGATACCTATATCGTCGCGGTTTTGTCCATCGTCGAACCAATACATGGTATTCCAAATATTAAAGCTGACACCTGAGTTCGGAAGGTATAAGGTGCTGCGGCTTCCGCAGCAGAAATTTCGTCCCGCGGTGGGACCGCCCACAACGATGGAATTGTCAAGAGTTTTAAAATACTGAACCCCGAATTCTCCTGCCGAGCCGCATCTGTCGTCCGTAAGAATGATAACGGGAGTGTTGTTGTCGATCATCTCGCCCTTGTTGCCGCCGGAGCTTACCGTTTCCTTGCCGCGTGCAGTGCCGCCCACCAAAGCGGTCTTCCTTGACATAATGTTCACTCTGAATTGTACGCTGCTCTCTCCGCTGTAACGCTTTACCCATTCTCTCGGATAGTAGTCTGTGCCGCCGCCGTTTGTGCGAAGATCAATTATTATCGCCTTGGCATCCTTCATCTGTGTCGCTGAATTTAAAAATCCGTTATATGAGGACGCGCCGTGAGAATTGTCAAAGCTTCTTATGGATATGTAGGCGATACCGTTGTTTTTGAGAAATTGGTAGTCAATTCCGAGGCTTGACTCGGAAAGCGGCTTACCCTCGTACCACTCCGCTGTCTCCGTTATGGTGTCATCGCCCCGTGTCAGGTAGATTTTACTTTCGGATACCGCTGCACCGCCGTGGTAAAACCACACGGGACTGTACACGATGGCACCTGTCCCCGTGAGACTTGTCTGCATGGCAACATGCTCATTGTCACAACCGTCGTAGTACCACTTTTCGCCGTCTATAAGCTTGTAGTAGCCCACCGCATCCTTATAGTAGTTCTGATTCTTGCAGTACCGATATTCATACTCGTCAACGTCGCCGCGCCGCAGATGACCGTCCTGCACCTGTGCCATGTGCCATCTCAGAATGCTGTCAAGCTCGGAGGCGGTAACCTTGTCCTTGCCCTTGATCTCGGAAAGCGCGCTCGCTTTAAGCTCATTAAAGAATTCTTCCCCGAAATAATAGTACGCGCCGTAAGCATATTTGAGCGAGCGGAAGAATACGTCTATATCTGCCGCCGCTTCAGAAAATGTCACCGTCTTTGTGTTTCTTTTGGTCTTCAGCGCCTTTATTTCGGCGTCCGTCAGCGGAACTCTTGAACCGCCGTCATTTATCGCGTATTTTTTGATGCTCTCATTGTCAAGAGGCTCGGAAAACATCTCCCGCCGTGCATCACTGACAGCTTCAGCAAACTCTTTGAAGCCAATGGCAGACTCCTCTGCGGCTAACATATCCGCATAGATACGCTCTACTATCTTTTCCCCCGTGACCTTATGCGGCTTTGAGATGGCGTTATATGAGATCATCGCCGCATCACCGCGTTTGAAGGAGTCGTTGTTGATCTCATTGTATTCTCCTGCCTCGCAGAGACCCTTGTACATCGCAAATTCCCACGACCTATCCCACTGAAAATCCGTATCCGAGGAATATCCCAGCGCACGAAGCACAAACGTAATATACTGTGCCGCTGTCACCTTATCATTGCCGCCGAATGTAGTGGCGCTCGTTCCGCCGGTAAGACCGTTGGCATAAGCATAGCCCACATAAGGCTTTGCCCAATCAGCCACATCGGTGAAAGGCATATCCCATGTACCGGCAAGCGCTTCTTCCTCTTTTCCGAGAAGGCGCACAAGCATGGTTATTGCCTCCTGACGCGTGGCGGAGCGATTAAGGTCGTATATGGGGTTTCCGTAAATGTCGGTGCCTGTTCCCCGGAAAAGCCCCATTGAGTTGAGCGAATCTGCGGCACTGAGCGCCTCTGTGATATTAAGCGCACCAACGGTCGTCGCCATCGATGAAGCTGCACAGGCGGCAAGAAGCAATGCGATAATTTTCTTCTTCATAAGTGTCTCCTGTCATTTTAACGATTCTACTCGAACAGAATATCCGCAAACGTGGCTCCCGATACCCTTGCAAGGTCGGCGGGCTTTGCTTCGATCTGCCAGCCGATCTTACCCGCGCTGACGAGCATGGTGTCGCAATTCTCCGCAGTGGCATCGAATACGGTACGGTACCGCTTCTTCATACCCACAGGCGAGCAGCCTCCGCGTACATATCCCGTAACCTTGTTGATGTCGGCGACATGTATCATCGCAACAGACTTGACCCCTACCGCCTTAGCGGCTTTTTTTAGATCAAGCTCACGATTTACGGGAACATCGAACACATAATAGTTTCGGTCGGCACCCTGAGTCACAAGAGTCTTGAATATCTTTTCGGGAGGAATACCGAGGATTGATGATATAGTCATTCCGTCCACGGCTTCATCGCCGTGTGCGTAGGTGTGCGGGGTATAGGGGAGCTTTTCCTTGTCGAATATACGGTAAACATTGGTTTTGAATTCAGCCATTTTTCTCTTCCTTTCCGGGATGTTTATTTTATTTTACCACATCTTTCTGAAATTGTACAGAGATTTGCAGATTTTTCTTTACTTTTCCGCAATTTCATGGTATACTATTAGGCGAGACCATTTCACAGAAAGGAATGATACTATAATGGGAATGCCGAAAAAATTCGGTATGTTCGTCCACTGGGGACTTTATGCCCTCACCGGCTACCATGAGCAGGTGCGTTGGCGCTTCCATACGCCGCGCGAGCTGTACAGAAGCCTGATGGACAAATTCAATCCGGTGGATTATGATCCGGACGAATGGGTAAAGCTGGCCAAGGATGCGGGCATGGAGTACATCTGCATCACGACGAAGCACCACGACGGCTTCTGCATGTTCGACACAAAGTACACTGATTTCAACATCATGAACACGCCCTTCGGCCGCGATATCCTGAAGGAGCTGGCCGACGCCTGCGAGCGCGGCGGCATTGCGCTGTCGCTCTACTACTCCAACCCCGACTGGAACTGCCCCTTCGGCTACAACTCCGCAAGCTCTCATCAGATGCCCTCTCCCGGCGATGAGGAGGATACGGAGAAATACCGCGCGTTCGTAAAGAATCAGCTCCGCGAGCTGCTGACGAATTACGGCAGGATCTACACACTCTTCTGGGATATCCCCACCAATATTGCCGATCCGTCCATGAACGAGTTCGTCCGTTCCCTGCAGCCGGACATCCTCATCAATGACCGCGGCTGGGGCGACAAGGGCGATTTCTCGACGCCGGAGCGCCATGTTCCGGACGGAACGAAGTTTGAGCGCTACACCGAGGCGTGCCAGTCTGTGGGACGTCAGAGCTGGGGCTACTGCGCCGACGAGGACTACTACACCAAGCGCTTCCTCACCGCCGGCATCGACAAGATCCGCGTGATGGACGGCAGCTACCTGCTTAATGTGGGCCCGATGCCGAACGGCCGGATCCCTAAGCGCGCACAGGACATCATCCGCTCTATCGGCAGCTGGTACAACAACGTGAAGGAAGCCTTCGACGCCGAGCCGTGTCTGCTGCTGGAGGACAAATCCCTGCTGACCACACAGCGCGGCGACACGCTGTATGTGCACATTCCCAAGCCGCTGGACGTCTGTGGCCTGACACTCAAGCCGCTTGATGTCATGCCCAAATCAGTAACACTTCTCAACGATGGCCGCGCGCTGAAGTACGCCGTCACCACGCGTCCGGAGGATAAGGATTGGCAGACTCATATCATGCGCCGCCAGACGCTGCATGTCTTCAACATCCCCGCCGAGGATTTCCCGAGCGAAACGCTGGTATTGAAGATCGAGCTTGACAACGAAAAAATTAAAATTTAAGGAGATACAGAAAATGAGCTACAAGACTGACTTTATCGAATTCATGGTACGCAGCGGCGTGCTCCGCTTCGGCGAGTTCACCACCAAGAGCGGCAGAAAGTCCCCCTACTTCGTCAACACCGGCAACTACAAGACCGGCGCACAGATGGCAAAGCTGGGTAAGTATTACGCAGAATGCCTCAAGAACAACGTGGGCGACGAATTCGATGTTCTCTTTGGCCCGGCATACAAGGGTATTCCGCTTGCGACCGTCACCGCTTGCTCCCTCTTCACCGAATACGGCATCGACAAGCCCTACTGCTTCAACCGCAAAGAGGCCAAGGATCACGGCGAGGGTGGTAATATGGTGGGCGCAAAGCTTAATGACGGTGACCGCGTAGTTATCATCGAGGACGTTATCACTGCAGGTACCGCTGTACGCGAGACTCTTCCCCAGCTTAAGGCTGCGGCAGATGTCAAGGTCGAGCACATGATCATCTCTGTTGACAGAATGGAGCGCGGTCAATCGGGCACCACTGCCATCAAGGAGATCGGCGCTGAATTCGGCATCAAGGTTCATCCCATCGTAACCGTGCGTGAGATCATCGACCATATGCATAACCGCGAGATTGACGGTACCGTACCGCTGAATGACGAGGTACGCGAGCGTATGGAAGCATATCTCGAAATGTACTGCGAGAAATAATGGATATAAAATTAAGACTCGCCGCGCCTTCGGACGCGGCGAGCTTACTTGAAATATACCGTCCGTATGTTGAAACTACCACGGTTTCCTTTGAATACAAAGCGCCGACCATCGAGGAATTTCGCCGTCGCATCTGCGAATTCTCGGCGGAGTTCCCGTACATCGTGTGTATACTGGACGGTGAAATCGTGGGTTACGCGTATGCCCACAAATATAAAATGCGCCACGCATATCGGTTCGCGGCGGAGCTGTCTGTCTATATCGCTATGCACCGTCGTGGCATGGGCATCGGCAAACGGCTGTATGCAGCACTTATCGAACTGCTCACCGAAATGGGCTATAAGAACCTTTACGGAATCGTCACGGGTGAAAATGCTGCGAGCTTTGCCTTTCACAAAGCCTTCGGCTTTCGCGAGGTTGGCCGCGAGCATCACGTCGGATACAAATTCGGCAAATGGCTTGACGTGGTGCTTTTCGAAAAGCTCATCGACGAACGCTGTGACAGCGATGATCCCACTGACTGGTGCATCTGTCCGAAAAATTTACATGAGCTTGGCGGCGCAGTCGATAATATCTTGAATGAATACAGATCGTTTTGTCCTTAAAAACGTTTGAGCGACACGAATAAAACGAGGTCACCGAAATATTCGGTGACCTCGGATTTTATTTATTCTTAAGTGCCTTCTTCGCCTTTTCCTCTTTGAGCTGCTTTAAGCTGTTGAGCTCGTCCATAAATGCGTCGGCGTCCGGAAATTCACGATATACAGACGCAAACCTGATATATGCAACATCATCGATCTCACGCAGCTTAGCCATAACCCTTTCACCTATTTCAAGGGTCGAAACCTCCACACGCATACTGGTCTTGAACTCACTCTCAATGCTGTCTACAAGATCGTTCATCTGATCATCTGTAACCGGGCGCTTTAAACAAGCCTTCTTGATTCCGCCCATAAGCTTGTCGCGATCAAACGCCTCACGGCTGTTATCCCGCTTGCAAACGGTTATGGAACCCCGTTCCACCGTTTCGTAGGAGGTAAATCTGTGCTGACAATTGAGGCATTCTCTGCGGCGGCGTATGCTGCGCTCTTCATCAATTGGGCGTGTGTCAAGGACTTTATCCTGGCAGCACCCGCAGACGGGACATCTCATAATACTAAACCGAGCCTTTCTTTTTTGTGTATCTATGTACACACATGGATGAAATTTCGTTCATATACCGCTTCGCGGCGGGGGGAACAGTGTCTTTTATAACACAAATTATTATAACATAAATTCCGGCATAAGTAAACAGTTTGCAAAAATTTTTAACAATTTCGCCATCGCACATAAAATCGGTGTCACGGCGAGCATCATGGGATTATACTGTAAATGTACACAATAAATCTCGGAGTTCACCGAGAAGGCAAAAGGTGGAATCAACCATGAATCCCATGATCGGCATCACAACAGGCAACAACTCAGACGGCGACTATTTTCTGCGTCGTCAGTACTGCACCGCCATACTTCGCGCAGGCGGTATCCCCATAATGCTCCCGCCCGTAGGCAGACCTCACGCGGCGCTCGGAATATGTGACGGTATCATGCTAAGCGGCGGCGGTGATATCGCCCCCAGCCTCTGCGGCATTGACGAATACGACCCGATGTTTCTCTTTGAGCCCTCACCTGAACGGGATGAATACGAGCTTGAGCTCACAAAGCTCGCGTATGAGCGAGACATACCCATACTCGGTATCTGCCGCGGCATACAGGTACTTAACACCGCACTCGGCGGCAGTCTGTACTTTGATATCGTGGGACACCGTCAGAGGCTTTCCCGCGAACAGCCGTCACACAAGATCGGTATAACAAAAGGCACCTATCTGCACCGCCTTATCGGTGCAGATGAGCTTGAAGTCAACAGCTTCCATCATCAGGCAGTCAAGACTGTACCGCCCGAGCTTAACGTCTGCGCCGCATCCGATGACGGCATGATCGAAGCGGTGGAAGCCCCGAATATGCGCTTCTGTCTCGGGGTACAGTGGCACCCCGAGCATATGCACACTCGAGAAGCGGATATACTGTTCGCGGCACTCTGCGCGGCGGCAGATCGCAAATAGACGTCACTTTATATGCGGTGGCAGTCGAAAATCGGATCATCGCGGTGCTCATACCACGCGCCTATCTTCACACCGCCTTTTGAATCAGATGGACATCAAGCTCACAGCCCATACTTTTTGCAATAGCGCTGATGTGTTTATGTAGATCCACGCAATAGCTGTCACCCAAAAGCAGTACCCTCATGTTATTTTTTCCCTTTTAAATCGCTGTTTGCACGAATACAAGCAATAAGCCTCATATTACCGCGTTTTTCAAGGTATGCCTGCCCTGCCGCTATTTTATCGGCGGCATGTTTTCCCGCCCTTGCGCCGCCGAGTATGTCTGCAGTAATCTCCCACGGCTTCTCGTAATATTTATCACTTCCCCACCGTCTCCATGATGGCAAAAAGATACATATGGCATACTTCAGCACCCCAAGTCGGCGCAGCTGCAGTATATGCCCATACTCATGACGTACGGTATCGGCATCGGAATTTTTGCGCGTCAGAAATATGGCGCCGAACGCGCCCGAACGCTTTCCGCCGATACGAAATACGGTAACACCCTTGTATGATGAGAAGAAATGTGCTGCCAGCACACATGCTTCGCTGACATTGTTCTTGTCATAGCTCATAATATCAGCTCTTAAAGCGCGAAAAAGCTTTTGGGGCACCTGCATAATGTTTATCAAGGCACTCTTCACCTGCCTTACACAGTTTACATTAATTATACCGTATCTTTACGCATGTGTCAATAAAAATCTTCCCCCAGACAGCCGTATTCCCGCTAAAAACAGCACCAGCGGTACGAAAACGTACCGCTGACGTAATATTTATTTTTGATTGAGTCCGAGGCCGCGAAGGTCCGCAACCACACCATGCTGTTCGGCATCGTAGAGCTTCCAGATGACACGAAGTCCCTGAAGCGTTGAATAGCCGTTGGTGATGGGAGTCGCACCGGTTCTGCAGCATTCGGCAAAATGCGCGATCTCATACTGCGTCTCCTTGGAAACGTCCGTGCCGCGCTCCCAAAGTACCTTGTAGTGGGGATTTTCGGCAACGCCGGGCTGATGCTTGAAGCCCTGATCATAAAGCTTGATCTGTCCTGCATAATGCTGATACTCGATCATGCCCTTCTCGGTCTGGATCTGGAAGTCGTAGCCCATTCTGGAGCCGCGCGCACCCCAGGTAGCACCGTGATAACCGAGCGCTCCGCTTTCGAACTTCATGACAAGCGCGCTGGTGCCCTCCTTCAGCATCCACGGAGTGCCGTTGCGTGTTCCGAGATGTGCGCCGCTTACGGGATTGCCGAGGAACCAAAGCATGATATCTATGTAATGACAGCCGTGGGAGAAGAGCTGCCCACCGCCAAGACGGCTTGTCATAGACCAGTCGGGTCTGCCGTCCTTAAATCCGTCGATGCCCTCACCGGTAAGCTGCTCTGTCCAAACGGACATTTGAATGATCTCGCCATAGTCACCGCTGTCCACCATTTCCTTCAGCTTGATGATACCGGGCCAGAAGCGTACAGGATAACCGCACATCAGCGTGACCTTATGATCCTCGCACATCTTTATAAGGCGGAGACACTCCTCCTCAGAATTGCAAAGAGGCTTTTCCATAAGGATATGCTTGTTGTTGAACGCAAAAAACATGCCGCACTCAAAGTGAAGGTCATGAGGAAGTGCTACCAGCACGGCATCAACCTTGTCCACCATATCATGATAATCGGTAGTTACATAAGGATCGTTCAACGCCGATGCCACATTCTCAGCTCTTTCCTTTATTATGTCGCAAACAGCAACGATTTCAACGCTATCAACCATGTTTACGGCTCTTGCGTGATTTTTCATCATACCACCGCAGCCGATAAGACCCATACGAAGTTTTTCCATTTGTTGTTTCCTTTCCGCTTGACTTTTTTTATTTGTTAGTATATAATTAGTATAGTAAGTTTTGCTCTATCAGTAGTATACCACAAAAATCGCTCTCCGTCTTTAGACAATACGCCGAGCAATTTATACTATTTGTTATAATACTTATGATTAGGAGTAATTTATATGGAGTATGCAAAGACGAATATCCCCGAGTTTTTATCGGTAAGCTCCATTATGACGGTACATCGGATCGAATTGGCAGGCAAATCCAACTTCGGCGAGGCACACGATTTTCCCGAGATCATATACATTGCCGAAGGAACCCATGCCATACTTGTAGATAACGAGCGCTTCGAGCTTTCCGCGGGCCAAATGCTGATATATGCGCCGGGGGCATATCATATCGGTGAACGTGAAAGCAATGCGAGCATTTATATAATTTCGTTTGAAGCCACATCGGACATCCTCTCTGAGCTCTACAACCGCGTAATAACGCTGGATAACGATAAGCGGACGATGCTGACAGATATGATCAACGGCGGCGCCAAGCTTTTTGAGCGGGTATCCCCCGATTCGGGGCTCGTAGGTATGACCAAAAAGCCTTGCGTGACCGACTATGATCTTCAGATACTGCGCAATAAGCTGGAGCTGCTGCTCATTGATATCTACTATACCAAAAGCCATAAACAGAATGAGCAGAAAGCTGTTAATCATGAAAATTTAGACAGAGAGCAGTTTGAAGCCGTCACTGCTTATCTGCGTGAGCACATCGGCGAAGCGCTTACCCTTGAGGAAATCGCCGCGAGCTCACATATAAGCGTATCCAAGCTTTCGGCGCTCTTCCGAGATCAGTGCGGCTGCGGCACTATCGCTTATTTCAACAGTATAAAGATCGAGCGAGCCAAGCGACTGATACGCGATTCCTCTATGAATTTTACGCAGATATCGCAAAGCCTGGGCTTTTGCACCGTCCATTATTTTTCCAAGCTGTTCAAAAAGATCGCCGGCATAACTCCCACCGAATATGCTCGAACGTTCGGTCGAAAATAAGAGCAATTGTTATCACACCGATTCATTAATAATATCTCGCAGCTCTTGACAAACCGAATTTGATGTGATATAATACGCATGGGAGAAACGTTTTCTCACGATGTCTCAAGGTTTATTCTCATCAGCATAAAATTCCCGCATGCCAATATGCGGGAATTTAAATACCCGTTCAGAGAAACGTTTCTCTACGGTTTGTGAGGTGAAAATATGGATAAGTCTAAAAAAGTAGTGGTGATCAAAGTAGAAACTGCGGCGAATATCCCGGAAGAACTCCATGACAGTGTCGTAACCCTTGATGCTGACCGCTGGAGCATTTTGTCGGAGCTGTTGAACGGCAGTGATAAGCCTGACACAGCACCTCAGATTGCAGGCAGTCACGAGCTTAACCAAAATGTACTCTTAATAAGCAGTCCAAGCGTCAAACTACACCGCGGCATGGAGACAGGCTCAATTAACACCTCAAATTTTGAGCAGGAACAGCTTAAAACTGTTATTACTTATCTGCAGACCCATATTCACGAGATATTGTCACTCGAGGATATCGCATACGCCGCGCATATGAGCGTTTCACGCCTGTCATCACTTTTTAATAAATATTATAAATGCGGGCCTATAACATACTTCAATTCTCTCAAAATCCAAGAAGCCCGGCATATGATACGCGAAACATCGCTCAATTTCACACAGATCTCCGAATGTCTCGGACTATGCTCGGTACACTACTTTTCAAAGCTGTTTAAGAAGGTTACCGGCATGACCCCGACAGAGTATTCCCGACGATCTCACTGAAGCCTCATGCGGACGCAAAGATGCCGGATCACTCACCTGTGCGTTGCGTTCCATATGTGACTTCATTGTCCGAATAAACATATCCAAAGCGCGCCGCCTCGTCTGTATGATATATCACCGCATCCTCGCACCAAATAAACTCAATTCCGTCATTGGCAAGCGCCTCGACCGCATCGGTGTCTACTTCATTTGATATATACACGGGCATCGACCGAAGCAGTATATCCGCACAGCCAAGCTCAGACGAATAAGCGACCATACTGCTCGCCGCGTTACGATACAGCCCATCGGCGTGGTCGATATATGGCGTTATCGTGCGGTCTGCGCTGATAAAGTAGCGATAAGAATCCCGCTCGGACAGCGGGAAATTACGCATAGTCACCATACTTGACGGAGAGGTATAATTTAGCTCCGCTGCGATATAGATATCATTCCCTACGCGGTCAAAGATATTAAAAGCATACTCGCTGCCTGTTTTATCGAGATTGCGAGTGTAGCCGTCATAGCTTGTGAGAGTGGCATGGGTAAACCCGTTTTCGATCAGCTGTCCCGCGAAATAGTCAATGATAAATGCGTTTCGCATACGGTAAAAATCTATATATGACTCCACACCGTACTCACCCGCAAATTCAAGATACGCATCCGAAACATATAGCATCACTTTATTGTCTCCGAGCAGTCTAAGCGACACATGCTCGGGGGCATTTGCATATTCCGCAAGTGCCTTCAGCTCTGCGGAAAATTCGCTGTCAACATAAGGATCCATATCCCCCACGCTTTCGGGCATCTCAATACCGAAGAATGCCGCATCGTATTCATCATAGATAGGGGCAAGATAAAGATACCTGCTGCCATACGCTTCTATTTTTTCAAAAGCCTCGTAGAGTATCGGATCGACCTCTATCTCCTCGTTTACATGAGAGTTTATATAGTACACATTATTAACACCGCCATGCATACGCTCCGCATCAAACAGCTTATATGCTTTGATGCACGCCCCGGTATACAGTGCCGTAAGCGCTTTATTTTCGCTTGTAGCATTCCGTCCGCTGCTGCCGAACAGATAATTTAACGTAAATTCATCCGCCGAGCTGGGTTCGGAAAGGCTTACCTCTACCGTCTGCCACCCGGGATCGGTCTCGAGCAGCGCCATTACGCACCATCCGATAGCCGCAATGCCGATTAGCAGGAATATACCCGCAAGTATCGCCCGCGGCTTGATATGTGACTCCGACACCTCGATATTCTTCACAGGCTCCGCACCGCGCGGTCTTTTATCATCTGTATTTTTCATATACGCTCCATGTTTCAAATCAAGCTGAGGGCTGCCGCATAAAATGTGACAACCCTCAAAGATAAGTTTAGATAACCGCTAAGATAAGCAGGATCAGGAACAATACGATAATAGCGCCGATCACTCCGAAGCCTGCAAGCGCACCCTTAAGACAAGCTTTATAGTTCCGCTTATGGTTGAAATGCTTGAATACAAAGCCGCCGATAAGACCAAGCAGCGGAAGGAGGAAGGAAAGCAGAGAGTACCATTTGCTTCCCGTATCATGTAAAGGCGTATCAAGTATCTCATCGCTTATGGATACCTCTGCCGCCTCGGTGTCGGAAGCAGGCTCCGCTTCGCCTTCTTTTCTGAAGGTGACCGACTTCATAGGCTCGCCGTTTTCACGGATCGCCTTATACTCCCGGATCTCCTTCTTATTACCGTATACATAGTGACCGTGTCCGATGTCGCAAAGCTCGGGCTTATCCTCGCTGTAATCGTGCACGGACGGGTCGTATGTAAACAACACCTTGCTCTTCTCAAGCTTAGGGTCAGGTATCGGGATCGCAGAGATAAGCGAACGTGTGTAGGGATGGAGCGGATAGTTGAACAGCTCCTCCGCCTCCGCCACCTCAACGATGTCGCCCTTATAGATAACGCCGATTCGGTCAGAGATGAATCTTACAACCGAAAGGTCATGTGCGATAAACAGGTATGTGATGTTGCGCTCCTTCTGGAACTTCTTCATCAGATTAAGTACCTGCGCACGGATGGATACATCAAGCGCCGAAATAGGCTCGTCCGCGATTACCAGCTCGGGCTCCATTACCATCGCTCTCGCGATACCGATTCTCTGACGCTGACCGCCCGAGAACTCGTGAGGGTAACGGGTCAGATGCTCTGGAAGCAGACCGACCGCTTCGATGATATCCTCAACCTTTTTTACTCGCTCCTGCTCATTTTTGAACAGGTGGAAGTTGTAAAGTCCCTCGGAGACAATATAGTCAACTGTCGCACGCTCATTCAGCGATGCCGCGGGATCCTGGAACACCATCTGGATATTGCGAATGACCTCGCGGTCAAGCGCATGGGGAATCTTTCCCGAAATGCGCACACCCTTATACTGTATTTCACCTGCCGCGCAGGGATTAACACGGATCACCGCTCGTCCAATGGTGGTCTTACCCGAACCGGACTCGCCTACCAGCGAAAATGTCTCGCCCTTGTAGATATCAAAAGAGGCATCCTTTACTGCCTTGACGGCTTTGTCACCCTTGCCGAAGGTAATATCCACATTTTTGAGAGAGAGCAGTATCTCTCTGCCGTTTTTATCCTTGGGACCGTGTTCCGGCAGTCTGCCGGAGCGTGTCTTTTCATTGGTTTCGTTTGACACAGGCTCTCCTCCTTTACATATTGTAGGTACTCATCATCTTTTCATGGATATCCTGAATGATCTCGGGACGTTCCACCTTGGGAGCACGTGGATCAAGCAGCCATGTTTTTGCGAAGTGAGTTTCGGTGACCTTAAACATCGGCGGTTCTTTCAGAGTATCCACCTTTAGGCAGTAGGGGTTTCTCGGTGCAAATGCGTCGCCCACGATCTTGTTATAAAGTGACGGGGGCGTACCCGAGATGGAATAGAGCTTTGTGTTTCTCTGTGCAAGCTGCGGCAGTGAGGACAGCAATGCCCAGGTATACGGATGCTGTGAGTCGTAAAATACCTCCTCGACAGTACCTAACTCTACTATCTGCCCGGCATAGAGCACCGCAACACGGTCAGCAACATTTGCAACGACGCCGAGGTCATGGGTGATAAATACGATGGTGTAATTAAATTCCTTCTGCAGATCCTTGATAAGCTTTAAGATCTGCGCCTGAATGGTAACATCAAGCGCGGTAGTAGGCTCATCGCAAATGAGGATCTTCGGCTGACAGCTCAGTGCGATAGCGATAACGATACGCTGTCTCATACCGCCCGAATACTGGAAGGGATAATCGTCGAAACGCTTTTCGGCGTTCGGAATACCTACCTTCTTCATAAGCACGATCGCGCGTTTTCTCGCTTCAAGCTCCGAGCAATCCTGGTGCTTTAATATGACAGAGGTGATCTGCTTACCGATGGTAACTATGGGGTTAAGAGAAGTCATCGGGTCCTGGAATACCGTCGCGATCTTACCGCCGCGGATCTTTGTCCAGTCCTTGGAATACTTGACCTTAGCGAGGTTAAGATTGCACTTTCCGTGGAGATTTGTCTCGGTCTCATCGAGATACTTTACTCTGAACGCGATATCGTCGAAAATAGCGTTCTTTACATTATCGTCGTCGAGATCGGCGCCAAGCTGCATTGCCTTCTTCAGTGCTTTGAGCAGCGCATTAATGAGAGATATACGCTTTTTGAGCGGATATCTGCCGACAGACAGATAAATTTCTTTGGCAATAAGTGCGTTGCGCTTTTTTACCGCCTCGCCGACTTCACCCGCGGTCACCTTGGCGTATTCCGCTTTAAGTGCCGCCATCTTCTCATTAAACTTCGCAAGATATGCGGTATCGGCTTTAGCCGCCGCTTTATGTGCGGCGATATTCTGTTCACGCTCTTTTTCCAGCGCCTTTATCTGGTCGTCAAGCTGCGCTATTTTTGCGTTAAGCTCCTTATATTCCGCCTTCTGCTTGCGGGAATCCACAGTCAGCTTATAATTATAAGTCTCGGTACGCTTGAAGTTAAGTTCAGCAATGGCATCGTTTGTACGCTTCTCCTCCTCTTCATCAAGGGTGAATCTGCGTTTGTTTTCCGACTCAAGCTCCACCATTTGACGGTAAATGTCAGCGCCCAGCTCCAGATGAGAATGTTCGTTCAGCTTTTTCTCAGCATAAGCAATGAATCTTCTGTCGGACAAGCCGAGCGATACATTGGTATCTGAAAGCTCCTCGTCGCTGAAAATGATGCTTCCCTCACTGATATAGCCGTTTGCGTCCAGCATGCCCGCAAAGGTCTTGGTAAGCACCGACTTACCCGAGCCGGACTCACCGACGATAGCAATGGATTCGTTTTCATAAAGATCCAGCGAAACATTACGTATCGCGGTGAGAGTTCTTCCGCGCACGCTGAATTTGACAGTCAGGTCTTTTACCTGAAGTAATACTTTTTTGTTTTCCATAACGCCGCCTCACTTACATATGAGTTCTCGGATCCGAAGCGTCACCGAGATTCTGACCGACTACATAAAGTACGACGGTGATGATGGATGCGATAGCGACAGGGCTCCAGAACTCAAGCTCCCAACCGGGTGTGAACATTGCGTCCTGCGCCACCTCGATAAGTTTACCGAGAGACATATCCTTAAGACCCATTCCGATATATGAGAGGAAGACTTCATAGGATATATATGACGGGATCTCGGTCGCGATAAGCGTAACGATGACCGACGTCATAAAGGGAAGGATATTCTTGGTAGCTATACGGAAGATAGGCGTACCGAGACAGCGAGAAGCAAGATTGTATTCTCTGTCGCGTATAATTATGACCTGTGTTCTGATAAAGTACGCGATAGCGAGCCATCCCGTCACAGTGAGCGCAAATACCATCGACCAGAAGTTAGCCGACATAATAAGGACGACCACCGAAATGAGCAGAATATACGGCACATTCGCAACTATATTATAGACCTCCATCATGAAGGCATCAACCTTCTTGGAAAAGCCCCAGATTGCGCCGACGATAACGCCGACAGTCATATTGATCGCCGCGCAGATGAGCGCAAGCGAAATGGATATACTCGAACCGTACCAGATAGCGTCAAAGGTAGATTCGCCGGATTTACCCGTACCGAGTATCCAGCTTATGTGATTACCGAACTTTTCAAGCGCTGCCGAAGGTGACAGATGCTTTGCGGTCGGGTCAAGCAGGTTCTCATAAGGATCTACGTTGGCATCGTATCCGATCACC
The DNA here is from genome assembly GCA_017482055.1 of Clostridia bacterium. GTDB lineage: Bacteria > Bacillota > Clostridia > Oscillospirales > CAG-272 > Flemingiibacterium. Next base: position 131,154 of record JAFUOH010000008.1, read on the forward strand.
ACGGGATAAATATAGGTAAATGCAATAATTATAGCAAGTATCGCCAGAATGACGATATTCAGCTTCTTTCTGAAGAACACGCGGAAAACCGACTGCCAATATGAGTATCTCGGTGCGGTGATCTTCTCCGAATCCAGGCTGTTGTGATCCACACGGGAGAACAGCTCTTCCTCGGACATATTAAATTCATCCAAATTCACAAGCTTTTTATCTTCCATGCTATCACCTCTTCTTGGATACGAAAGAAATTCTCGGGTCAACCAGCGAAATGAGAATATCGCCGAGAATTATGGATACTACCGACAGTAGTGCGTAGAACAGGGTCATACCGACAATAACGCCGTTGTCATAGGTGTTGATCGCATTGGTCAAAAGACGTCCGGCACCCGGAACCGAATACACACGCTCGGTGATAATAGCACCGACCAGTGCAGAAAGTATACCGGAAGGGATACCGTGAACTATCGGAATGATAGCGTTCTTCAGAATATGCTTTCTGAATATCTCCCCCTCGGAAAGACCGCCCGATCTTGCGAACTTGACGTAATCCGAGTTCATCTGGTCGATCATGTAGCGGCGCAGCCACTTCATCAGATTCGCGATGGACGGAAGCGCCAGCGAAATGATAGGAAGCACATACATGAGCCATGTGGGATTCTCCATATCGAAGGTACCGGGAAGTCCGAAGGATCTGCCTATGGCTTTGAACAGGAATATATAGGCAAGGGACGGCACCGCGATAATAAACACGATATAAATAGTACCGAGCTTATCAATGAGCTTGTCCTTTTTCAGCGCCATGACCGTACCTATCGGTATTGCCAAGACATAAGAAAGCATTGTGGCTATAACACCGATAACAAAGGAATATCCAACCTTGGAAAGTCCGGCCTTGTAGGTGCTTACCGAGGTATAATCATCGGCAAAGCGCATGCTGAGGAAGGAGCCGCCTGCCGTAAGCGATCCCGACGTATATGTCGCGGAATGCAGATTATCCGCACTGACCTCCTTGTAGCCTGTGGGATATGTGGTCTCGGAGCGAACCTGTGAGCCCTGCGCATCGGTCATAATGTTGAACACATCGGTATCCTTGTTGATGCTGTAGGAGCTGCCGAGCTTGATCTTCAACAAATTCTGATGAATGTAGGGAAATTTGCCGTCAAAATACAGTAAATATTTATGCTTGGTACCGTTACCGATGATAGCGGGAGAAAATTTCTTCTCGCCCGTCTCGGCATCGGCATACAAAGGATCGTAAAGCGTAAACGTGAGTCCTCTCTCACCGATGTCGTTCTCCTCGGGCACATAATGGATGTTGTCAACCTGGAATATTCCGGTGATATAATCAAAAAGACGGGATATCAGCGGAACATCCTTGTAGGCATAAAGGCGCGGATTGCCGCCTTCCTTATACTTTCTGCCCTGCTTCTGACCGGGAAGCCGTTCAACTTCATAACCGTCCGCTTCCATGGTTTCGGTGAAAAGCTTGACATATTCTGCCGCGATCTCGGAATCGTCCTCTGCCTTATCACCGAATTTCACGGCGGTGGTGTAGGTCTCCTGGTCGATCTCACCCGTTTTAAGGAGCTCGTTCAGCCAATCGGCATAAGGAACATAGTCGAGATAGCCATACTTTTCCCACTGCTGCATTTTATAGATCTCTTTGGCATTGCTCTTGAGATGCGAGTAGTTGCTGTCACTTGCAAATATCTGATTCCTGTCAAGGCAGGAATATATCAGTATCATTACGATAGCGACGACAACGACAATCGACAAAAGACCGCGCAGCAATCTATTTAATAAATATTTCGTCATAGCAACTCTCTTTTATTATCACAATGGAGGATGAACCGGGGTCCATCCTCCACCATGTCATTAGTTCTTTAAAGACGACTCGATATTAATAAATACCGATGCACTTAACCATGTAGCCTGCGTAGTCAGCAAGGAAGGTGTCAAGGTAGGTTGCGGGATCACCGTAGTCAGGACCCCAACCGGATACGTCGTAGATATCGTAGTTAGCCTCATTACCGAAGTCGGTGTAGTAGCCTGCATAATACCAGTCCTGAGCGGTCTCGCAGGTTACGAGGTTCATTACAACCTTGCCCTCGAATGTGGTGTCGATGCACTGCTTGTAAGCCTGTGCACGGTTACCGTATACTTCGGAGCCGGAGTAGTAAGGAAGATCAATGTAGATCGGATTCTCGGCAGTTACTTCAATACCGATAGCTGCGAGCTCTTCGATAGCTGCTGCCATTTCTTCCTTAGCGTTGTCTACATTGTACCAGCCGTCAAAGCCGTCGCCGGAACCGATGCCGCCGTCAGCCTCGGGATTCCAAACGGTCATCTTAACGCCGTCAGCATCAATCTGATCCTGCATGATCTGACCGTAAGCGGTGCCTGCGGGATAGGTCTTGTCGGTACCGTTAATGGAAACAGTAACATCCTCCTTAAGGGTTACGAAAGTACCGGGAGTGTAGCTGTTTCTGAGAGAAGTAAGCTTAAGATCCTCGCCGACAGTCTGTGCATTGTATGCGCCTCTGTCAAGTGCGAAGGAGAGTGCACGACGGAAGTGTACGTTGCGAAGAGCAGCATTGGAACGAACTACATCGTCCTCGGTCTTCGAAGAAACACCCTTGGTAGCGTCGTTTATGTTGGTCATCTGCGAACGGTTAACATTGTAGAATGCCATGAAGGAGGTAGCGTCGGTAAGAGAGGTATAGCCGTACTTATCGAAATTACCATCGCCGCGTGCGATCTCGAGGGAAGAAGCGTTGAGGCTGCAGCCGTCGATTACGCCTGCGAGCATATCATTGTAAGCCTTGGTAGCCTCGGAACCGTCATTGAAGAGCCAGGTAAGGGTCTTAATGTTGATGTTCTCAGCATCCCAGTAGGACTCGTTAGCGGAGAATACGATGGTGTTCTCAGCGGTAGCATTGGTTACAACATAAGGACCGCAGTATGCGATGTTATCGGGAGTCTTACCGTAGGTATAGGACTCAGCCGAAGAATCGAAGTCTGCGCCGAACTGACCACCCTGAGAGGTGTAATACTCACGGCTCATGGGAGCGAATACGCCATAGCCGAGCATGGTGGTAAAGTAGGAGGTAGGCTGCTCGAGAGTGTAAACGAGAGTAGTGTCGTCAACAGCCTTAACGCCGACCTTGTCAAACTCAACTTCGCCGTTTAAGTACTCGGTAGCGTTAACGATAATACCCTGAACAAGGTACTCAAGGCCGCCTGCAGCATCCATCATGTGCTGCATACCTGCAACAAAGTCGTCAGCCTTAACGTCTGCAACCTCTCTGCCCTGAGAGTCAACCCACTTAAGGCCTTCCTTGATCTTAAAGGTGTAGGTAAGACCGTCATCGGAAACGGTGTAGCTCTCAGCGAGTGCAGGCTGGAGAACATTCTCCATATCGTACTCAAGCAGACCGTCATAGGTGTTGATAATAGCCTCAGAGTCAGCTGCTCTGGAGGTAGCGAGAACGTCCCAGGTCTGAGGGTCGCTCGCATAACCGAGAGAATAGGAATCCTTAACGGTGTAGCCCTTATCAGCGAGGAACTGCTTAGCCCAAGCTTCATATCCGCCGGTGCCGTTCAGCTCTGCCCACTTAGCCTTCATTTCATCGCGGTCGCCGGTGGTAAGAGGCTCGGTTGCAACGAGAGCGTCATGGTATCTGTAGCTGTCATTGCCCCAAAGAACAGATGTGATGGTGTAGGGAGCAACTCTGGAGATAGCGTAAAGACCGCCGTTCGAGGAAAGCGGAAGCATAAGAGCATCTTCCATAAGCTTTGCCTCGGCAATAGCCATCAGCGCATATCTTTCGGAAACATTGGTTGCAGCCTTAGCTGCTTCGTAAGCGGTTGCGAAGTCGCCGAGAACATCCTCATAGATAGCTGCGGAAAGCTCGTCGTAGTCTTCGATGTCTGCATAGGGATCAACATATTCTACTGCATCGCCGCCGGTGGTATCGGTTCCGTCAACAACGCCGGTATCGGTGTTTACATCGGTATCGTCGCCGTTCGAGGGAGTGTTATCACCACAAGCCACCACAGAGAACATCATGCCCGCTGCAAGTAACAGTGCAAGAAATTTCTTCATGGTCTTCCTCCATAAAAAATAAATTTAATTTATTGCAACCCGCGCTTTACGGGGTACAATCGTTTGTAAATGTCCCAAAACAGCACGAAAGAGCGTAATTTATTAACTCTTACGCACCAATCTGTTAACATTTGGGTACTATAGTATTAAAAAGTCGTTATAGTACTCATACAGTATATCATATTTCTTTTGTTTTTGCAACAGTTTTTTGATATTTTGTCGATATCGCCATAATATTTTGCCGCATTATTGTGTATTTTGTGAGTAATACAGCCATACAACGCAGTCGTGCTTTTCAACCTTACGGATAATTCCACACCCAAATGAAAGCGTCACAATTTGCATAATACAAAAGCCGCTCTTGCATTTTTGCGGGAGCGGCTTGCCTTTTGCCGTGGGATTATTTTGAAATAAACATCTGAGTCCAATATCTGCCGTCGGCGACATATCCGACGCCGATATGAGTGTATGAGGAATTAAGAATGTTGGCACGGTGCCCGGAGGAGTTCATCCAGGCATTGACCACCGCCTGGGGAGTCGCCTGTCCCATTGCGATGTTTTCACCCGCGCTTCTGTAGGATATACCGAAATTCTTTATCATCTGGAACGGTGATCCGTACACGGGGCTTGTGTGAGAGAAATAGCGGTTATCCCGCATATCCTGCGACTTATAACGTGCCACACGGGAAAGCTCCCAGTCGGCAGTCAGCGGCTTTAAACCGTTTTTCGCACGTTCGACGTTCACAAGGCGTACGACCTCACTTTCGTAGCTCGCCACCGTGGCATCGAGGGTGGGAATATTCAGTACCTGTCCGGGATAGATCAGATTTGGATTCGTGATCTGCGGATTTGCGCTTTTTATTTCATCGAGTCCAACCTCATATCTGACAGCTAGCTTCCACATTGTGTCGCCCGACACTACCTTATGAGTCACAGCGGCGGATGCGCCCGTCGCAAGCACTGTGGCAAGCAGTGCCGCACTCGCCGCGAGTGTTATTAACTTTTTCATATGTTGATACCTCCGAAATTGTGTATTGATGACAACCCAACCACTGCCGTATTGCAGTAAATTCGTCATCATCACCAATATTATAACATATTCCGAGGTATATTGCAAATGTAATTGTTGACAATAGACAAAACCGCCGGGAGCGACTGATTACGGTCACTCCCGGCAAAGTTTTTATTTCGTGTAATACTGCGCCTGCGCATTCCACAGCTCGCAGTATTTTCCGCCTTCATCGGAAATCAGCTCATTATGTGTACCTACCTGTACGATCTCACCGTGGTCGAATACCGCAATTTTATCACAGAACCGACAGGAGGAAAGACGATGACTAATGTATATTGTGGTCTTGTCTCTTACAATGCTGTCAAACTTCGAGTAAATCTCCGCTTCGGCAATCGGATCCAGCGCCGCCGTCGGTTCATCGAGAATAATAAACGGCGCATCACGGTACAGCGCGCGAGCGAGAGCGATTTTCTGCGCTTCGCCGCCGGATATGTTCACGCCATCCTCGTCAAAATTCTTGTAAAGCGGCGTGTCAAGCTTCTTCGGCATCTCACTATACCGTTCTCCGAGACCAACCTCATCGATCAAGCGCTCAGCTTTTTCTGCATCCCACGTTTTATCACAGGCGATGTTGTTCCCCAGCGGAAGTGCAAGCAGTGTGTAATCTTGAAATACCACCGAAAAAATATCCAGATACTCCCTGTAATTGTACTTGCGGATGTTGAAATCGTTCATCAGAATTTCGCCGTCGGTTGGATCATACAGGCGGCAGAGCAGCTTGATAAATGTGGTCTTACCGCTGCCGTTCATGCCGACCACTGCCAGCCTCTCGCCTACCTTCAGCGAAAGATTGATATGCTTCAGTGCGTATTCCTCCGAGCCTGCATATTTGAAGCTGACATCGCGAAATTCAATGTCGAACTTCTTGTCGCTGCGCTTCTCCACGGCAAGTGAGCCTTGATACATCTCGTTCGGAATGTCAAAATATTCGAGATACGGCTCGAGGAACGGCTCATTGTTTTTTAACTGTATAAGTTGGTAGGAAAGGTCAAAAATGCGCCAAATCACACCGTTCAGATAGCCGACATATTTGATGACGCCGCCGACCGGAAAAATCCCTTTTGCACAATAAAAGCACACAATCAAATAGATACATATTTCAGGAATTTTGGTAAGCAGGACATATGGCGTGCTCCAAATCCATTCACGCCATCGCGCCCATGAGTACATACGGAGGTGGTCCTCATTCATTTTGCTTTCCAGCCGCGATACAATTTCCTGCTGCTTGTAGATGCGCGCATCCATCCCGTTCAGCGAATATCCCTGTCCCAACTGATTTTCCTTTAACAGCAATTCGCCGATCTGTTTGTCGTTTTCTGCTGATTTTTTCATTCTGAAGCTGTTGTATACAATAGAAATCACAGTAAATCCGACCATACCGATAAAGAGCAGCACGGACTCCGGCTGAAAACCTGCTTTTCCTATATCAACGATCATTTCGGTAAAAAGAATAAGTGCAAACGTTATACCGATACCATTGCGGATGACTCCTTCCACGCCATTACGCATAGCTCTGACGCCGTAGGTGTTGATATATGCATTTTCCTTGATTTTCCTGCGCAGCGTGCGCACAGCCGGATCCTCTAACTTGTCGTAGTCGAGGGAAACCGTCTTGTGGTTGAATGCGGCGCTTTCGTTATTCTCCAGAACCTTCAATTCCACATCGACGCATCTGCCAAGAATTGCACCTGCAATATTAACGAACAGATTACCGAGCAGTGTCACTGCGACGAGTGCAAACAGGGTTTCCAACGATTCCTTTGCATACAGCGCCGTGACGATCTCCGCTGACATCCACAGATTGAAAAACGGAGAGATTTGCAAAAACACCGTGTGCAGTAGCTTCAAAGGAAAATATTTTTTGTTATAAGCGTGATACCGCTTAAAAGCACGCCATGTGATGTTTCCTTTACGCATGAATTTCTCCCTCCTTATAATATTTTGCCTGCACACCGAACATATACGCATACTGTCCGTTCCGCGCCATCAGCTCGTCGTGTGTTCCGCTCTCCGTGACAGTGCCCTTTTCGAGCAGAATAATGCGGTCGCAGAAGCGTGTGGATGCGAAACGGTGCGAGATGTAGATGGAGGTTTTACCCTGCGTCAATGCGCGATATTGCAGGTACAGGTTGTTCTCCGCAATCGGATCCAGCGCTGCTGTAGGTTCATCCAGAATCAAAATGCCGCCGTTTTTGTAAATCGCCCGTGCCAGCACCAGCTTCTGCATCTCGCCACCGGACAGATCGACTCCGTCATCGTAGATGCCCTTAATCAAATGTGTGTCGATGCCGTTTTCGAGACTTTCGATCTTCTCCCAGATTCCCGCCTTTTTCATTGCATCGACCGCTTCTTCACGCGCATTTTCACGCATGAGATCCGCGCTTGCCACGAATTCAAACATGGAGAAAGCGATAGGCTTGATTTCCTGGAATACAGCACAGATCATGGAGTAGTATTCGTGAATGTTATACTCCTCAATTTTCCTGCCGTTGACAAGAATTTCACCTTTTGTCGGCAGATAAAAGCCGCAGATCAGCTTAATCAGCGTAGTCTTGCCCGCACCGTTCATACCGACAAGTGCAATGCTCTCGCCGCGCTCAATGGTCAGGTTGATCCCCTTCAGCGTGAAATCCTCCGCACCGTCGTAGCGGTACCACACATCCCGCAATTCGATCTTCACCGCGCCCTCGGGGAGCGCACAGCCCTCGCCGTAGTTCATTTTGTTCGGATAGGAGAACAGGTCGCGATAGTAGTCAATCTTCTCGGCGCGGGTGCTTAATTTGGCAATACTCTTGATGATTCCCTGCAGAAATCCCGCGATGCTGCCGACGATACCGAAATAGAAGACAAAATCGCCCACTGTCAGCTCTCCGGCAAGCAGTGTGCCGATGAGAAAGACATACGCCGCACCGTTCTGCAGAAAGCTCATCAGTCCCGCAAGCACGGATGCCAGCAGTCCCCGCAGGCTGCATTTTTTCTCCCACATCAGGACATAGCTCTGAAAGTCCCTCACCATCGCATCGAGCCACGGCTCCATGTCATAAAGCTTAATATCCTTGGCGGCGGCGAAGTTTTCCGACAGTCCCTTCAGATAGCCGAGCTTCCGCTGCTCCTTTTCAAATTCCCGCTTGTGCTTTTCGTAATATTTCGGCTGCCACCGCGTCGTGAAATAGGACGCGGTCGATACCGCCAGCACGATCAGAAACAGCGCAGGCTCCAGCACGCCCAGCAGCGAGCCATAGGTACCGATGCCGATCAGTGCGACCAGAAAATCCGTGATGTCACGCCAGAGAAACTCCAGCGCACAGTTTCCACTGCAGGCGTCCCGATGAGCGTATTGGTAAATTTTCTTGAACTCCTGCTTTTCGTTGTTTTCGTAATCCATATCGTGCCGGACGAAGGCAAGCATTTCCGTCTGATACACATCCGACGGATAATACTGCCTCGAGCTGACGCGCGTGTTGAGCAGTGCGCGAAGATGATCGAGCATGATGAAGCCCAGCATAAATCCGACCACAATTCCCACAAGCTCTGCATAACCGGCGCCGCGCTCCAGCGCGTCCAGCAGCAGCTTTGTGAAATAGGACGAGAACAGCGGTACCGCCACGATGAACGGAATCGCCGCGAAGATGAAGAATACAAACCTGCGGTCGATCCCCCACAGCCGCTTCAGCGCCCACACAATAGAACCGATACGGGAATATTTCCGTTTTTCTTTTTCATTTTTCATGATAATCACCACCCTGGCATGATTATAGCATATACGAAAAGAAAAAAGTGCATTTTGATGTCAAACGTCGAAATTTTGATGTCAATTGCACTTTTTCGCTGTATTCACATGGGCAGCAGCACCTCGGTAGAGAATGCACCGTCTTCGGATGCGCGGGTCACATAGCCGCCGTATTTTTTCACGATGGCATCCACACGGGCGATACCGAAGCCGTGCCCATCGCCCTTTGTTGTTCGGAAATGCTTTTTCTTATGTCCGCCTGCCGTGTTGGTCAGCGCCAGATACAGGTAGTTGCCCTTCATTTCCATGTAAATGCGGATCAACCGTTCCCCTGCCGGCAGCTCCAAGCAGGCGTCGATGGCGTTGTCGAGCAGATTCCCGATTACTATACACAAATCGAGCTCCGATACCGACAGCGACACGGGAATTTTCGCCTCCGCCTTGACTTTGATCTCCCGTTCTGCAGCCAGAGAGAGCTTGCTGTTCAGTATTGCGTCTGCCATACGGTTTCCGGTTTTGATGACCGTCTCCACATTGGTCAGATCATTATCCAGCATATCGAGATAGCTGCCGATCTCCTCATATTCGCCGTTTGCCATGTGAACCTTCATTGTCTGGATGTGATGTCGATAGTCGTGTCGCCAGCCACGCATTTTGTCGTACATATTCTCCACTTCGGCGTAATACTTTTGCAGAAGCTCGTTCTCGAAAGAGGCAACTCTTTTTGCAATCAGTTTGTCAAGCAGCATATACGCCTCCTTTACAGATACTTGATCAGCGCAGCATGAACTGCATCGTACATACCGCGGCTTATAGGAACTGTGTCGCCGTTTATCATGGTAATATCACCTCTGGAAATCCTCTTTACATACTTCAGTGCCACCACATAGGAGCGGTGTACCTTGAAAAACGTGCCGTCCAGCTGCTCGGTGAACTTTGCGAGCGATATCCGCGTCCGGTATACACCTTGGAGCGTATGAACATTCACGTATACATTCTCCGATTCGATATAGCAGATATCGGCGAGGGATACCTTGATATCCACGTCCGGCGTTGTAATCAACACCGACCGCTGGCGGTAGGCAAGGTTGTTCGCAGCCTTGTCAAGCACCGGATACAGCTTCGCACCATCCACAGGCTTGATAAGATAATGGAGCGCGGACACGTCAAAGCCGTCACTGAAATATTCGTAAAATCCTGTAATAAAGATAATCTGCACCGCAGCATTCTCCGAACGCACATGCTTGGCAATGTCGATACCATTCATACCGGGCATTTCAATATCGAGAAGCAGAATGTCAAAATCCTTTTCTGCCTCGTAATCGAAAAGAAATTGTTTAGCGCCCTCATATTCTTTGATCTCAATAAGGTGGCGATTGCGCTGCGACCATGGTATAAGAATATCGTGTAAATAGGTGCGTTGAGCTGCGTCATCGTCACAGATTGCGATTTTCAGATTCATTTATTGCTCTCTTTCTGTATAGGCACTGATTTGACCGACTTTTTCACACAGTTTTGTAAAACGGAAATCCTTCTCGTTTCAATCTTGTATATTTATATTATAACATAACCAACGTATTTTGTAAAGCTAAAAGAATAACAGATGACTGTACAACACCCAATTGGACAGTCATCTGTTTATGTATTCGATTTGTGTTATTTTTCCGCTAACACTATCACGGTTAGGTGCAACGCTCGTTGAATCAGATCATCAATTCACGCTTCAAGCGCAAATCTGAGCATATTCCACGAATGCTTCTTTAACTTTATTTCGTCCCCAACAGGCACATTCACGGGCGAAACACGCTCGCAGTCCTTGTCGTTTACTGCCTTGAGATCGTCACAATAAAGCTCCACATGCTCGGTAAGCTTGCATGTGCCGAAATCTTCGAATACGGGCAAAAGATCGACCTCGTCGGTGAGCGAGCGGTTGAGAACATACATTACGATCTCATGCTCCGCTTCATTATAGAGTACAGAGCTCTCGATGCAGGGTGCATCGCCATGCTTTTCCGTAGCAACGGTATCGCATTCAATGACGGTACGCATAGCGGAGCCGTTACCGTATGCAGATGCATACATGAAGGGATAAAAGATAGTCTGTGCCCACGCTTTGCCGCCGTTTTCTGTCATAATGGGGGCAATGACGTTAACAAGCTGTGCGAGACACGCCATCTTTACACGGTCACAGTTGTTCTGAAGCACCATCATCATGCCGCCCACGACAAGCGCATCCTCAAAGGTATAGATGTCCTCAAGCTGTGCGGGTGCCTTGCACCAGGGCTCGAAGCTCTGTCCTTTGCTGTGATACCATACATTCCATTCATCAAAGGAGAGATTGACAGTCCTTTTAGAACGCTTCTTGGCTTTTACCGCATCGCAAATAGCGGCAACCGACTTAATAAACTCATCCATTTCGATGCACTTGCAGAGGAAGTCGGCACTCTCATTCTTGGCATTGCCGTAATATGTGTGAAGCGAGAGATAGTCGATGTAATCATATGTATGCTCAAGTACGGTGAGCTCCCAATCAACAAAGGTTTTCATACCCATATTGGAGCTTCCGCAGGCTACAAGCTCGATGGACGGGTCGGTTATCTTCATCATTTTTGCAGTCTCGACAGCGATCCTGCCGTATTCCTCGGCGGTTTTTGCGCAGATCTGCCAGGAGCCGTCCATTTCATTGCCGAGGCACCAGGTCTTGATGCCGAAAGGCTTTTCAAAGCCGTTCTTGCGGCGAAGATCTGCATAGTAGGTATCGGTGTCGAGATTACAGTATTCAACACAGTTGCGAGCCTCGTCGGGAGTACCCGTACCGAGGTTCACCGCCATCATTACCTCTGTATTGGCGCGCTTCGCCCACTCCTGAAACTCGTCCAGTCCCACCTCGTTTGGCTCGGTGGTATTCCATGCAAGGTCCATGCGCTGAGGACGCTTCGACTTGTCTCCGATACCGTCCTCCCAATGGTAGCCCGACACAAAATTTCCGCCGGGCCAGCGTACGATCGGTACATTCAGCTTCTTGACAAGCTCAATGACATCACGGCGGAAGCCACAGTCATCGGCGGTGGGATGAGTAGGCTCATAGATGCCTCCGTATACCGCACGTCCCAGTTGCTCGATAAACGAGCCGTAGATACGACGGTCTATCTTGCCGATCTCATAGTTTTTATTGATGAGAATATTCGCTTTCATATGTATTCCTCCTTACTGCGATTAAATTTATTTTACCATATTGACAGGCTGAGTTCAATATGCTATAATGCTGATATACTGATATATTCTGCTTTTTAAAGGGGTACCGCACATGCAGATACACAATGTGGGCTATAATTTCTGCCACGACAGCACATTCAAAATCACCAGACCCGTCGGCTCGGGAGATTATCTGCTTCTGATAATAAAATCGCCCGCCGCGTTCACTTTAAACGGTATTGACACAGTGACACTGCCGAATTCGCTGATCTTATATAATAAGGGAACTCCTCAGTTTTACCGTGCGGCAAACGATATATTTTCAAACGACTGGATACACTTTGATATAACGGACAGCGAAAAAGCCGAAATAGAAGAACTGTGTATTCCGTTCGATACTGTGATCCCCTGCGGCGATACCACTCAGCTGTCTCAGTTTGTCAAGAACATGTACAGCGAGGGCTACTCGGCGAATCATTATAAGGAGGAATCCTTACGTCTGTATATGAAGCTCCTGCTTATCAAGATTAGCGAAAAGATAAAAGCCCCCCATCTTTCCGATTCCTATCCATACTACGACAAACTGTCTGAGCTGAGAATACGCATATACAGCTCACCCGAGAAAAATCACACGATCTCCGAGCTTGCGGAGCAGTTGCGGCTGAGCGAATCCTATTTCCAACATTTATACAAACGCATCTTCGGAGTCAGCGTGATGGCGGATGTGATCACCGCCCGCGTAGATCACGGAAAATATCTCCTGTCGGGCACAGATTATCCCGTGGGAGTGATCGCCGAAATGTGCGGCTATAAAAACGACGTTCATTTCATGAGGCAGTTCAAGTCGGCAGTAGGACTCACCCCAACCGAATACCGCCGCCGATTCAAGCTGTCGGCAGACGAAATAGATGATGCCAAAAGAAAACAGCCGTATACATTTGAGTCCGGCAGGTAGACAAAAGCAGGAACCGCACCCACATGCGATTCCTGCTTTTCATTATTCTTCTGCCGAATATGCCTTGTATAGATGTACGATATGCAGATCCTCGTCCATATCAAGGCCGTGGGAGCCGCAGCCGCCGTCGATCTCGTGACAGCCGTGATCCATTGCAAATCCTACAACCGTATTATGCTGCTTCCAATGGCGTTCGATGAGCGTATCAAACAGTGCAAAGGTCTCCGAGTTTGCGTGAAGCTCGGCGAGAGCTTCCCTGCTTTCGGGGCCGTGCTTGTGCATCACGGAGTCGTAGTTACCGTTGTATACGGCGATAAAATCATACTCATCGGACAGGATAAGCTCCGCCGCCTTAGCGTTTACTTCCTCGCGGGTGTCGTAGATGAAATAGTCCATCTCACGCCCAAGGTATATCTTTCCCATGCTGCACTCGCTGTCCGCAACGATAGCAGGCTTCTTACCCGCACGAATAAGTGCGTCATACAGCGTGTCTATCGCGATGATCGGCTTCTCGTATTTGCGGATACCGTGAACCTCGGGCTGTGCGCCCGTATACATCGTGCCGAAGCAGACCGGCGTAACAGACGGCATGACTGTGCGAAACGGCACCGCGCACTCGGTATGAGCTATCACCCTCTCCATAAGAGGTGCATACTTTTCATATATCCACTGAGCCACCGCATCGGGATTGTACATGAATATACGGTCGGCTTTTTTGCCGCCGAGCTTAGTATTGATGTAATCTGCAAGACACGTGTTAGGCTCTGCGGCATGCTTCGGGCGCTCGACACCCATGGCATCGGCAAGCACCGCGCATAATGTATCAAGTGATTTTCGTTCGACCATTTCTATGCTCCTTAGTCGTAATACTTCTCGTTCCAGATGGGGTTACCAAGAGCAATAAGCTTGCCGCGACTCAGATCGTATACCTCGGCACGGTAGAACTTCTTATCCTCTACGTCGATCGCAAAATACGCAGGTTCGGTGCAGGAGACCTCCTCCGAGAATACCTCTCCCTCGTCGGACAGGAGCTTGACGCAGTATTTGTGTACGCTGTCCGCCACGCTTACATGGAAATCGCCCACGGAAAGCACCAGACGCTTGCCGTCAAAGCCGCATATGCCGCCCATCTTCATGTCGCCGATACACATCTTGATTCCAACGGCGCCTGCGGTGAAATCTCCCTCGCGCAAATGGAAAATGTACGAGGCGTTCTTCTTTTCCTCGGCGTAGATTGTGGTCAGCGCTCTGTCATCGGCACAAGCGTGACCGTCGCCGCCCGCACATGCCCAAAGGCGCTTGCCCATAGCAAGAAGTGTTGTCCAAAGCTCATAATTCTCAGCCGTATAGTCACGGCCATTGTTGGCATCTCCCGTGTAGAACACCTCGATTCCCGTCTCATCACGGTACCAATAGTGAAGCGGATCGTCGGAGATCAACTGCTGCTTGGGGTGAGGATGCACGAAGAAGCCGCCGTGCGCCTTTACCGCATCAATAAGCTCGCAGAAGCGAGGCGTGGTGAAGCCGGGATATATGAAATGTCCCTCCTTACCGCCTGTGAATCTGTACTCTTGGAACTCCTCAAGCAGCGCCTCCAGCGGCGCAGGCTCCGCAAAGATCATATTATAGTGGAGATTGGGCTTTTGGCATACGATATCGAGAATGTTCGCACCCGGCTCGGTACCGCCGATAAAGGTGCCGTCCTCCCACTCGGGCAGGTACATATGTCTCACCTGCTTGTGGTCAAGGATCGTACCGAAATCCATCTTCAGTGCTTCCATAGCGCCCTTCCAATGCTCCAGTGTACGCTGTCCGTCACTGGTGCCTCCCGTTTTTGCGTGATCGTGCAGCTCGCCGAAAAATGCTCTGCGACCGCTGTACAGCCCGTCCAAAAATGCGATATCCTTCTCTGTTGCTCTCATGATATGTATCCTTTCCATAAACCAAATACGGTCATCAGCCGTTTAAAAGTCCCAACAATTCATCAAACACCGCCGAGTTTGCCGCCGCGATGTTTACGTTAAGCTGTGAAATGTGCAGCTCTCCGTCCACACGGTCAAGTCTGCCGCCCGCTTCCTTTATGAGTATCAGCCCCGCGGCATAGTCCCAGGGCTTTACGCATATACCAAAGAACGCATCCGCACGTCCGCAAGCGATATACGCAAGCTCCACCGCCACCGAACCGAGACAGCGCAGTCCCTGACAGCTAAGATATATCTTCCGTGCATAGTCCATGAGGGCGTCACATTTATTCTTAAAATACGCGTTGAATTCATAGAACCCCACGCAGTCACGCAGCCTCGCGTTGTCACTGCAAAAGATGCGCTCGCCGTTAAGATACGCACCTTGACCTTTCACGGCATAAAAAAGCTCTCCCGTGTATGGTATGTAGATAACACCCGCTACAACCTCGCCATCCGAGCAAAGTCCCAGCGAAACGGCGCAGTACGGAAGCCCATGCATGAAGTTGGTGGTACCGTCGATCGGATCGAGGATCCAATAATCCCGACTCTCGTCCAACTCGGCATCCTCTTCCTCGGACATAAAGCCGATGTCGGGGTATTCCTCAACAAGTCGTCTGTGCAGATACTCCGATATGCCCACATCCGCGCGTGTGACAAAGTCCGAGTCACCCTTTGCCTTAACATCGCTTCGCAGTGCTTCGTCGAAGAAGATGCGATCCGTCTCGCGGACGATCTTTATTATGTTGTCTATATTCAATTGCGGTTTGCTCCTTTTGTGGTGTTAAACTTTACGGACTATTTACACGATTATTATACATCAACCGCGCGCGATTGTCAAGTGATTGCTGTAAATAGCGATTAATAGATGTCAAGTAAATAATTCCTGGAGTTTTTTAAAATTCAACCGAATAAGATTAAACCTTTGCGGATATTGTGCCATAATGAAAATGCCACTCAAACCACACAATGGCGCCGCATCGCATCATAATTAACAATTTTGTTACAACAGTTAACTCATTAGAGTTAACATCTTGAAAAGATTTATGCTATAATAAAAATATCATCCAAAAAAACAAAAAGGAGCATCAAAATGAGTATATTAAAAGAATTATGGAACGGAAATATCTCTCCCATAGAACACAATCCATACAGATCAAATGAATACAGACAGCTCGGCAAGGAGATAAACACGGCACAAGAAATACTGTTCGACGGTCTTTCCGAGGAAAAACGCAATCAGTACGAGGAGTGCGTTTCGATGATATTCAAGCGATTTGCCGTAATCGAAGAAGAAATATTCGTGGATGCCTTCAGTCTCGGCGCGCGGATGATGACGGAGGTGCTTGGAGACGAGCGGTAACATAAAAGGACTGTCCGCACCTTTCGGTGCAGACAGTCCGATCCTTTGTATCGCCGTCACTTGGAAATGTTCAGCACACGGTCGTATTCGCTGTAGCGCTCGTAGCATTCGGTGTAGTCAACTCCCATGCTTTCATAGGTGCGGCTGACCTCAATCTTTTCCGCCGCTTCCCCAACGGATGCGAATACGCCAATGCCCACGCCTGCGAGTATCGCCGCACCGAGGCATGCGGTCTCTTTATTTTTAAGCGTAACGAGACGTTTTCCCGTCATATCCGCCTTCATCTGACACCACAGCGGGCTATTGGCGCCGCCGCCCATGGCGCGGATCTCGGAAACATCAAGCCCGAGGTATTCGAGGTTCGATCTGAGCATGCACGCCACAGCTTCCATGACACTGCGTACGAAATGTGCGCCCGTGTGCTCGGTAGTAAGTCCCGTGAAGCTGCCGCGCGCGTGCGGATTGTACTTCGGCATGGTGGAGCCGCACAAATACGGTAAGAATGTCAAGCCGTCGCTTCCCGGCGGGACGGTCATTGCAAGCTCGTCAAGCTCGGCGAAGGAATGGTCGGCAAACAGTGCATTGCGCAGCCATTTTAGCGACATTCCCGCCGTAGGGCTCCAGGAAAGCAGGCAGTATTTGCCATCATAGTTGTAGTGACAGGGGACGATACTGCCCTCATCATATTCGGGAATGCCGTCGGAGGGCATAAATATTACCATTGTAGTTCCCGTCATCTCGCTGACGATGCCTTTTTTAACAACACCCGCTCCGATAGCGCCGGCAACCTGGTCCATAGCACCCGTAACGACCTTCATGCCGTCATATTCACCGACGCACACGCCGCTGTCATGAAGCTCGGGCAGCAGCTCGCGTCTAACTCCGATAAAGTCGAGCATCTCACTCCACCAGTCACTTCTTCGGATATCGAAATATATAGTGGAAGATTGGAGCGTTTTTTCGGTGATGAAGCGTCCCGTGAGCTTATAAAGGATATAGTCCTCAAGCAAAAACACACGCTTTGTCTTAGCCCAGACCTCCGGCTCGTGGCGCTTTACCCAAAGCAGCTTGCATGCGGGCCAAGTGGCGGTGACCTCGGGCTGCCCCGTGATCTCGTACACCTTTTTTCTGCCGAAATGCATCTCAATCTCACGAGCTTCGGCATCGGCACGATTATCAAGCCAAACAATGGCAGGGCGCACAGGTGTACCGTTTTCATCCGTGAGTATCAGCGTTTCACACTGCGTATCCACAGCGAGCGCATCCACGGAAAGCTCGCGCTTCACCTTCTCGATCTCGCCGCGCACGATATCCCAATATTTCTCCGCTTCAAACTCCACAATATCGCCGTGGGAATCAAGCGTATAGTCGGCGCTGTTTTTATATTTTTCAGCAAGCGTCTGATCGAACACTGCGCATTTAACGGATGTAGTGCCGATATCTATACCCATTAGGTTCATTTTCGGAAATCTCCTTTATTTACCCATATTAATTCAGCCGACGAACAGGTATGGTTCTGTCCGTCGGCTGTGTTTTGCCTTCAGGCTATCTAAATAATTAATAGCCGACCTTTTCCCAGCATTCAAAGGGAGCGGCAAGCTCTTCGGAAATGTAGACCTGAGTCTTTTTCGTCTGGAGCATGGTGCTGGGGAGATAGGGAGTGATAGGACCGTGTGTGCAGAGACGGCTGGTCATTCTCTGCCAGGAGGAGAATGTGCCGCAGGTAGCGAGTGCATGAACCTCGATTCTCTCCTTAGCTCTCATAACATCGAGAGGACCGATGGTTGCAGCGCAGGGGGGAACATTTGCGATATCGCCGGACTGACCGAATGTACCGTTTAACGAGTTCTGCATAATGGTCATTGGATGGAGCTTGACGATCTGAGCAGGCTGATTTAACCATTCCTCGATGTCACCCGAACCGATGAACTCGGGAATCGGGTCAACGAATGCCATATGTCCTGCCCAACCGGGAGAGGTGGATGCGATATCCGCGCCGGTACCGTCGGTGATATCGTCGATGATCTTGGAATAATCCTTGATGTTGGCATTGGTGGGGAAGTGAACATTCTCCATGGGCATGCGGAGCTTTTCATCGATCTGATAGTACAGATACTTGATCATGGAATGAGCAAAGCCCGCCTCATAGGTGATGGGAGCAATATTGCCGTCCTGATCTGCCCACTCGTCCTCGGCTACAAGATGAACCTTGGAGCAGTCTACCTTAAAGTAGTTGATAAGCTGAGCCAGAGGAATGTAGGTGTCGGGCTCAGGATTACCGAGGATCATTGTGAAGCTTCTGCCCTGCTCGCTGGCTTCCTTGAGGCGAGTAAAGAGTGTGGAAATGAGAACGGGATGGGGGTTCATCATAACCTTTACTTCAAATTCGGGATGCCACCAAGGCTCTCTCTTTTCGAGATCCTTACCGCTCAGGCTGCGAACGTATTCGCAGACCTTCTTATCCTTAAAGGGCACGAATTCGTGGGGCTGGAAATCAAATTTTGTTGCGGGATCGGTAATAAAATTACTCATTTTCTGTCTCCTTTATATGTTTTTGGTTAAACCGATCGAAAAAGCTCAAATCGGCGTAACGCTAATTTACAAATATACAACTGCTTGTGTGGTACGCAAGTACAAGATAGGCATGACTTCAGACCACAGCCTCTCAAATCGCCAAATTTTTTCGCCGTTCGGGAATGGGTCCGTCGGTGTCGGTAGAATCGGAGATAAGAATGATCTTGTCGTCACCCTTTATCTTTTTCACAAGGCGAAGTATATACGGCTGTACATGTATTCCGATTTTATCGCAGATAAGCTCCGTATAGAGCGAATCGTTGTGATGCGCCGTTTCATCCACACAGGCAGCACGGCATTCGGGTTGAGGTGATCCGCCATTACAATAGTTGTGTTGATTATTGCGGTTTTCATCACCTTACTATTTCTCCCCCAAGATATACCGAATGTACGCCCATCTTATGATCCACAAATACGAGGTCAGCGCGCTTTCCCTTCGCGATCTCGCCTCTGTCATAGAATCCGACAGCCATGGCAGGATTGTAGGACGCGAACTTGAACACATCCACAAGAGATGCTCCCGTGTGCTTCATCATATTGCGGCAGGCGATATCGAGAGTCAGCTTGGAGCCTGCGATCTCACCTGCGTGATCGAAATTGATGTCGTCAACACCCTCATACCCGGGAGGTATAGGGCCGTCGCAGGCATAAGCGTCCGAGATCAGTATCACGCGGTCGTCACCCTTGATGCGTCTCACCAGGCGAAGCATGTAGGGGTCAACATGAATGCCTCTGCTGTCACAGATAAGCTCAGCATAGATCTCGCGGTTGTAGTTTACCGCCTCGTCAACACATACACCGCGGCACTCCGGATATTTCACGCGGTCGCCCGTTGCGTTTGTGTGGTGAGTACCGATCTTCAGACCGTAGGGCATGACCGCCTCGATCTCCTGCGGAGACGCTTCGCTGTGCGCCACGGTGAATACCGCCGTGGGATTTACGGCTTTCGCATCCATTACAAAATCGAGGATATTCTCCCTCTCGGGAGCGAGTGCCCACACGCGTGCAAGCTCTCCTGCCGCCTCGATTATCGGCATATGCTTTTCGCGGTCCACGGGACCGCGCCAGGGATTATTTTCTCTCTCACATCCGAATTTCGGGTTGAGGTAAGGACCTTCCATGTAAAAGCCTGCGATATTGGCACATTCGGGCTTCTTCATCGCCTCGCGGAGAAGCGCAATAGAATCTAAATATCCTTTTGTATCCATGCTGAAATACAGCGCAGGAAGCAGGGTCGTGGTACCGCGAGTCAAATGAGCCTGTGCAGCGCCGACGGGATCGTCAATGAATAAGATATTGTTGCCCGCATGGGTGTGGATATCCACGAATCCGGGGCCTACGTAAAGCCCCTCGGCATCAATGATTTCACAGCCCTCGGGAATCGTAACCAAACGCTCCTCGCCGAAATCAACTATATGACCGTTTTCAACAAGCAGTACGCCGTCGGGGATGTAGTGGTCACGCATTACCAGTACGGCATTTATAATTGCAATCATTATTTATGCACCTCTCATCCGAGCCTTGAAAAAAGGACAAGCTACTCGGAACATATCATTTGATATAGCTTGATTATACCATATTTGCAACCTTGTGTCAAGTCAAAATCCGCTTTTGAATGTATACATTCCGACTAATTTTTTGTAATATTCGCCAAAATAAAATGTCACGTCTTAAAAAGATGTGACATTTTATCCGATTTAACACTTATTAAGTTCGCTTTCTATCGTACAAACAATCTGCTCCTCATCAAAGCCCTGCAGCTTCATCAGCTCGCTCACATCTCCGTGCGGAATATAACCGTTTACAGCGTGAATATACACGCGTCGCGTTCCGCCTGCTCCGGCAAGCTCCGCCGCCAGCTTTTCACCGACACCGCCGCTTCGTATACTCTCCTCGAGGATAAAGACAAGCTTGTTTTTTTGCGTGAGTGCATCCAGCTCCGCCGCGTCAAGGGGATATATCCGCTTTAGCCTGATCACACCAACGGGATGCTTGCCGCAAAGCCGTTTTGCAGCACCACACGCCATCTGTGTGAGCCTACCGTAGGTGATTATCGCCGCTTCGCAATCGGAGATGCCCTCGGTATAGGAAAATCCGCCCGTTTCCGCCTGAGCAAACACCGTATCCGCCGCACAGTTCGCACGTTCGCCCCCTTTGGGATACCTTATGACAGCCAATTGCCGCTTATTAAGAGCTTCGTTTATCGCCCACTCAAGCTCATCATAGCACTCGGGTGCATACACGGTCACGCCGGGTATGGAAGAGAACATGGGATAATCGAATATTCCTTGATGAGTGATGCCGTCACCGGGGACGATACCGCATCTGTCAAGTAAAAGCACCAAGGGAAGCCCTTGAATGGATACATCATGCAGCAGCTGGTCATAAACCCTTTGGGCAAACGTGGAATAAAGCGCCACGATGGGCTTCATACCGGCCGCGGCAAGTCCACCCGCGAAAGTAACCGCATGCTCCTCGGCAATTCCTACGTCGAAGAACCGCTCGGGATATTCGGATGCGAAACGCGTAAGCCCCGTTCCGTCACACATTGCCGCCGTGATGGCGCAGAGCTTTTCGTCCCGCTTTGCGATATCACACAAAATATCGCCGACACGCGATGAAAAGGAATCCCCCGACCCGTCGGTGCATACACCCTCATCGGCATCAAATATTCCGACCGAGTGATATTTGTCCGGCTCTTCCTCGGCGGGACGGTATCCGCGCCCCTTTTCGGTGAGCATATGAACCACACAGCATCGGTGCTTGTTTTTTGCTTCGGTAAGCACATCCGTCAGCTTTTCAACATCGTGGCCGTCAACAGGTCCGAGGTATATAAGACCGAGATCCTCAAATATGGTGTCCTTTATAAACAAGCGCTTGATACCGTCCTTGATCAGCTTAAGCCCGCGTGCAAGCGGCCAACCGATGACGGGTATCGCCGACAGGCAGTTTTCGAATTTGCGCTTGAAATTGAAATAGCCGTTGCTTGTACGGATGCGGGTAAGATAGTTGTGAAGCCCGCCTACATTGGGCGAGATGGACATTTCATTGTCGTTTATAAGTATGATAAGGTCAAGCTCTTTTTCGCCGCAGTTGTTGAGCGCTTCATAGAACATGCCGTTGGTCAGCGAGCCGTCTCCCACCACAGCGACTGTATAATGACCGTTTTTGTTTAACTTATTGGCAGAGGCAATTCCCAGTGCCGCTGACACGGATGTGCCCGAATGTCCTTCATAAAGAGCATCGTGAGCGCTTTCCGCGGGGCTTGTGAAGCCGGACAGCCCTCCGAGACGGCGCAGTGTGGAAAAAGCCTCAAAGCGCCCTGTCAGCAGCTTGTGAGTGTAGCACTGATGTCCCACATCGAATATTATTTTGTCCGAAGGCGAGTCAAACACACGATGCAGTGCGATAGTCGCTTCCACCATGCCGAGATTCGAAGCAAGATGTCCGCCGTTTGTGCTTACGGTACCGATTATCGTCTCGCGTATCTCGGCGGCGAGAGCTTCGGTCTCCTTGTTTGTCAGATGCTTGATATCCGACGGGCTTTTAATATTTTCTATCATAAATATCTGTGTTCCTTGATAATAGTGATTACATTATATTCATTTTATCACATTTTATTATAAATGTAAAGACCGCAGCATGATCACGTCCGAATACAGCGTTTTTCGATACCGCCGAATATACTGCTATTATATCAGGATCAGCGGAGGTCACAATGAAACTGTATGATCTTATGACCGAATGTATCGGCATTACATACTCCGAGGCGGGAACCGCTTCAAATTACGCCCTGCGTCGGGACGGCGATACCCTGTATATTTTCTTTGAGAGCTCAAACGGCAGGCTCGACTGGCAAAAAAATTTCGATTTTCCCGCAAAGCCGTACAAACGCATGGGGCAGCCCATATGGTATGCTCACCGCGGCTTCCTCTCGGCGTGGCGCGATATTGAGCCGATGATAGCCGCCCGAATCGCAGATACGGGTATAGGCAAGGTGATCGTAACAGGATATTCCCACGGTGCGGCGATCGCGCTTTTATGCCACGAATATGTTTGGTACAACCGTCCCGATCTGCGCCGCACGCTCGAAGGCTTTGGGTTCGGATGTCCGCGGGTGGTGTGGGGGAATCCGAGTGCAGAGCTGTCACGGCGGTGGGAGCGCTTCACGGTAATCCGCAATATTGACGATATCGTCACCCACCTGCCGCCCGCGTTTATAGGATACACTCATGTTGGGAAACTGCTCACAATAGGCAAAGCAGGCAAATACAACAAAGTGGAAGCCCATTATGCCGAAAACATTTTGGCTGAGCTGCACCTCTATGAGACCGCGCATAACCACAAGGTCGGCGGGCTTCACATAAAATTCGGCACATTATCCGAAAAAGCACGGTAAAACAGGTTATGACGGATTTACTCTATTCGCCTTCGATATAACGAAATCTCGGCACCGTCTCACCGTTATAAACCACCGGCTCGTTCCACATATGCGCGGGTCTCACCCACACTCCGCCCTCTCCGTACAGCGCCTTATATACCACCATTGGCTCGAGAGTTTCCGAATGTGTGGCGATATCTATGACAAGATAATTATTACCCTTATAATGTCTGTATGTACCGCCTTTTATTATATCCATGATCATGCTCCCTTTATATCTTTTTTATCATTATACCACATCGGCGCATAATTTGCAATATTACCGACGGAATGCTTCAAAATAATATCTTACATTGACTTTTCGCGGGATTCATGTTATAATGTAATCAAGCGAAATATAAAACGGAGACGGCATCGGATGTATAAAACAAAAACAGCACACATTGAAGCAAAGCCAAACAGGCGTATACTTGTCACAAGCGATGTCCACGGTCACACGCAGCACCTCACCTCGGTGCTTGAAACAGCAAATTTTTCGGCGGACGATCTTCTTATCATAGTGGGCGATATAATAGAAAAAGGTCCTGACAGCCTGAATACTCTACGCTATGTTATGAAGCTGTGCCGCGAGGGCAGGGCTATCGCGCTTATGGGAAACGTGGATCTGTGGCGGCTTGATGTTACAGAAACGCTTCAAGACAAGCCCGACAACATCACGTCGTATCTTGATTATCTGCGCGGTATGAGAAAATGGAAGGGCACCTGCCTTTTTGATGAAATGTGCCGTCAGCTCGGCATAACGGTCGAAACGGAATCGGAGCTTCATGAAGCACTGCCGCTCGTTCTTGAACGTTACAGCACCGAATTTGACTTTCTGCGCAGTCTGCCCACCGCGCTCGAAGCCGATAAGTATATATTCGTCCACGGCGGACTGCCAAGGACGGAGCTCGCAGACGATCTCACGGCTGAAAACATCGGCAATCCCTATAACGTGCTCAAATATGACCGTTTTTTGCCGACAGCACGCGAAAAAGGTCAGTGCTTCAGCCGTTATATCGTATCGGGACATTATCCCGTCACGCTGTATGCGGAAAATATCCCCTCCGCCAATCCGATAGTAGATAAAGCAACACATACGATCTCCATCGACGGCGGCTGTGGGCTGAAAAACGACGGTCAGTTGAATCTGCTGATCTTCCCGACCATAGACTGTGACCCCGATGACATCACATACATATATTACGACGGTTTTCCAACCGTCACGGCAAAAACTGCTCAGGAAGGTTCAACGGATTCCATAAACGTACGTTGGGGCGACAACGAGGTACGCTTTCTCTCCATCTCGGGCGATATTGCCGAGATCGAGCATATCCGCACATCCCACCGGCTGTACGTTCCTGTGGATTATCTCTACGCCGATGTCTCATCACTGAGTGCAGGTGATATCATACGAGTGAACGACTGCACCGACTATCTGCTGCCCGTTCGTGCGGGCGACAGGATATCCGTAATACGCCGAACAAGCCATGGTATCCTTGCCAAAAAAGGCGGCGTTTCGGGCTGGTATATGGGCGAGATCGAGTCATAAAAGCCGCAACTGCCAAATAAGAACACCTGTCTCACATCGAATCATCGGTGTTGGACAGGTGCTTTTCTATTCGGCATTCCTATAGCTTTGCGGAGACACTCCCGTATGCTTTTTAAATAGTCTGCTGAAAAAATGCGCGTCGCTGTATCCCACCGAAACTCCCACCTGCTTTATACTCATATCCGTATTCCGAAGAAGATCGCAGGCGGCGTTCATGCGCAGCTTGATAAGATACGCCGAGGGCGGCATTCCCATACGCCGCTTGAACAGCTTGATATACCCCGAATAGCTGAGATTCTCCATTTTCGCAAGCTCGGGGATCTGTATATCCTTGTGGTAAGAGGAATGGATGTAGCGTACCGACTTTTCAAAGCCGCGCTCCCGCGTGCTCACATCCACCGCCGCCGCGACCTTTAAGATCAACGCTTCGAGCGCGCAGGCAAGCTCCTGCCGCCACAGTCTGCTGCCTGATTCGAATATATCAAACATTTTTTGAAAACCGCCCGTGATCTTATTGTCACAGCTTGTGTTATAGATGCCCGCAAGCACTTCAAGCCCGCATTCTTCAAGGAAACGGCTTGCGTATGAGCCGGTAAAATGTACCCATAAATAGGACAGCTCTTCCCCGCCCTTGTATATGTACCTGTAATGATAATGCGGCGGAAACAGTATTACATTTCCCGAAACCACCTTGTGTATACCATCCTCCAAAAATACGTCCATGGTTCCGCCGAGCATGTAGATAAGGTAAAAATCCTCTCTGCCTTGAGCGTTATCGGTAGTCAGCGAAAAGGATGTCACCACGTTTCCCGCGCAATTGACTATCAGAGGATATTCGTCGGATGCCAGACTGCAGGTATTTATCGCACGCGCAGGACGAGAATCGTCAAAAGCATAATAATAGCACGAATTCATTTTGTCCTCCCAACACAATGAGGTAAAAAAGTGCACCTGTAAAACAAAATAGTATATGGACAAATGCCCGATATTATTGTATAATACAATCACGCATATGTCAAGAACTATTTTTTATGGAGGGGAGAAAAATGACACTGCTCATACTTGCCGCAGGTCTTGGTTCAAGATACGGCGGGCTGAAACAACTCGACCCCGTTACCGAAGCGGGAGAATTTATCATCGACTTTTCCGTTTACGATGCCATCGAAAGCGGATTTCATAAGATCGTATTCGTTATCAAAGAAGAAAACTTACAGCTTTTCCGTGAAACTATCGGCAAACGCTTTGAGGCTCGCGTAAAGGTTGAATACGTGTTCCAAAGGTTAGACGATCTTCCGAATGGATCTATCGTCCCCACAGGCAGAGAAAAGCCCTGGGGCACTGCGCATGCACTGCTTGCCGCAAGAAATGCAATTAGCGAACCGTTTGCTGTCATCAACGCCGACGATTTTTACGGAAGAAGCGCGTTTATGTCGCTTGCAAAGCATCTCGGCACTGCCGATGTCAATGCATCGGTCTCCCCCTACTGCATGGTGGGCTACATACTTGAAAACACTCTAACCGAAAACGGCACCGTATCCCGCGGCGTATGCGATGTGCGCGGCGGTTACCTTACAGATGTCACCGAGCGGACAAATATCAGCCGTGACGGTGATACCGCAATATTTACCGAGGACGGCAAGGCTGTTGCCCTGCCCCTTGATTCTATCGTTTCCATGAACTGCTGGGGCTTCACCCCCGATATCTTCGACAAGGTCAAGGACGGCTTTGCGAGATTTCTTGCAAACGATGACGGCAACCCCAAGAGAGAGTATTACCTCCCCTTCGCCGTCAAGGAGCTCATGGATGCGGGCGAATGCACTGTAAGGGTTTATTCCTCCTCCGACGCCTGGTACGGCGTCACTTACAAGGAGGACCGCAAGCATGTGGTAGCGAGCCTTGCGGCGCTTAAAGCAAACGGCACATATCCGAATAAATTAAATAATAAATAAGGTGGACAATGATGAGTACAAGTAAGATAAACACAGCAGAAGCCCTCGGCGCGTATTTCAATGAAATCCCGTCCTACTGTGAGCCCTACGGCAACGGGCATATAAACGACACTTTCCTCGTTATCGCCGAACGCAGATATATACTCCAGCGAATGAACACCACAGTGTTCCCGCATCCGGAGGAGCTTATGGAAAACATCCTCGGCGTCACCGCACATATCAGAAACAAAGCGAAGATATCGGGCGGTGATGCTGCACGCTGTACACTGGCGGTGGTACCCACTCTCGACAGCAAAAACTTCTTCTGCGACAACAAGGGCAGCTATTTCCGCATGTACGAGTTCTGCGAAGGCACAGTGGCACGGGACGTGGTAGAAAACGCAGAGGATTTCAAAAACTGTGCCAAAGCCTTTGGTAATTTCCAGCAGCAGCTTGCAGATTATCCTGCCTGCAAGCTCCATGAGAGCATAAAAAACTTCCATAACACCCCGTGGCGTTATGATAACCTCATAAAGGCAGCGGAAAAAGACTCCTGTGGCAGACTTTGCGAGATCACAGCAGAGCTTGAGTTTGCAAAAGCGCGGGCGGAGTTTTGCAATACCCTTGAAGTGGCTCACAAGGCGGGCAAGCTGCCGCTGCGAGTCACTCACAATGACACCAAGCTCAACAACATTCTCTTTGACGAGGTGACAGGCGCACCCGTGTGCGTTATCGACCTTGACACTGTCATGCCC
Organism: Clostridia bacterium; assembly: GCA_017482055.1. Lineage (GTDB taxonomy): Bacteria > Bacillota > Clostridia > Oscillospirales > CAG-272 > Flemingiibacterium. The sequence goes on from JAFUOH010000008.1 coordinate 158,761, forward strand.
GGCTATTCCGTCAATGATTTCGGGGATTCCATCCGCTTCGGCGCCAACACCGCAGTGGAGGACGAGACCGATCTTTCAAAGGTCACCCTTGATCTCTCGCTGTTTGAAGCATATGCCGAAGGCTTTTTGATGGGCTGTAACGGAAGCCTCACCGAAACGGAGGTCGATCTGCTTCCCGTAGGAGCCATGATGATGACCTTGGAGTGCGGCATGCGCTTCCTTACAGATTACCTTGAAGGGGACGTATACTTTAAAATTCATCGTCCGAGACACAACCTCGACCGCGCACGTAACCAGTTTGCTCTGGTCGCCGACATGGAAAAGAAGCTCCCAGAGATGAAAAATATCATCGAGAAACTGAAATAATACAGAAAGGAACCGCTCGGTCTGTCGAACGGTTCCTTTTTATTATATCCCGGTATTCGGCGCGGCGTGACGGCATTCGTATAAAAAATTTAAAATGTACAATATAAATAGCACACAGGGCATGAGTGCGGTATGCACCCATGCCCTGTTGTTCTTATGTACCGGTTACATATGACTCAGCAAATAATCAATATTCCCTTTTTCAAGCTTGTCCAACTGCGCATTATGCTCCTCAAAGGAATCGACCCACTCACGGATCACACCACGCTTGAAAGCCGAAACATACAAGCAAAGGAATTCTGAAACCGAAGGAGACGGCAATGCTTCCGCAGAATGATAAAACATCCATGAGCAGTTTCTCGGATCACACTCCCAAAGTACGCGAACGACATACCGCAGCGAACGCTCGATAGCGGACTCGGTGCAGTTATCGTCCTTATTCAGTTCCGCATACAAGGATGAAACCGAACGACGGGGAATGAGTCGATTAGACATTGCAAATATAATGGCACGTTCCAAGCGCAGAGACGATTTAGTCCAGCGCACCACACCCAAATGCAAAAGCGACAAATGGATATATCGATAATCATCACTGCTCAACTGTGGTGAAGCTTCCATAATACTACTGCCTCCTTAGAGTTGAATGAGATATTAGTGAGCGATCAATCATAGTAGACATCATGGTAAAGGTCGAGAGATTCTACAACACCGTATCTGTGTACGTCTGCGGTAACTTGTAAGCGGTAAGCATAACCGGTGGGCACATCCGCGACTTCATCGTAAAATTCGAATTCATCTCCGGCAACCGACAGGTTTTCCCAACTCTCTTCTATTATCAGAACAGAGCCAACCGATCTGTAAAGTTTTATGTTTACATTGTCGATTTTATCTGTCCCCTCGTAAGCTTTTATATAAACATAACAGCAAGCATACCCGTCAACATTATCGTGTGACATAGTTACTTCAAATGTATTTGTCCAACGAGGCGTTATACTTGATGCCGATACAGAGGTAAGTCCTAAACTTGCTATAAACAGCAAGCAAAATAATAGTGCCAAAACCTTTTTAAGTTTCATGGTAAAAATCCTTTCTATGTTGTATTACAATATAATAACGATACCAAAAGGATTTTTACTACAGTTTTATGAAATTTTTTCCGCAATTTTTATTATTTCTTTTTCGGATATTGTCCCAGATACAGTAATTACGTTAGAATTTGTATTAAATACGATAGCAGTTACCAAATCCGCACCTGATTTTATTAAACATGCAGAATAACCGTTAATATCCAATTTTTCATATTCGGTATTTTTAAAATCATAATTTGATCCGCTTATGTTTTCAGTTGTAAACCTAATTATAAATGATTCATTTGTATCCTTATTCTCGAAAGTGTATTTATTTGCAATTTTGTTTTCAACCGAATCGATCATTACGAATCCGTCCGGGATATAATCAAATTTATGCTCCCCAACTGTAATCGCATCACCATCGCTATCACCAAAATCCAGAGACATATACTCCGTAAAAAACTCCACGACCGCTCCGACTATGGCGGCACGTACGGGGGGGATTGCGAACATCGCGGCAAAGCCTATCGTGCATACAAGCAGTATGCACGCCACCGCTTTGTGCATTCCCGTAAAACGCTTGACACCGCTTCTGTTTTTCTTCTCGTATCGCTCGTACGCCTTGCGTTCCTCCTTTAGCTGTGCCGCCGTCAATTTGATCGGCTCTGCGCCGTTCTTCTCTTCCTTAAAATCTGCTTCGGCAGCATCGCGAAATGCCTGTGCGAGAATGGTATCAAATACAGCTTCATCTCTTAAATTCTTGCTCATTTTTTCATCTCCTCCAGCATCTTTTTCAGTATCATTCGCCCTCTGTATATTCGTACGCTGACATTCTTTTCGGAAATTCCAAGCACATCGGCAATTTCACGTTCTTTAAGCTCGACCACATATTTAAGCTCACATGCGCTTCGATATGTATCTTTGAGTGATCTTATGCAGTTCACCAAATATGCATACGCCTCATCCGACACCACCAAATCCAGCGGCAACGGCTCGCCTGTGTCCACCATATAATCGTAATCGTCCAGATTATCCGTTTGATAATGCTTCTCCCTGCGCAGCCAATCCTTTGCGCAGCATTCCGTGACGATACGCACATAGCATCCGGTGGATAATTCGTTATCAAGATCAATTTTATCGAGGTTGTCTATCAGCTTCATTATCGCTTCATGAACTATATCTTCATCCATCTGATACATACCGACATATTTATGTGCGGCTTTTGACATTGTATCAAGATAAGTCGTATATATCACCTCTAACTTGTTTCGCTTTGCCTCTGTATCCAGCGCACACATGTAAAATGATAACGCAAACAACTTACTTCACCTCCTTAAAGCTCAGATCTTTAAGAAATTTCTCCGTTGTAATACCTCTGAATGACTTCACGAGAGGCGGAACGATCTCGCTTATGAGCCGCATCTCATCAATGGAACATTTTTCAAAAATGTCGTTAAGCTCTGAGCCGTAAGCCTTCATTGAATGGTCAAGACTCTCGCAAAGCAGCATATCGGTGGTTACGCCCAGCTCATTGGCGATATCCACCACAGTGTTGAGCTCGGGCTTTGCCTTACCGCCCTCAATATGACTTATGGTGGTATTGGACTTTTGAATCCTGTATGCAAGATCGCTTTGTGTCAAGCCCTTCGCCTCACGGAATTTTCGAACACGTTTACCCATAGAAACATAATCTATCATAATATTTCACCTCAGTAAGAAATAATCTATACAATTTATATTCTATAGGCAAAGTTGCGTTTTGAAAATATAATGTAGAGACAATTTGCCTCTACATTATAAATTTTCCTGATTATTAACAAAAATTTATCATTTTGAGTTCATAATTCGTTCATATTCGCCGCAATTGGCGTCAAGTCGAAGCATAAGCAGTACGAAGCTCGCCATCCTCAAGCCACACAGCGTAAGCGTGAGTTAGAGCGCACCATGAGAGCGCGCAGAGCGAGTATTAAGGCATTGGAGGACGGCGGAGCGGACGAGGACGATATACTATCCTTGAACGTGCATCGTATCGCGCTCTGAGCCGAGAATACACCCGCTTTTCGAAGTCGATGGGACTGCGTGAGCAGCGCGAACGTGTGACTATAGACGGGCTCGGCAATGTGGGTGCGGGACGGTATACAATTCGGTCGAAAGTCGCAGAATCGGGTGAACTGATCAAATCTATCACTCCGATTACGCATTCGGCGATTGAGGGCATTCCCAAAGCGATGATAGTCGGTTATACCGAAGAGCAATGCAAATACATAATGGAACAGCACAAACAACTGCTCGCACTCGCTCGTGATGCCAACGATGGAAAAGAAGTGGCGTTTATATTCTCCGGCGATTTTGCTGAAAAATCTATAAACTTTGGCGAAAATGACATTATCGAATTTAAATCCAAGGAGTCGGTCAGTATGTTGAACTCTCGGCGCAACTTGTTTATCATGCACAATCATCCGCGAAACAGTAGTTTTTCGACAAATGATATTCAAACGATGCTTAAAACCGATAATATTAAGTCTATGAGCATCATAAAAAACAACGGTGGAATCGAAGTATGGTATTGCGTACAGAGTATTTCCGCTGTATTAAGAAAAACGTTAAACACGGAACCATTAAAGAATACGATAGCGCAGTGTCAAAATTTATTGCCAGGGCAGAAAAGGAGGGGATGCTGATATGGCTGAAAGCGTAAGATTTGTGCTCGATGGAAGTCTCGAAGTACAAACAGAAATGCTCAAAGAATTTTTAGGTTTGCGTCCTGATCAATCATTTCAAGACCTTGATGTTTATATTTCCGATATGGACGATGATGATGAATAACTAAACCGCTATCTTCACGGACAGCGGTTTTCTTATGCCCAAAACTCAATAACTACAGCGCCAGGCGCGGTTATATGCCGTGTATTGTGGATATGCAATCGAGCAATCGGCTTTTATCAATAGTGCGTATTTTTCAAGCATCACCGCAGATTCATGTGGAAAGTCGTCATGCCGCAGTTTAACTTCTGTATGATAACAACAGGTCTGAATCCCCTTGCTCAAAGCCGACGATAGTATCGGGCTTAGCATAGTAAACATTAGTTGCCGCAATGAAGGGGTCAACCACGTGCGCCACTATATTGATATACTTGTAGTTCATGCGCCAATGCCAGAGGTCGCCGATGTAATCCCGGTTCTTTCCGTCGGTGGTCTTGGCAAGGGACAGACGTCCGCGGGTCATGGTAGCGCCCGCACCGCTTGTTCCCTCCTCCTGTGCGGTATTAACCCAAACCATATAATAGGTGGTATCATTTTCGGCATAGGGGTCGCGGCAGAACTGCATGCTCGACTTTGCGCAGAGTACCGTCGGCACACTGGAGTATTTTACTCTCGGCGAACCATTCTTCGCTCTCGTTGCCCTCCATCTCCCATGTGCCTGTCTCGGACTCAGTCCAGGTCTTACCGTTGTCGTCGGAGTATTGGCGGCACCTATGCCGCGATTGAAATAGAATATGATATTTTTTGCCGAAGCTGTGGGAGTGAAATAACCCTCGAAAGACTGCTCGGTGTTGATGATAGCATACTGCACCAGTTCACGACCGGTATAGACGTCATTGGCATCCTGTTCACCGTACCACTCGTATCTCACTGTGTTGTCGGGCCCATTAATGAGATAGTTATTGTTAAGACCGCCCGTGTATTCAGCCTTACCGATGTCAGAGCCGTCGGGAGCAGTACCAGTCAATGCTTCATTGGTCTGTGCGTTGTAGATCAGTCTTATCTTAAGTTCATTTACATCGGTGCTTACGTTAAAGCTTACATAGTAGGTTCTGCCTGCAACAGCAGGGGCGTTAACATTAAAGGCAACGTATTTATCGTTTCCGTTCGTACGTTCCCCAATGAGCAGATGTCCGTCATAGCCGCCCTCGGGAGCGGTCGTTATCTCGGGAGCCTTGGCGTTGCCGTAGTATACTGTAACACAGTCGAGGTAGTTGGTCTCCACCGCATCTTCGTCTGCATCGATCTCGGGATAAGAGGTGAGGGTGAGCTTGGGATTCTTTATGTCGATGGTGTTGTTGAGATTGGAAACATTATAATTGGTTTCGATCCGGTTGTCCTCCGATTCCAGGGCAACGTAGTTAGCATTCGGTGTTGTGACCACCTCAACGCCTGTAAGAGTGGATCCCATCGGAACGGTGATCAACGCTTCAATACCTCCCCAAACCGATGAAATGTCATCTGCCGCAACGGGAACGACCGTAGTATTTTTGTCGCTGTCGGTAAGAGTAAAGTTCACGGTCGTGCTGTGCAGGTTATATTCTACCTTGCCACCCGTCTGGTCAACATAATAGTAGGAGGGGAATCTTAAATCAGCCGTGAAGCTGTATACACCGGATTCGTAACCGTCTCCACTGTATATGTAATCTCAAGGTCGTTGTCCGCTTTGGGCAACAAATTTAAACATGAAATCCTTGCCGGATACATCACTGCCGTTAAAGGATACTGTTTTTTCGTTAAATTTGCTAAGATCAAGATTGGGATTGAGGCTTTCATCCTGTCCAACATATACGTTTCCGGGACGGCAACGAATGTATTGATCAAATTTCTCTATTCCACCGCCTGTTTTCTTGAGCGGTACCGCATGTAGACGGTAGTCAAACGAAACAAAATATTTATAATCTTCATCGAAGCTCTCATTGCCGGGCGCTATGATGAAGAGAACATCATTAGCAGAATATGTGCCATTTGATTCTTCTCTCCAATCACGCCTGTCAACCGTAATATATCCATTCGTCACATCGCCGTCCTTCACTTCGGCTTTAGTGGTAACAACGGCACCGCTTGTATAGCCTACACTCGCTTCACCCGGAAAATTCGCTACTTCCGTAGTCGTGACCGTGGTGGATGCGCTAACTGCAGCGGGCAAACTCGTGACAGTCAAAACTGCCGCAAGAAGTAATGAAAACGCTCGTCTTTTTTCATTGTCGTATCTCCTTTTAAATAAAATTTTAGAATAATGCTTTGATCCATTTCAAGCTCATTATAACACAGATTAATGTTTCCTTCTCAACATCTTCGGCAAAGATGACAGCAAGAATATTTGTGCAAATAATTCATATTTTCACGCCGCGCCCCGAGTGGAAGCCAGCATTGAGACAAATTGATTTCAAAAACAGAAGTATGAAGCGCATAATATATGCGTATCCATTGTTGCCTCCGGAGAGGGAAAGGAGTACGAATGGCTTGATCTTCATAACGAAGTAGTGAGAGAAGCCGCTTGACATCGAATATGTGCGGTGGATCGTATTGGAGCGCAGCATGATAAGGTCTCCGGGCTTTAGATAGTACTTAGACCTGTCGGCATAAATGAGAAACTCTCCGTTCAAGATATACAGAAATTCTATCGACTCGTGAATGTGGGGAAAAATCAGGTTTCCTTCGCACTTGTGATAGGTGTACAGCAATTCTATGCTGCCGTTTTTCAGCTCCTCATTTTCAGACTCTACATAATAGTCATGCTCCGTATTCATTTGATCACCTCCTAACATCTTCTGACATCAGTATATCACAAAAGCAAACGCTTTTCAAGATTTTATGCTGTTTTTTGCGTATTTTATAAAAAGTGAAGTATAAAGGGAGTGTTGCAAATAAAGAAAAAGTAGTTATGACAGTCCCTTTATTGCTTATATGTTGATCAAGGAGTATATCGGTCAATAGTTTCGAGTCATGTCTGTCAAAAGATCCTGCGTTGTTAATAAATGTATCCGATGGTAATCCCACCGTCTGCGCCGCTAACGTCGAAGATGTATTATTTCATAACTTTGTAAAACTTCTTTTTGCGGGAATTTATTTCATCAAATCCGCCAACAGCTCAAGCTGTTCCCCGTCAAGCCTGCCCTCATCGTCAATGAATATGTCGACGGTCACCACTCCGCCTATTTCGTTTACATGGCTTATATAACGTCTCAACAGTTCACGGGAAATACGCGCGCCTCTCTGACACCATCCACCGCACGCTTCTCCGCTTCCAAATGGGATGAGGAAATGCGACAACGCGCCGTCTACGTTTTTTGACGGCGGCAAATGTGTAAACGATGTCTGCTCACCGGACGTCAGCTCCGATTTACTGTACCACTTGTATAATTCACTTTTCACTCCGTTGTTAACAGCAACAAGGGCGTTCGGATTACCCTTTTTTACCGCATCATAATAGGGCGACAACAGCTCATCGGTATATCCCGCGCCTTTCCATATTTTTTCATCATAGCACCCGTCTATCCACCATGCTTTTATCTTATCACCATAGCGAACGGCATATTCTTCAAGAACCGATGCCCAGTTTTGTATAAACCAAGGGTTGATCTTACCGTTCTCGTGAATACAACCCATAGATGAGTTGCATCCGATGTCACGGTATGGACCGTCACCGGTGAAATACAGGCAGAGGTCAATACCGTATTTATCAAGAGCAGGTATAAACTCGGCGACTATATCTCTTTCGGAGCAAGCTTCGCCCGGGACAAAACCGCACAATCTGTCGAAAGTGCTGTTCGGTGCAAGCATAAAGCGGAATCCTTGCATAAGAGTGATGAAATAGTACCCTGCACCTATTTTGTTTAACTCATAGGCAATCATCTCCGGGTCAAACGCCTCGGTGCGGCGCTTCCACTCTCGAGTTTCTTCCTCGCGGCTCATATCTCCGTACGCAGGCGCGCCCGGCTGACCGAATAAGAAATGGTTATAAATACCGAATTTCTTGCTTGCAAATCTTTCAATGTACTCTTTCATTGTTTTATATCCTTTCTTCTTTGCAATTGGCACACAAATCAAGTAGTATTGTATCAAACATCTTTGTTATAGTCAATAGAGAATCCAAAATCCGACCGATTTTTAGACTGCTTTCAGTTGTGTTTCGAAACCAAACACGAAAAAATATGTAACTATTTAGTTCGATATAATGACAGCATCTAGGTTTTACATTGCAAATCTGCAAATATATACGGATAAACATTTGCGATCGGTTACCGATCAAATGAGTACGTACGTTCGAAAGATTTTATGAAAATTTCCCGCCGTATATGGAAAGTAATTCTCTTGGCAAGCAGGTCAAGTGTCAATACACATTTATTTTTTGTGGCGTTCTCCAATTCCTCTCAAATAGCTTGCCATCTGTAAATTTCTGTGTGGCATAACTGCTGCGCGACCGATATACTCCGTACATCGGTCGCGTTGGTATTCGTCATATCGGTGTAGAGCATTCCATAGTCAATGTTATCTTTTGTAAGCTCACGGTAGGCTTCTCTTTCGTAATTCGCTTCCATTTCTTTCGATTCATGCGACAGAACTGCCGGGGATCGTATTTCCTTGGAAGGAAGCGAAGCGGTATTCATAACGTCAGTATTTCGTTTTTTAGTAATTAGTTTTTCTATATTCAGTTGCACCTTTGATAATATGAAAATAGCCTGACAAATTTACTTTGTCAGGCTAAATGGCTCCCCCCAACAATTTCGAACCTTTGAGGTTTCGCACGTTCATGAGGGGTTTTTCTTTAACACATTGATTATAGCACAGTTGAAAAAGAAAGTCAATAGAATTTTCAAATGTTTAAAAAGAATTCACACTTTTTCTTTGCCGTGGATTCCACCTTTCAGAATGATCTCAATCGTTCTATCCGGGGATACTTTGATGCACTCCACCAAACGTCTCACAACCGTATCATCATACTCAGTAAAACTATCTCCACTATACTCTTGGATCGTTTTCATAAACCTTTCGATTTCAGATTGGATGCTTTCGTTTGTTGCAGCTTGCTCTTTCGCCAAACGCAGTTGCTCACGAAGGACTCCGATTTTTTCATATAAGCCGACAATAGCCTTTTCGTATCTTTCGGGATCTCCCTGCGTAGTTTCTTCTTTCTCCATTAATAGGTCGATTTCATCTTGGTGTGTGCGGATCTGATTTTCGATTGCATAGGCATCAAGAACCTTTGTATCTCCCGTAAGTGCAAATTGCAAATTAGTGCGGCAAAGATTTATAACTTCTTCCCTGCACTCCATCATATCGGAAAGGCATCTGCATATAGCCGCGTGGAGCTTCTTTTCTTCCATTCCAACCGCTTCTTTGCAACGATGCTCAATTCGTCCGAGACAACGCCAAACGTGCTGAACCTCGCCTTTTACGTTCTTTCCGGTTCTGCGGTAATGAGAACCACAACAACCGCAGACAAGAACATCGGTCAACGCATATTTTGCACTATACTTTCCCTGCTCGGTAATACCAAGCTCGGATTTCTTTCTCTTATTGGTTCTGCCTGCAAGCTCAGCTTGTGCCATATTGAAAGTATCCCTATCTACAATGGCAGGGTGATTGTTGCTTATAAGATACTTGGCAAACTCACCGTTGTTCTTTTTCGTTTTCTTTGTGATCGTGTCTTCGATATAAGTCTTTTGGAGAAGAAGATCTCCTACATACTTCTCATTCGTAATAATATCTCGGACAGTTCTTTGATTCCAATCGGTTTTTCCCGTGTAGGTCTTGATTTCGTTCTCCGCAAGATAGCGGCAGATCATTTGTATGCTCTTTCCATCAAGAAAAAGTTTGAAAATGGTTCTTACTACTTCCGCTTCTTCGGGAACAATCACGGGAAAACCGTCATCACCTCTGCGGTATCCAAAGCACGAAAAGTTCGTACAATAGGTTCCACTTTTCATACTCTGTCTGATACCCCATCTTACGTTGGCAGCGATGTTTTCGCTTTCGGATTGCGCAATAACGCTGAACAAACCGATCAACGTTTCATTTTCTGCTTTTAATGAGTCAATGGCTTGTTCCTCAAAGTACACTCCAATTCCCATAGCGCGGAGCTTACGAACCCAACTCAAACTATCGACCGTGTTTCTTGCAAAACGGGATATAGACTTGGTTAAGATGTAGTCAACCTTTCCGCGCTCACAATCTCTCATAAGGCGAAGGAAGTCCTTTCTCTTTTTAGTCGATGTTCCCGTTATGCCCTCATCAGCATATATTCCTGCGAATGTACTGTTAGGGCGTTTTGCAATCGCGTCGGTATAGTAGGCGATCTGCGCTTGGTAACTGTTGAGCTGATCTTCATCATCGGTAGATACACGACAGTAAGCGGCGACTCGCACAATGCGAAAATCACTTTTCCCTCTGACAAGCAGAGGGTTGGCTTCAATTTTAGTTATCGTTCTCGCTAAACATCCGTCCATAGTGTGCCGCCTCCTTTAACATTTCCATTACTTCATTTTTTACTTCTCCTTCATTGGCAGAAATAACTTCAACCCCGGTCTCTTTGATCTTCTCGTATACAACGTGGGCAACATCAGCATCAAGAGAAAGAACCTTGAGAGAAGGAATAACAACAGAGTTAAATTCACCGCGACGAGCCTTTGCAATCATCTCATTGAGTGCTCGTCTGCGGTTCACTTCTTCCATGCTGTGTCCACAAAAATCTCTCATTTCATCAACAACGGTGAAGTTATGTAAGTCAGCAACATTCCGGCATCTTTCGATCTGCTTTGCCATTCTTTCGGCAGTTCCTTCTGCCTGCTCGGGGGAGTTTACTCTGCAATAAATACAAACTTTCTTCATTTTATATATCTCCTTTGATTTCAGCTCCACTTTTGATTCGGAGCGTTATTTTTCCGTTTTCATCTACGACGATCTCATCTACTGTTTGAGCAATCAGATCTTCGTCGAGCCCTTTTTCTGTTTGAGACTCTGAGTACATTTCCAAGATAACTTGCGTTAGCTCATCATTCTCTCCTACGCTGCAACAATCGAATTTTGCTGAAGCACATTCCAATATAGAGTTGGCTATCGTTTTGAACTCAACTTTGCTCTGCTCCATCATTCGATTGACTTCATTGGTTAGTCTTGTAATATCAGAATCGGGATGATAGCCGGATCTGTTTCTTCTCTGCAAATTTGCCATTACGGGATTTGAGAGTACCGAATTGATGTTGTCGATGATCGTTTTATCGTCAAGATACACCGAGCATTTACACCCACTTGAACATATCCACTTCTCTCGTGTTTTCCATTTGCTTTTCCGCGCGAAGTGCTTGCCGCATTGACCGCATACAAGCTTGTCCTTGATGAGCTTTGCTGCGGAAGGAAGTTCCGCTTTCTTTGCGCTTCTTCTTTCCCTGCAAGTCTTAACCTTTGAATACAACTCGGCTGAAATGATCGGGGGATATTCCTCGTTCCCAAGATACCGTGCATCGTCTATCATTCGGGCGATGTTGTTCTTGTTCCAAGAAGAATTACTTTCAAAGAACTTTATTGCGCGTTCCGTAAGTGAATCGGCAATTTGCTTGAAGGTTTCTCCCGAGCAGTAACGTTCAAAAACTTCGGTAATAACTGTTGCTTCATCCGCAACTATGACCTTTGCTCCGCTTTCGACCACATATCCATACGGAATTGTTCTTATGCACATTTCCTGCTCACCTCGATTCTTTCTTTTAATGAGAGCTGACCTTTCAATTCAAAGATCAGCGTTCCATCGTGACAAACCTTGATTTTGCTAACGATTGAAGTAAAGAGTGTTTCATCGAACTCGACTATTGCCTTTGGATAATCTTGAATGATCTCCTTGAGCATTTTAAGCTGCTCGATCATCTGCTCATTTTCATTCTCACTCAACAGCTTTAACCTGCGACTTCTCAGTTGGGTTAGTCTCGCTTTCAATCTGTCGGTCTGCTCCATATAGGAAACATCGTCCATTATCTTTTTCTCACGGTATCTTTCGTATCGGTTGTTCTGCTCACAGAGCTTTGCAACCTCAATGTCGATCTCACGGATTTCATCGTTCTCCGTAATCAATCTCGTTCTCAGATCGCTCATCATCGAAAGTGCGGAGTCAAGAACTTCTTTTTCAAAATAACGAAGCTTGTTATATACTCGAATGAAAGCATCGAACACAGCCTGCTCGGGAATGTTTGGTCCCGAACACTCAAACCCGGCGTTTCCTTTTCTTGAGCAGATCCAATAATCAACGTTGCTCTGAACTTTGTGTTTGTATGACCAACCACACTCATCACAGACAAGCATCTTTGTTAGCAACCGTTTTGTCGCTTGCGTCTTGATCAGCTCGCCCCTGCTCTGTAAAATCCGCTGAACCGTTTCAAAATCTTCCTTATTTATAATAGGAGCGTGTGTGTCCTCCGCGTAGTATTTATCAAGCTCTCCTTTGTTGGGGATATTACGAAGTGGAAAGACCTGCGGAGTGTAGGTTTTCTGCATCATACTATCCCCGATATACTTCTCATTTGTGAGAAGGTACTTTATCATCGTGGGTGACCAATGCGTTTTACCTGCAACTACTTCCCTATTCATAATTGCGGCTATGGTGTTAATTCCATTACCCGCTAAATACAAGCTGAAGATTCGTTTTACGGTCTCCGCTTCGCTCGGCTCGATAACAAGCCTTTGATTTTCCAAACGATACCCAAACGGAGCATTGTAAGTAAAGAATGTTCCGTTTTCCATTTTCATTCTGTACGCGGTGGACACTCTGCGAGAGCCTGCAAGTGCTTCGCTTTGAGCAAATGCACTCTTAACGTAAAGGATGAGTTCGGAGTTCATCGTTTTAGTATCAACGTTATCGTTTTCAAAAACAACGCTGACACCGCACTCTTTCAGTTTTCGTATAGTCTCAAGACACTCAAGCGAGTTTCTCGCAAAACGCGAAACGCTCTTAACGTAAACCCTATCTATTCGCCCAAGTGTGCAATCCTTGATGAGCCGCTTGAATTCATCGCGCTTGTTCATACACGTTCCCGTTATGCCTTCATCAGCCGCTGTCAAGTAAGGACTAAATATTTTTGAAAATTGTTTACAATTTCGGGGGTTAAGAAGCCGCATCCACCGTTTCAAGGCAGGTCAGCAGCTTCTCCAACTCGTCACGCAAGGCAAGCTCGATTTCAATGCC
>JAFUOH010000001.1 GCA_017482055.1 Clostridia bacterium
CCATATTCAGTTTTCCTCCTTTGCTTTTGAAGTAGCACTTCGTCAATTTATGCCGAAAATGCCCGATAAACGAAAAAAATAGGACTAAAGCGACGCCCGTTTGTCGGGTTTTGCTTTAGTCCTATTATATCAGTGGCATCGATATACTCGTCGATAACGTGGAGCTGATTTTCTTTTGCGAACTGTCTGAGAATGGTTCTTTGCGTTTCGATGGATACGCTGTCGCCGTAATTTTCGTCGTCGCGGCTGAGTCTCATATATAGTGCGGTATTGTACGGTTGTTTCATTAAAATCCTCCTGTTGAGAATATCACGTAGTGATTTTCTCTTGAAACGAACCCACGCTTACAATACTTTTCCACTGTAATACATTATATCATAAACGTGGGTTTTCTTCAATACGAATCCGTTAATTCATTCGTGAACTTTTTACGTCTTTGTGTGCAGTATAGGTAATCACATCCTCGACGAGCGTGTTGAGTGCCTTGCCGTTGTCCGCAAAATGTTCAATGACTTCGATTTTCGTTTTGCCGCAATAGAAGTATAGCTTGCCGTCTTCCTCGGTGGCATAGAACGACGTATTTTCAAGCGTAGATTCGGGTTCTTTGAATGTATCGAATGTGCCTTCGGGCGGCATTTCTATCGGCTCATAACAGGAGCAGAGGTCATAAAGGTCGGTGTGTGTATTTCTCTTGTTTTTTACCATAGGCAATATCCTTTCAATCGTTAATCGTTCATCATATTTTTCAGCGTTTCCATTTTGCGCTGTGCGGTCTGCTTTCGGTTCTGTATGCCCGTAACGTGTATCGGGACGCACATTTCAAGTATGCGGCTGTAGATACGGGCGTGGGCTATATCGGGTGGATTGTTCAAGACATCTGGGCTGATATTTGCTGTGAGTATCAAGGGCTTACCGCTTCGGTATCGGCTGTCGATGACGTTGTAAACGTGTTCCAGGGCGTATTCCGTTCCTCGCTCCGTTCCGAGATCGTCAATAATGAGCAGAGGAAAACGGCACAAACGATCGATATATTCGTTTCGCCCCTCGAAACTCGCGCCGAGGTCATTGAGTATTGTGGTAAAATTGGTCATACGGACGGAAATTTCTTTCTCGATCAGACCGTTGGCAATACAGGCGGCGAGATAGCTTTTTCCGCTGTCGGTATCGCCCCATAAGTAGTAGCCAATATTGTCCGCTTTTACCTTGTCCCAATGCTCAACGTATCGGCGGGCGTATTCCATTTGCGGCATATTGCCGTTGTCGTTTTCAAAATTCCACGTTGCCATTCGCTCGGTAGAAAAGCAACGGCGTTTGAGGTCTTCGACGGTATCAAGATGTTTTCTGCGTTGCTCGGCGGCTTCGCGCTCCAAACGCCTGGTTTTTTCACACTCACAGTCAATGCGGTGGCGGTCAATCCCCAAGGTTTTCAGACCTTCGGGAAAATACCGTTGTTTCGGTGTACAGCACTTGCCGCAATAGAGCAGACCGTCCTCGCCCGTGTAATCTTCGGGCTGTGGTGTGGCTTCTGCCAACTTAACGGCGTATTCTTGATAAATATTACTCATAGGCTTGTACCCTCCTTGCAGGTTAGTGCGGTTAATTTGTTTTGTTTGTTCTTGGCGTTATCCTCTGCCGCCCATTTTCGGATGGTAACGGCGTGGCTTGCGTATTTCGCGCCTTTCGACGCGATATACTCCGATAAACGCTCGATGTAGTAATTCCACTTGTCGGACAGTTCGGCTTTCAGTTCGGATTGCTCCGTTTCTGTCAAAAATACATTCTCATATCTGCCGTAGGCGGTGCGCGGAGTACTCTCTCTACTCAAGTGATTCATATTCAAGTTATTACTACTCAAGTTATTAGGGGACAGTTTTCTGTCCGTCATAGGGACAATTTTCTGTCCATCAGTAGGACAGTTTTCTTTACTTATGAGGGACAGTTTTTTATCCCTCATAAGGACAATTTCCTGTCCATCGGGTATCAGAACGTAAATGCGGTTCGGAGAAGAAAATCCCTGCCGCTGTCTTTCGATCAGCCCTGCCGCTGTCAGCTCGTTTAGAGCGTTCTTGACGGTCATACGGCTTTTATCAAGAGCTTCGGAAATCTTCTCTATGGGAAAGATCAGATACGTTCTGCCTTGCTCGTCCACCCAATCGTTCGCCCGGGAGAGATTGGCACGGTCAAGCAGTAAGGCGTACAGCAGCTTGGCGGTGTGCGTTAAGTCCATACCGAGCAGAAAGCGCGGATATGGCAGATACGGCGGTAATTTTGTTTGTCCGTTCATATATTCAGCAATAGGCGATCACCTCGTTTCCGTGGCAGGGGTGTAACGGCTTGTTCCATCCCCGTCTGTCGGGCGGCTTGAAAAGTGTATGAATTAGGGTGGATTTTGGGGCATATATCCCTTTGTAAGAGCCGTTTTTCTTGTCGGTAGTATGAGAGGTAGGGTATATGCGGCTTGGAGCATAAAAGACGTTACAGTGCAGTTTTGAACACTTCTTTTTTGCCTCTCCTGTTTTCTCAAAAATCAAGTGGTCATTTTGTCCACTTGATTTTACTTTTGGTCGTGGACATTTTGTCCGCCACCACTTTGAACCGTTGTTTACAAAATTTCGGTTGGTTCTAAAATCCATCATTCAAGCTCCTGTTCTTTCTTTTTCGTTTTCTCTTGCTTCGGTGTGCTCAATATCTCCGTTATCGTTTTTTGCATTGTATTGAGTTCATCGAAACGTGCTTTATCGGCGCGATATACGTTGTAGGCTTCGTTCTCCTGTGAGGTCAGCGCATAAATTTCTTTCTGTAGTGTCTCACGGGACGGCAATTTTGTAATGCCATGGGCTTTGAAGAACCGGGTGCAGGCATCGGCTATCACAAAATCATCTTTGTGTGCGGTGCGGTAGGCAGCTTTCTTCTTGTCGGTCTTTTGTGCCTTGTACTCATTTCGCACATCCCGCGTTTTTGCATATTTGAGTATCCATTCCCGTAATTCTTTCTTTTCGTCAATTTTGGGCTTAAAGGCTTTATGCTCGGCGTAGCTTTTCTGCATAGCGGTCTGCGCCGTATCTACGGCATTATCCAATTCATCAAGCGAAAGATAACCCTCGTGATAGAGATTGTGGGCGATAGCCATTTGTTTGAGGTTCTGCACCTTCGCCCATTGAATCAGCGCATTGCTTTTGCCTTCTTCAATAAGAGCGTCAATGTCAATCATCCGCTTCAGGTTGGTGCTGATCTTCGGCTGCTTGGCTGCTTTCTCGGCTTCTCTCAAACGTCCGATCACGCTACGTGGCTGTTGCGGTGCGGTCTGTGCCTTTTCGCTTTTGAGTGCTGCGGCGCGTTCCTCGACAACCCTATGTGCGTTTTGCTCCAAACGGGCAAGAACGGCGGCGCGGTCAAAATCATCACCTAACTTTCGCGCTGTGATAGGCTTGGTACGGTCGGGTGTGAGATAAGACAAACGCCCTCGGCTCTCTTTGACGGTTATCCCTTGCCGCAAAAGCAAAGCGGAAAATTGCTCAAAGGTGGTAGCGGTATCAAGTGCCTTGCGTAGCGTCTGCCGTAACTTCTCCTTATCGGTTTCAAATTTTGTGGTGCGCGGTGTCAGCCCTGCGGCGGTGATTTCTGCGTTTCGCTCGTCAAGGGCGGCTTGTCCTTTTTCTGCGCCCAATACTCACGCTCGGTAACACGGTTTGCGCTTCCGTGGAGCAGATCAATCTGATAGAGGTTTTCGCGGTGGCACATTTCCATCACTTCGGATTTGAAATATTCCATAGCCGCGTCCGTACACCGGTGCTTGCAACCTTGCCGTGTATCGGCGGGTCTGTCCATGTACGGGAGCAAGGGTACTTCCTCTATCCGCAGAGAATTGATAACGATGTGAACGTGGATATTGCTGCTGTGGTTATGCCCATCGGGGTGGGTACAGACAAGTGCTTGGTGTCCGCGAAAATGCGTTTTGCAAAATTCCTCGCCTAACTGCTGTGCGCGATCAACGGTTAGCCCGTTGTCTGTGCCGTCCCGTGGGTCAAAGGAAATGATGTAGTGGTGGCTTTTCACATCTTCGCGTTTTTGGTTTTTGCCGTAGCGGAGGTTAGCTCGCATACAGGCTATGGCGAAATCTTCCTCGCCACAGTTGAGGGTAGCAATTCTGAAATCCTCGCGGAGTATGAGCCGTCCGTTTTCGTCAAGCGTGGGCTTCATAGAAAATTCGTCATGGGCAAAAGTCAGATATTTTTCGGCTGCGCTGTAATCAGCGTTTTTAGAGCTGATATGTTTGAACGTAGCCATTCAGTTCACCTACCTTTTGCAAGACTTCATATTTCAGCGCGGCGAGATCTGACGCGGCGGCTTGTATCTCGGCGGCAAGCTGTGGGTATGGGTTTCGCCATTCATTCAGCGTCCGCGCTATCTGATTGATGTTGTTGCCGATCTTGCCGTACTCGGCAACGAGCTTACCGAGAGTAGCAAGCACTTCATCGTTGACGGGATTGACGCGGATAATCGGTTTGACAACCGCGCCGTCAATGGCTTGCCGGATAAATTCGGATTGGCTCATTTCGTAATTTTTCATTCGCTCCAAAAAGAAGCTGTGTTCTTCCTCGGTCAAGCGTGTCTTGACTACGAAAGTGCGCTTGGGTGTGTTGTACGTTTTTGGCATAGGCATAACTCCTTTCACTTACCATATTTTTTGAGGCTGTTTTTTAGGGTACTTTGAAAAATTCTTTCACATTACAACGGACATTTTTTCGGCGTTTGTCCGATGCTTTGGAAAAGTTCCTCTACTTACCGCCATGAAAGCACCGATTTTGCACCCTGTTTGAAAATGTTTTTTCACTTAATGACGTTCCTCTTCGACTTTAGCAACCCATCAAAAATTTATCCCTCCACTTAACATCTTTTTTCGTGCGTTTTAGCCCCCCTGTTTTTTGCAGATTTCGGAAAAAACAAATTTTCTTTGATGAATTTTTTCGAGAAAGCGTAAAAGTTTGGTTGTATCGCTTTCACCTAACCCATCGTGGAAAGCAGTTTTGCAAGGTAGGCGGCAAAAATTTTTCAAATTTTCTCTTGCTCCCTACAACACCGCAGATGGCAAAATTGCCAAACGGGGCGAGAGGAAAATTTGCGGCGTTAGCCGATCAGCAGGGTTTGGGGAAGGCACTCCCCAACAAGATCACCACAAGGGCGAAAATGAGCAGTAGGCGAAATTTGGCACCGTGGTAGAATCTTGCTCTAACTACTTCCGCTATCCTCTGAACGGGGATTTTTGCAATACCGCTCACTTTACAACGGACAAGTTTTGCGAAAAACTTGATACCCCTTCACACCACAACGGACATTTTTTCGGCAAAAAGCAGGGTTCGGAAATGTTAAATTTCGATGAACTGCATTTGCTCGGTATCAAGTGCTTTCACTTATTCGGAATTTCAGAGGGCAAAAATCAACGGCAACCCCAAAATTTCTCTGAAAAAATTTTCTCTCTACCTATTAGGACATTTACAGGAGAAATATCAACGGTCTAAAAGAACCTTTC
The DNA here is from genome assembly GCA_017482055.1 of Clostridia bacterium. GTDB lineage: Bacteria > Bacillota > Clostridia > Oscillospirales > CAG-272 > Flemingiibacterium. Next base: position 5,531 of record JAFUOH010000001.1, read on the forward strand.
ACTTATTCGGAATTTCGGAGGGTGGAAATTCAACCGTTTTCAAAAAAGTCTCAAAATATTTTCCGTTCGCTTATTAAAACAAAACCAATAACGGCTTTGGGCTGATTCGGAAAAATTTCTTTCCGCTAACCACTACTACAATTCGCACATAGTGTTTTGGCACGATTTCGGATGTAATCGTAAAAATATTTTTCGCCTCTGCTTTCTTCCACGGCGAACACAGCGAAAATGCCAACTATCCCGAAGAAGAAATTTCGGGCAAAAGAAAAACGGACAGGCTCTTTTCCGCTTGTCCGTGCAGTCTGTCGAAAAACGCCCATCAAGCGCAAGCAAAGATGTGCGTTTTTCGACAGACTAAGGCAAGAGGAATTTTCTCTTGCCTCATAAATATTGGAGAAAAAATGTAAACTTTCCTCGTTTTTTAAAGGTACCTTGACAAATTACTGCTTTGGTGATAAAATGTAAAGGTACCTAAATATTTGTTGGAGGTTTCATTATGTTGAAGCATTTATGTCCTTGTTGCAGTCGTCATTGCTATTTGGAGCAACCGAACTGCGAAAGAGGTGCTGAGTACGCAAAAACAGGGGTTATCCCCCCACGCACGCATAAACCGGATGGTAAGTATGATGGTAAAAAGTCATCCAAGCATAAAAGGAGATATCATACGTTGGATCAGGACAACAAACTGATTTGGAATATCCGAGATATGGGACAGGTGATCGTCTCTCTGGCGGAGGGAAAAGCAAGCCAAAGCCGTATCCTTATCCTTCTAAACGAAGTGGAAACCATCACGCAAAGTGAGCTCACGGAACATCTTGATGTTCAGCCCGGGTCTGCAAGCGAGGTGATCGGCAAGCTCGAAAGTGCGGGGCTCATCACACGCACACCAAGCGAAAAAGATCGCCGTACCTCGGACATCCGACTCACCGAAGCGGGCAAGATCAAAGCCGTCGAGGCTACCGAACAAAGAAAAGAGCGCCATACCGAAATGTTTTCCTGTTTGTCAGAGGAGGATAAAGCGGATCTTTTGATGCTGCTTGAAAAAGTCAATCACGAATGGCGTCGTCGTTACGGTGAAAGGTCAAAAGAGTGATATCAATGTGGAAATATCTAAAACGCTATTTACCTTACGCAATTCTCGCCGCGTTGTTTATGATATGCGAGGTCATGATGGATTTGATCCAGCCCGAGATCATGAGCAAGATCGTGGACGATGGTGTGCTGGGAATCAAAACAGGCGGTGTTGGCGATCTTCATTTGATCCTGCGCTTGGGGCTCATCATGATTGGTCTTGTGCTGTTCGGCGGCCTTTGCGGTTCGCTGAATAACGTGTTTGTTCATATGACGGGGCAGAATATCGGAAACAAGATCCGAAAAGACTGTTTTCGTAACATTATGACCTTTTCTTTCCCGCAAGTCGATCGGTTTGGAACGGGTTCTCTCGTAACAAGAGTAACGAACGATATCACACAGGTTCAGAATTTTGTCTCACAGTTCGTGCGCGGAATGATCCGCACCTCTATGCTGATGTTTGGAAGTATATTCTTTATGTTCCGTCTCAACCATCAGTTTGGTCTGATCGTACTGTGTGCTTTTCCATTGGTTGTTGGTTGCCTCGCATTTTGTCTCTCCAAGGCAAATCCTCTCTTTTCGAAGCTTCAGGCGCATTTGGATAAGATCAATGCCATTATGCAGGAGGATATATCAGGTATCCGTATGATCAAAGCGTGCGTCCGCGAGGTATACGAAAAGATCCGGTTCGGAAAAGCAAACGGAGAACTCATCAAGACCCAGCTTCAGGTTCTTGTGATCTTTGCTTTTATGAATCCTGTGATGAATATTTTGATGAATGTGGTCGTCGTGCTGATCCTTCTCGCAGGCTCATATCAGGTCGAGGCGGGGATGGGTACAACGCCTGGCAATATTATGGCGGCAATTACTTACACGACACAGCTACTCAACGGTATTTTGATGCTGGTGATGCTGTTTCAGAACATTTCGCGCGGTATTGCATCGTGGAAACGTGTCAAAGAGATCCTTCACAGCTCTCCCGAACTGAAGGACGGTGCCTTCGACGGTAAGACTGAAATATGTGGACAGATCGAATTTCGTGATGTTTCTTTCGCATATCCCGGAACAGGTAAAAATGTTCTTTCCCATATCAATCTGACCGTGCATCCCGGCGAGACGGTTGCCGTTATGGGCGCAACGGGGTGCGGCAAAACAACGCTGATCAATCTGATTCCGCGTTTTTATGACGTAACCGAAGGAACCGTCCTTGTTGACGGCGTGGATGTTCGTGAATACAACCAAACCGCCCTGCGTGATAAGGTCGCCGTCGCTCTGCAAAAGAGCGAGCTGTTCAGTGAAACGATCGCCGAAAATATTGCGTGGGGTGCTCCCGACGCGGATGAAAAAGCAATCTGTGCCGCAGCAGTCGTCGCGCAAGCCGATAGCTTTATCGGTAAGACCAAGGTTGGCTACCATACAGCGGTTGCCGAGCGAGGCATGAGTCTGTCGGGCGGTCAAAAACAACGTATCTCTATTGCCCGCGCGATCCTGAAAAATGCGGAAATTCTGATATTCGATGACTCCACCAGTGCTCTTGATCTGAGGACGGAAGCAGATTTGTATGAGGCGTTGAATAAAACGGCTCCCCAAAGTACGAAGATCATCGTGGCACAGCGTATCGCATCGGTTCGCCGTGCAGATAGGATCGTGGTGCTGGAAAACGGTGGGATCGGTGCGGTGGGTACGCATGATGAACTGATGTACTCCTGCCAAACCTACCGCGATATTTATGATTCTCAAATGGGAGAGGAGGCGGAGAGCCATGCGTGAACCGAAGCTTGAAGAACGCAATATACCCGGCATGATGAATCGAAACGCAAGATTTGCCGAGGTGGAGCACGCCGAGCATATCGGGAAGACGCTTATGCGCATTCTGACGTATTTTGCTCACGAAAAATTTATTGTGATCGCAATGCTTCTGATCGTTGTGTTCGGAACGCTTTGCGGTATTTATGCGCCAAGCCTGCAAAGCACAGCGATTGACATTATCGCAGGAGAAGCGGACGGAAACTTTGCAAGAACGCTTTGTTTTATGGTAGCTGTCTATCTTCTTTACGGTATTGGCCAACTTTTGCAAGGGCTCCTCAGTGCCAAGCTCAGCCAGCGTCTTGTCAAGAGGATGCGCGAGGAATTATTCGGAAAGATCATTGATCTTCCGATCCGTTATCTTGACAGCCATTCGCACGGTGATGTGATGAGCCGTATGACCAACGATATCGAGAACATCTCAACGACCGTATCGCAATCGCTTCCGTCGCTCTTTTCGGGGGTGTTGACCGTGATCGGAACGGTTGCCATTATGTTCTGGTATTGCTGGCAGCTCGCTCTGCTCAGCCTTCTCACCGTTGTATTGACCGTGCTTGCTACCAAGATACTGTCAAACAGAGTTCGGAAATTCTCTCGCAAGAGACAAGTCCTTCTCGGTCAGCTCAACGGAACAGTGGAGGAAATGATCTCGGGTTATCGTACCGTAGTTGCTTACAATCATCAGGATGAGATCACGGATGATTTTTGCACGACCTCGGATTCGCTGACCAAGGCAGGTATCCGAACCGATATTTTCAGCGGTGTTATGGGACCGATCATGAACTGTATCGGTAATATTGGCTTTGTGATTATTGCCGCATTTGGCGGATATTTCTCGGTGAACGGTTTGATCTCGGTGGGCGTTATTTCCGCATTTATTGTTTATGCCAAGCAGTTCAGCCGTCCCATCAACGAGATCGCACAAATATACGGCCAGCTTCAAACTGCAATTGCAGGCGCAGAGCGAGTCTTTACCGTTTTGGATGAGGCAAACGAGGATATGACGGGTGAGGAGCTTACCATTCACAAAAAAGCTGACGTAACCTTCCGAAACGTGCAATTTTCCTACACGCCCGGCCGCCCTGTGCTTCACGATTTTACTTTGACCGTGCCGTCAGGGAAAAAGGTTGCATTGGTCGGCTCGACGGGCAGCGGAAAGACTACGGTTGTCAACCTCTTGATGCGATATTACGATATCGACAGCGGTGACATCATGATTGGAGATCAGAATATAGCAGACGTTTCAAGAGACAGTCTGCGCAAAAAGGTGGCAATCGTTTTGCAGGATACCGTCCTGTTTTCGGATACGATACGAAGCAATCTGAAATACGCGAATGAGAATGTCACCGAAGAAGAACTTGCCAAAGCTGTCGAAATGAGCCGTTGCTCGGAAATGCTCGATGCGCTTCCCGAAGGATACGACACAAAGCTTACTGCGTCGGGGGCAAACATCAGCCAAGGACAGCGGCAGCTTCTAGCTATCGCTCGTGCATTCGTAGCTGATCCCGAAATTCTGATTCTCGATGAAGCAACCTCAAACGTCGATACAAGAACTGAAAAGGCAATTCAGGATGCGATGCAAAAGGTCATGCAAAACCGAACCAGCATTGTTATCGCACACCGCCTCTCCACGATCCGAGATGCTGATATGATCGTGGTTATGGACGGGGGAAGAATTGCAGAATGCGGCAATCACGAGGAATTGCTCTTGCAAAAGGGCAGATATTACGATCTGTATATGACGCAGTACGCCGGCTTTGCCACTTGACCAAGGAGTTGAAAAATGAATGTCGTAGAACGAAAAGAATATATTTACTCCAATCATACCGGCGATGCGATCATGACAGCTTACGAGGTATTTCCGGGTGTGGAGCTGGTGTTTAATTCTGTACATATGAATCAATTTAACCGCGGGGAAGGAAATGTGGGAAACTATATTGAGATCCACCATTGCCGCGAAGGAAGAATCGAGCAGGAATTCGGAGAGGAAAATCTGTATTTGATGCCCGGAGATCTCTCCGTTGCCATCCGTAAACAGTCGATGGATGCTTATAGCTTTCCTTTGCATCATTATCACGGAATTACCATCGCGATCAACACGGATATTATGCCAAGAAGCTTTTCAGAGTTTTTAGGGGATGTGCTCGTTGAACCATTAGCCGTTGCGGGAAAACTGTGCGGCGATAATCAGTTCTTTGTTTTGCGCGGAGAAAAGTATATTGAACATATCTTTTCCGAACTTTACTCCGCGCCCGAAAAGGGACGGATCGGATACTTTAAAGTAAAGATCATGGAGCTGTTTTTAATTTTGAACGAGCTTGATCTTAGACAAGGCGAAGCCCCTGCTCATTCTGTTCCGCGCTCCAAGGTTGCACTTGCAAAGCGAGTAGCAGAGCATCTTGCGGAGCATATGGATGAACATATTACGATCCCCGAGCTTGCTAAGCAATTTGGGGTGTCGGGAACACACCTACAAAATGCCTTCAAGAGTGTTTACGGAGTTCCCGTGTACGCCTATATCCGTATTCAAAAAATGCAGGCGGCAGCAGAGCGTCTGATCAACAGTGATTGTTCGATCCTGCAGATTGCAAGTGAATTTGGTTACGATAACAGCAGTAAGTTTACCGCGGCTTTTCGTGAGATCATGGGAGAGTCGCCACGCGATTACAGGAGATTGCATTCCAAGCTCGAAACTGAATAGTGAAAGCCATCGGTAAAATCCGATGGCTTTCTGCTCCAAAAAACAACTGATTTTTTGGATAATTTCTTTTTGGTTTGGATTGTTTTTGTGATTGATTCGGTCTGAAATTAAATTAACTTGGAGTAGAAATTAATACCCAAAAATGATATAATTTACAATATCGGATTTCGTTCCGATTTTTATTCAGACAGCTGGTTAGTGCTTGCTAACCAATGCAGAAAGGAGAATCCAATCTACATAAATGTTCAAAAAATTATGCAGTAAAAGCTGGTTCAGCACAGTGATACTTGCAGGTTTGCTTTTCATATTTTCCGCCCTGTCCCTGTTTGTGGGGGTCATTGATATGAACATCGGTGATCTTTTCGCCGGTGGGGAGAAGCTGGAGCTGTTCTTCATCACTCGATTGCCACGCCTATTGGCAATTCTGTGCACAGGAACAGGACTGAGTGTCGCAGGACTTATTATGCAACAGCTTTGTATGAACAAATTCGTTTCCCCGTCAACGGGTGCGACGCTTTCCTCTGCAAAGTTTGGAATTTGTTTGGCTCTTGTATTCCTTCCGGCATCCTTGACAAGTCTTTGGACGAGAGCAATTTTTTCCTTCGTCTTTGCTATCCTCGGAACATGGATTTTCGTTTGGTTCGTACAGCGAATTCAGTTCAAGGACACGGTCATGGTTCCGCTGGTCGGCATTATGTTCGGTAATATCATCAACGGCGTAACGAGCTTTGTTGCCTATAAATACGAGATCACGCAGGCACTCTCGTCCTGGGAAATAGGACATTTCTCAATGGTGCTTCGCGGAAGATACGAGATCGTATATCTGGTAGTACCGCTTTTGATTCTGGCATTTATTTTTGCCAACCATTTTAATATTGTTGGAATGGGAAAGGATTTTTCGCAGAATCTCGGCGTTAATTACAAGTTTGTGCTTTTCCTCGGTCTGACGATAGCAGCGGCAATTACCGCAAGTATCGTGGTTGTTGTCGGTGAGATTTCTTACATCGGTCTTATCATCCCAAATATGATTGCTATGTTTAAGGGCGATAAAATCCGTGGAACGCTTGTGGATACAGCGCTGGCAGGAGCGTTGTTCGTTCTGATATGCGATATCCTTGCAAGAATCGTGATCTTCCCATATGAGGTCGCCATCCAGTTGATCGTCGGTATCTTCGGAAGCATACTGTTCCTTTTCATACTGTTCCGCAAATTGAAGCACGGACGCAAAGCGATCCGCCTTAGCAAAAAAGAGAAAGGCGGTGAGGGCGCATGAAACTGACAAAGCAACAATGGAATATCATCAAGCTCATAGCTCTTGCCGTTTTGGTTTTGGGAGTGATCGCCGCATTTATGTTCATCGGTGTTAATTTTGAAAAGCCCAAGCTTGTTCAGTTCGCTATGAAGCTGCGTGCTCCCAAGCTGATCGCTATGCTGGTCGGTGCATTTGCCATAGGAGCGGCTTCGATCGTTTTCCAATCCATCATCAACAACCGTATCGTAACCCCGTGTCTGCTCGGTATGAATTCACTTTACACGTTGATTCATACGCTGATCTTTTTTGCACTCGGCTCGGGCAGTATCTTCGCCGCAAACGATAACATCGCCTATGTGATTGACTTGATCGTTATGACGGTAGTTGCTACGTTCATTTACGGATATCTGTTTAAGAAAACCAACTACAACGTCCTGTACGTGCTGCTCATCGGAACGGTGTTGTCATCCTTGTTTGGAAGTATTCAATCGTCTATGATATTCGTTATGGATCCGAATGAGTACGATATTCTTCTTGAAACGCTGGTGGCAAGCTTTGATAATATCAATACGGAGATCATTGTATTTTCTATGATAGTGCTTGCGGCTGTTGCAATTTTCCTTCGCAAAGATCTGAAGCTGCTTGATGTGATCACTCTTGGAAAGGAGCAAGCCATCAATCTCGGTGTAGATTACGACAGAGTGGTTCGCAGACTCTTGATTGGTGTTACGCTTTGCATCGCTGTAGCAACAGCAATGATCGGACCGATCTCCTTCCTTGGATTGATCATAGCAAATCTCGCAAGGCAGTTCCTCAAAACCTACCGTCATTCACACTTGATTATCGGTTCGGGTCTGATCGGAATGTTAGCCCTTGTGGGAAGCCAATGCCTGGTCGAGCGTGTATTTGAATATTCTGTTCCGGTCAGCGTGTTTATTACTATCGGTGGTGGCGTTTATTTCTTATGGTTGCTCCTCCGTGGAAAGAGAGGTTCGATATGAATGTCAAAGAGCTTATAAAAAAATATGACGGAAAAGCCGTTGTGGACTCAGTCAGCTTTGAAATACATAAAGGAAAAGTCACTTCGCTGATTGGTCCCAACGGAGCGGGAAAATCCACAGTTATGGGAATGATTTCCCGTCTCGTTGCCAAGGATGCAGGGCTCATCAGCTTTGAGGGCAAGGATCTGTCCGAGTGGAAAAGCCGAGAGCTTGCCAAACGCCTGGCGATACTGACACAGCACAATAACGTGCAAATGAAATTGACTGTCAAGGAACTGGTTTCGTTCGGTCGCTTTCCTTATTCGGGAAGCCGATTGACCGAAGAAGATCACGAGATCATTGCCAAAGCGATCGATTATATGGAGCTTGGTGGATTTGAAGACCGATACATCGACGAATTATCGGGCGGTCAGCGGCAAAGAGCATACATCGCGATGGTCATTGCACAGGACACCGAGTATATTCTTCTCGATGAGCCGACAAACAATCTTGATATCTACCATGCGACCAATATGATGAAAATCGTCCGCCGCCTTTGTGACGAGCTTGGAAAAACGGTCATCCTTGTTCTTCATGAGATCAATTATGCCGCATTTTATTCGGATTACATCTGCGCTTTTGTGGATGGAAAGATCGCAAAATACGGAACGGTCAATGAGGTGATGAACAAAGAAACACTTTCGAAGATCTACAACGTAGATTTTCAGATCATGGAAATCGATGGCAAGCCGCTTTCGATTTACTACTAACCTTGATGGTTTTATTAAAAAATATATAAATGTAAAGGAGATTTGAAACCATGAAAAAAATTCTTGCACTTATGCTCGCCGCCGTTATGATGATGTTTTGTCTCGTAGCGTGCAACAATGCCACCGACAATGACGGAACAGGCACTAATGACGGCACCGAAAACAACACCGAAAACAACACCGAAAACAATACTCAGAAGCCCGAAAAAATCACGATCACTTGCATTGACGGTTCCAGAGATGAAAAAGAAATTCAGCTTGAAGTTCCATATGATCCTCAGAAGATCGCCGTATGCGATATGGCAGCTCTCGACATTCTTGTAAACCTTGGTTTGGAAGATCGTATTGTCTGCGTTGCCACCACCACACTTGATTATCTTGTGGATAAGGTTGAGGGCATTCCTACTTGCGGCACGATCAAAACTCCCGATGCGGAAACCATTATGAAATACGAGCCCGACCTCATTTTCATGGGCGGTCGCGGCAGCGACTATTACGCAACCCTTTCCGAGATTGCTCCCGTTGTACGTCTGACCGTCAGCGGTAATGTCGTAGAAGGCACGATCAAGAACGCACAGACCATCGCATCTATTTTCGGCAAAACCGAAGAAATGAACGCAAAGGTTTCCTCTTATAACGAGAGAATCGAAGCACTTCAGGCATTCGCAAAAGGCAAATCCGCTATCGTCGGTATGGTAACCAGCGGCGGCTTTAACGTAACCGGCAACAGCGGACGTTGTTCGATCATCGGCAACGAGATTGGCTTTGCTAACGTTGGTGTTGATAAAGAGTCCGAGGATGCTTCGCACGGTAATCTCTCCTCTTTTGAATACATTCTTCAGAAAAATCCTCAGTACATCTTTGTTATGGATAGAGATGCAGCAACCGGTGGTGCTTCTACCGCAGCAGAAGTAATGAACAACGAGGTTATCAATCAGACGATTGCTGCCAAGAACGGAAACGTTGTCATTCTTGCGCGTCCGAGCGTTTGGTATACCGCAGAAGGCGGCTTTACTGCTCTCGGTATGATGCTGGAAGATCTTGAAAATGCACTTCTGAAATAATATTATTATAGGCGGTTAAGCACTTTTAGAGCTTAACCGCCTTGTTCATTTTGTTATCGCTATTCAACTGTATGGAATAATGTGAGGAATGTTTTAATCTAAAGGTTTGTATTCTGTTACTGCTTTTAAATATGCTTCGGGATCGCCATTCAAAATAAGGTCGGCGTATTCAAACGGAGCGTTGTAAATCAGATAGTCAAGTTCTGACCGTTCATACATATTACGAGCAACTTCATTCTCAACGGCAATGGTATCAATCGCAATCATACCACCATCGGTAAATTTCAGCTCCACACAGCAGTTATCGAAGTTATATTCGCAAGATATAAGGCGTTTCATAGGGTTTACCTCCAAAATTTGTTTTATGGAAGTAATGTAAGCGTGGGTTTTGGTATGGTATCTTTAAGTTTGGGAAACTCCCGCTTCCCATTTCGAGATAGCCTGCGCCGATACGCCTATCTTTGCCGCGGCTTCTTCCTGGGTAAGTCCGAGATTTTTACGGTGATTTCGCAGCTTTTCTCCGAATATTTTTTGATCTAACATTTTTTCCTCCGTATTATTTGGCGACAGTGACTCGCGAGCCGTGTGACCGTTATTAGCAAACTCTCTTGCTGCAAGCGTTCTTGCTGTATCCATTATATCACGATATTATTCAACCTGCAATAGTATATATTTTGAGTTTTTGCGGAATCCCGCAACCTGTGGTGGAAAAAATACGTTCACCCCAAAAACACCGTCACAAACAAATACATGCAAAACAGCATCAGCGAGAGGTTGCCGCCGCAGATGAGCAGCAGGTACACCGCCGTCAGCCACAAAAGGAACAGCGAGACAAACGATACCACGTCAAGTATAGCGCTCATGTGCGGCGGAGCGAGACGGGTGACCACGGCTTCAAGTATGCATCCGCCGTCGAGTGAACGGATGGGCAGAAGATTCAGTGCTGCAAGGGATATCGAGCACACGGCAAAAAATTCAGCCTCAAAGCTGCGGTTTGGAATGAGAAATATCACCGCAGCCGACAAAAGATTTGCCGCCGCTCCCGCCGCATAGACGGCGACGGTGCCTGCGGTGCGGGTGGTAAGCGGCGGCGTGCGTATCTCCGCACCGAACAAGGTCAGTTCGATCTCCCGCACGGGTACTCCGAGAGCAAGCATAACGGCAAGATGTCCCAGCTCGTGACACAGTGCCGCCAAAAGCGGCAGCAGAGCAAGCATGCTTCCGTCGAGCAGTATCAAGAGCCCCGCAAATATAGCAGTGATCGGGCGGATGATGATACGAGGGCGTTTTTTCACTGCGGCGGCGTGACGATGGGCGGCAGAAGCTCATATGTATGCGGCGGCGCGGAAGGCTCGACGGCGGCGGGGATACTGTCGTCTGCGAACAGATTAGCCGCGGCGGCATCGCTGATGGCAGAGGCCTTTACGGCATCATAGTATACGAGTTCCGACAGCGATACAGCGATCTCACCGCTTTCGGCGGTGTGCAGATTATACGCAAGGCAGGCACCCGATACTGTGAACAGCGCCACCGCAAGCATGAACGTATCCAAGCGGCGCTTCTTTAGCTTTTTAATCATGGCAATGCTCCTTTACTCGGTATTTGGTATATGTATATTAGAAGTCACGCCATGATATTCTGCGCCTGTATTGACAAAATTCCGCTTACATGGTATAATACATTGATGCCACAAAGATACGGAGAATTAATGATGTCAACAAAGACCCGCACACCGCTTTTTGTTCGTGACAAAAGCTTTTATAAAATAGTATTCAGCCTCGCCCTGCCCATGACACTGCAGAATGTCATGCAGCTGCTCCTCAACATGATGGATACCGTCATGCTCGGATGGATCGAGGGGAGCAACACCGAGACGATAATCTCAGCCGCCAATCTTGCCAATCAGCCCTATTTTGTGTATTCACTGTTTCTTTTCGGAATGGTGTCCGGAGCATCTGTGCTGATCGCGCAGTATTGGGGGAAAAACGATACCGATACCATAAATTCCGTGACAGGCATCGCTTCTGTCGCTGTGGTGGCAGTAGGCGGAATATTTACCGCTGTATGCTATATATTCACAGATGAGATAATGGGACTGTTCACCCCCAACCCCGAGGTGGTAGAGCTCGGTGTGCAGTACCTTCACATCGTGCTCGCCTCCTACATAATCGCTTCGTTTACCACCCTGCTTTGCGGCGTTATGCGTTCCACAGAGCGGGTCGGTGTGGCGCTGTTCACCAATTCCACCGCTATTATAATAAATATCGTTCTCAACTATATCCTGATCTTCGGAAAGCTGGGCTTTGAGCCTATGGGCATACGGGGTGCGGCAGCAGCTACGCTTATTGCGCGTATAATAGAGCTATTTATGGTGCTTGCATATGTTATTTTCATTGAAAAACGGGTCAAGCTTCGCATTTCACGTATGTTCAGAATAAAGCGCACGCTGGTCAAGGACTTTATACGCTACAGTCTGCCCGTTATCTGCAACGAGACCTTCTGGGGGCTTGGAATAACCCTTCACTCCGTGGTCATCGGCAATCTCGGCGAGATGCCTCACGCGGCATATTCGGTGGCTAACATTATCGAGCGAATCGGACTGCTTGCCGCTATAGGCTTTGCAAACGCAACGCTTATCATTATCGGTAAGGAGATCGGCGCAGGCAGGGCGCACAATGCCTATCCTTACGCTAAGACTATGCTTGCACTTTCGGTAGTGCTCGGCGCTGTGATGTCGGGAGTTGTACTGCTTATCCGGAATTTTGCGGTGGGTATGTTCAATGTTTCCGATGACACCAAGTCGGCGGCGCTCAACATAGTGCTTGTAATGATGGCGGTCATCCTTGCCAAAAGCTTCAATACTACCGCTATCGTCGGCGTGATACGCGGCGGAGGCGATACCGTGACGGCAATGGTGTTCGATTTTGTCCCTATGTGGGCGTTTGCCATACCCTTCGGTGCCATAATGGCGCATGTGGTGGGACTGCCTGTATGGTGGGTTTACGCTTGTCTTATGAGCGATGAGGTGTTGAAGGTACCGTTTATTCTGTGGCGTATCAAGAGTAAGAAGTGGATACGCAATGTAACGAGATAAAAATACCGCGGTTTTATGCGGAATACAAAAAAATCACCTGCACCGTGAGGTGCGGGTGATTTCTTTCTTATTCGGACTTATTTCAGAATGCGGATCTTGCCGATAACGGGAAGCTCCTTAGCCTTGCCGGTGACTGCGTTGACGATACCGAGGATCATAAGTACGAGCTGTACCACACTTACTACCCAGCCGATGATCATTCCGATAACACCCAGAGCGATAAAGCCGAGGATAGCGGAAACGATCGCAACAGCGATGTTAAGTATGATGTTCACGATGAACAGCACGATACCCTGATTGGTGTGGAAGCGTGCGTACTTGGATTTGGGAGCTGCAAGCAGCGGGATGAGGAACAGGATGCCGATGTAAGCAAACAGAGACAGGATCTTGTTGTCTGCGATGTCTTTTGCATCGTATTCCGAGGTGGTGTCAGCGGTGTCATTGAGCTTCTTCAGATTCTCGACAGCATCGTTGGCGACGTCGCCGACTTTACCGGCGATGTCATCCGCATTGACCTTTGCGGTCTCGAGCTTTTCTCCGCAGGCGTTACAGAATTTTGCGCCTTCTTCGAGCTCAACGCCGCACTTTGGACATTTTGCCATGAGTTAGTACCTCCGTGTTAAATTTTTTTCGACACTATCATTATATCACGTACAGGCTTAAAATGTCAATAGCTTTTGTCGAAAAAACGAACAAAAAAGGAACGGCTTGCACCGTTCCTTTTGAGTTTGTGCTTTACAAAAGCTCCTGCAGCAAAACTTACTTACGCAAGCTCTGCGAAGTACTTGATGGTGCGAACCATCTGGCTGGTGTAGGAGTTCTCGTTGTCGTACCAAGAAACGACCTGTACCTGATAGGTGTCGTCATCGATCTTAGCAACCATGGTCTGAGTAGCATCGAACAGAGAACCGTAACGCATACCGATAACGTCGGAGGATACGATCTCGTCGGTGTTGTAACCGAAGGACTCGGAAGCAGCAGCCTTCATAGCAGCGTTGATGCCTTCAACGGTAACATCCTTACCCTTGACAACTGCAACGAGGATGGTGGTGGAACCGGTGCAGGTGGGAACACGCTGAGCGGAACCGATGAGCTTGCCGTTGAGCTCGGGGATTACGAGACCGATAGCCTTTGCAGCACCGGTGGAGTTAGGAACGATGTTCTGAGCACCTGCACGTGCGCGGCGGAGGTCACCCTTTCTGTGAGGACCGTCAAGGATCATCTGGTCGCCGGTGTAAGCGTGAACGGTGGTCATGATACCGCTCTGGATAGGAGCGTAATCGTTGAGAGCCTTAGCCATAGGAGCGAGGCAGTTGGTGGTGCAGGAAGCTGCGGAGATGATCTTGTCATCCTTGGTGAGGGTCTTTTCGTTTACGGAGTAAACGATGGTCTTGAGATCCTTACCTGCGGGAGCAGAGATAACAACCTTCTTTGCGCCTGCGTTGATGTGAGCCATGGACTTCTCGGTGGAGGTGTAGAAACCGGTGCACTCGAGAACAACGTCAACGCCGAGCTCGCCCCAAGGGCAGTTAGCAGCGTCCTTTTCAGCATAGATCTTAAGGGTCTTGCCGTCAACAGTGATGGTACCTGCTTCGTCGTCAGCCTCTACGCAGTGCTCGTAGCGACCCTGAGCGGTGTCGTACTTGAGAAGGTGAGCGAGCATCTTGGGGCTGGTGAGGTCGTTGATAGCAACTACTTCATAACCCTCTGCGCCGAACATCTGACGGAAAGCCAGACGGCCGATACGACCGAAGCCGTTAATAGCAACTTTAACAGACATTTTGAAATCCTCCAAATTATATAAAAATTTTTTTGACTTTGTTGTGTCGGAATGGTGCGTTAAATATTTAACACATACGCATGACATATCCGTACCCTAATATTTTACCTCATTTTTGCCTTTATTACAAGGGGTTTCGGGAAATTTTATAAATTTTGTAACAATGCCTTTAAAAGTAACATAAACTGCGTGAGTTTTTATAGATTTTTTCAAATAATTCCCTATGCATTATAGCGCTCGTAGTAGAACAAATACTGCTGGGCGATACCTGCATATTTACCGAGGGCAGAAATGTCAAGTCCGTCGGGATAATATTTCGCCAGCACACGCTTTATCCATACGTCGATGGGAAATGCTTCCGTCTTATCAAAACCGAACAGCATTGCGCATGCCGCGACCTTGGGACCTACACCCTTGACCGTGCAGAGCAGCTCCTCTGCCTTATCGGGCACGGCGGCGGTTATCGCGGAAAAATCCAGCTCTCCACTTGCCGCTTTTTTTGCCGCATCGTATATGTACTTGGCGCGAAAGCCTGTTTTAAGATCGAATATCGCTTGCTCACCTGCATTTACAAGTGCCTCGGCGGTAGGAAAAGCGTGATAAATGCTGCCGCCGCATAATATCGGCTCGCCGTAAGCACGGGACATAGCGGAAATGATCTTCTTGATACGAGGGATGTTGTTGTTCTGCGATACGATAAAGGAGCAGACCGCTTCCCACGGATCCTGCCGCAGGATGCGTATACCGTCACCGTATTCCATGGCTCGCGGCATGACCGTATCGCGCCCACCCGTGGCATCCGCAAACCGTGCGGCGATGTCGCGGCGTATTTCGCCGTAATCGGCATCGAGAGCGAGGTAATGCTTCCATATCTGCTCATAATCGCTCACTGTGGTGTTATATATGGTGACCGAATCGGGGGTATCTTGTCCGAAGCGGATATATCGCCCGTGGGCAACGCCTTCAAACTCTGCCTCATGGCGCGGGTTGGCGACAGGGTCGAAGCGGAAGCATTGTCCACAGTCGAAAATTTGCGTTATTATAAAATTGGTAAGACCGTCAATACGCACGGCGGGCATACCGTCGATGTCAAACTCGGTGATATTCTGTTTTAACTTTGCGGTAATCATAAAAATCTCCGTAAATTAATAATTTTATACTTGCTTTATTTCTATTATAAAGGTATAATGTAAATAAATCAAGTCTTTTTAAGGGAGAATACCATGGAAAAAATATATACCATACCCGTAAACGAGGCGTTTGAAGCCTCGCGCGACGATCATGCCTGCGGATGCCCCTTTTGTACACTTTACAATAAATTAGAGGAAAACGAGCTTGAACTCATCCTCGGCGCTTCAATGATGGAGCCCGATGTGCGTATAAAGACTAATGAGCAGGGCTTCTGCAAGACTCATTACGATATGATGTTCACTCGCAAGAACCGTCTCGGCATGGCATTGATGCTGGAAAGTCACTTGAATCAGCTTCGGGAGGAGACGAGCGGCAAAGGTCTCGCGGCGCTTAAAGGCGTGGGCGTAGAGCCGATGAAGCGCCTCCGGAAGTTAGACGACTCCTGCTATGTCTGCGGTCGCATCGAATTTTCATTGTCCAAGATGTTTGAAACGGCGGTGCTTTTATGGGAGCAGGACTCCTCATTCCGTGAAAAGCTCCGCGCACAGCCATACATATGTCTGCCCCATTACCGTATGTTTGTGGAATACGGCAGAAAGGGGCTTTCGAAGAAGCTGTTCGGCGACTTCTACAAGGAGGTCTCCACGGTGGTTAACACTTACTTTGATGAACTGCGCGAGGATGTAAGCTGGTTCTGCAAGAAGTTCGACTACCGCTACGATGCCGAGCCCTGGGGCAACGCCAAGGATGCGGTCGAGCGTGCGATCAAATTCACCTCCGGAGATATGCACAGAGGTGTGGAAAAATAAAACCGACGGGGCGGGTCACGAATGTGACACGTCCCGTTTGCACTTATAAATACTTTTCTCTTACATATTTCGACAGAAAATCCGCTCCGAGGAAGGGCGCTATCGGTGATATGGCGCTGATCCCGTCGCGCTCTATTGCCTGTTCCGCATATTTTTGGAGCTTTCTTATAGGGAGAAACGGCGCGATACGCTCCAGGTTACGCAGTCCGTTTTTTGCAAACTCATCGTCGGCTATTGCCACAAGCGTTTCATTGCCGATAAACGGCAGCATAAAGCCGATGCCGCTTATTCCTTTTTCTTTCACAACCCTTGCCGCTGTTTGGTTAATGACCTTAGTACTTACAAACGGCACAATCGGCGCGGCACCGCGTGTATTGCCCGACTCAACAGCCTTAATAAACATCTCGTCACGTACATCCTGCCCGAGGAACGGCAAAAGCCTGTTGATTTCCGAAAGAGGACGCTTGTCAGATGCCGTGCGTGCGACCTCGTCCACCTGTGACGGCTTCATAAGCGGTGCAAGCTCCACCGCTTCTCTGATGTCCGCATCCTCGCGCTCAAAATACTCCGTCACCGTCCCATCGCATATACTGTCAGACAGTGGCTTCGCACATCCGAGCAGCTCATCCGGCGGCAGATCAAGCAGCTCGGCTATTTCGGGCAGCCTTGAAATATCGGGCATCGAGTTTCCGCGCTCCCAATTGCTTACCGCCTGAAAACTGATACCAAGGAGATCCGCAAGCTCGGTTTGTGTAAGGTCCTTCTTCTTTCGCGCCTCGGCGAGTTTCATTCCTATTTCTGTTATGCTAAACATAACAACTCCTTTCTCGAAGCACCTCTGTGCCTCATGAGACAATTATACCACAGTTGAGCCGCTTATGCAATAAAGCGTCGGTTGAAACTGAAAATTCAACCGGCGCTTGAATAATTTGTTGTGCGCTATTTTGACACTGTTGCAGACAAGCCGTTTTTATATATCGAGATTACTTCGCAGCCTTCTTATCAAGATAACGCTTAAGCGCTTCTCTCATTTCCGCCGCCTTTTCCTCTGGAGCGGTGGGGTTGCAGTGCGCCCAGACGCCCGTTTCGCTGGATGCCTGGAACTGCTGCTTGTCTGCGGCGCGCATGGGAGGATACATTTCAATGTGGAAGTGATAAAACTCCTCGAGTCCGTTGTACTTTGCATCCTCGTTGTTGACGGGGGCATTGTGCATGCACATCATGTAGGGGAAATTCATGTCAAAGAGATTGTCGTACATGCCCGTGATGTCACGCAGAATATTGCCGAGATTTTGCTTTTCGCGGTCGTTAAAGTCCACGATGGTTGCTTTATGGCTCTTTGCAACAATGTATACGCCGTATGCATAATCTGCAAAGAAGGGGATATATGCCACAAAATCCTCGTTCTCGTGAATAATGCGAAGTCCTGCGTCGTATTCTTCCTTGTTCATGCGGCAGAAGATGCACTCACCGTGCTCATCGTAGTGCTCCTTTGCAGCGTCAAGCTCAAGCTCGATCTTCTTCGGAACAACGGAATAGCCGTACATCTGACCGTGGGGATGAGGCATGGAAACTCCCACGACCTCGCCGCGGTTCTCGAAGATGAATATGTACTTAATCTTAGGGTCGGCCTTCATAGCCTCGAAGCGCGCGCACCAGAGGTCAACGAGCTTTTTCATATGCTCGTCGGACAGCTCCTTTAAGGTGCCGTGATGGTCGGGGGAGAACAGGATGACCTCGCACTTGCCGTGAGAGGGCTTTACTTTGTAGAATTCGGTGGCTACGTCATCGGGCGCGGGTGGATTCTGAGTCAATGCGGGAAAATCGTTGTCGTATGCGTGTACTTCATAATTATCCGGTACCTTGCCCGAGCCGGGGCAGAAGGGACACCAGTCTTTGGGCATATTCGGTCGGTTCTGTCGGTTGGAAGCGATCATTACCCAGTCTTTTATCATAGGGTTCCAGCGAAGTTCAGCCATAATATTACTCCTATTTTTTAATAATTAACGTTACATTGATAATTATATCACATTATTCCTTAGGTTTCAAGCCCGAAAGCCAAAAAAATACTGTTCAATTTTCACAAAAATGCCGACAAAACCTTGATTTTTCATAAAAGATGAGGTATAATAGGTAAAGTGCCTTCTGAGTGAAGGCAGGCGCTGTCAAGTAAACAGTCTTTTCCCCAAGAATATGACCGTTATATCAAGCATTTCGAGAACAAAAAATAAGGAGATCACTATGTCACAGAAACAGGCTGACAATAAGCCGATATCACATATCGGCGGCGCAGTTAAAAAGTTTGCGGGTGTTTTAGTCTCCGCGGCTTTATGCGCGGCTGTCGCAATTTATATAACAATGGTATGCTCATACGATATCGCGGTTCGAGTCAACATCAACGGTGCCCCCGTGGGATATGTGGAATCGCAGGATGATATCGCGGGCGTGAAAACTCAGCTTCTTGCAATAGTAGAGGAAGCCACCGAAGGTCAATACATTCCGAAGCTGGATGTTTCCTACGATTTTGTTCACACAAATGATGCGGATTATCTTACCGCATCTGAGTATGGTGAGCTTCTTTGGTCGCAGATCGAGGATGATTTCTGCATGGCATATATGCTGTATGTAGACGATCATCAGACGGCGGCATGCATGGATGGCGAGGCACTGCATGAGCTTATATCCGATATCGAAGCTGAGCTGCTTGCATCCGGCGGTGCTTCCTTTGAAGAGGTAAGAGTAACAAACGAGCTTCGCATTGAAAATCAACTTTGCCTCAAAGCGATGGTACGATCCATAGAAGAGATAAACTCACTCATAAATCCGCTGGCCGAGGTTGAAGCCGCAGCTGAGCCGGATGCAGACGAAGCCTCCGATGTCGATTCTATTATGAGAATAAGCGCATTTACTGCCGCCGCTCCCGGTTCGGCGGACAGCGCCGCGTATATTGACCCCAATGTTGACTATGGTCTAAACCGTGAGCGTGAGCAAGCGTACGATCCGGTGCTTGACTATAATTTTGTCAACACCGTTACGGTGAATGAAGTCATAAGCTTCAAAACACAGTATATCGACGATTTTGATAACTTTATCGGCAATGAAAAAGTTACCTGCGAGGGCGTGGACGGCGAAAAGACCGTCACTTATGAGATAATCTACGATGCAGACGGAAGCATCGTCGCACGCAATGCCATCTCAGAGAGTATAATTACTCCCGCGGTGGACAAAATAGTGATGGTAGGCGCAGTCGAGATTCCCGACGCGGTTCCCACGGGGACGTTTATCTGGCCCTGTGAAGCTCCTAAGGGCGTTTCCTCCTATTACGGCTGGCGCGATCTTTACGGCAAGCGCGACTTCCATCTCGGAATTGACATTCCCGATGACCTCGGTTCGTCCATCTGGGCGTCTGACGGCGGCACAGTTACATGGGCGGGCACTACTCCGTCCTACGGTAAGAGCGTGCGCATAGCCCATGCAAACGGCTATTCCACTCTCTATGCACACCTTAACGAGATCCTTGTTGAGGTGGGCGACGAGGTCTACCAAAAGCAAACCATCGGTACAATGGGCAAGACCGGCGTTGCATACGGTGTTCACCTCCATTTTGAGGTGCGCATCAACGACGTTACCGTAAATCCGATGAAATATCTTCCCAAAGCCGACTGATAACGAAATTAGCCCCAAAAGCTGCTGCGATACCTCGCAGCAGCTTTTTGCGTCTGCGGAAAGGATAAACTTGCCATGAAAAAGCCCTCCGCACTTAATCTGACGGTATATATAATCGTCCGCATAGTCGTTCTGTCAAACGGTGTTCTCGCGCTTGTTGACGGACGGATATTTACAGCGCTCCAATGTCTATTGTCGCTGGTGTTGTTTATGCTGCCGACACTGCTTGAGCGCCGCTTTAAAATAGAGCTGCCGAGTACACTTGAGCTTATTGTGATCCTGTTTATATTTGCCTCCACATTCCTCGGTGAGGTGGGCGGCTACTATGACCGCTACCGTCTGTGGGACACGCTGCTACACGTCACCTCGGGCTTTCTCACTACAGCCATTGGCTTTTCCATGATTGATATACTGAATCGCAGTGAGCATGTTAAATTTACGCTGTCAGCGGGGTTTGTGGCACTGTTCGCTTTCTGCTTTTCCATGACAATCGGTGTGGTGTGGGAATTTTATGAATTTGCGATGGATATGATATTTGTGACGGATATGCAGAAGGATACTATCGTACATGAATTTTCGTCGGTGCTCCTCGACTTGCCTGCCGCACGAGTGGAATCTGCCGTGCTAAACGGTGTGGAGCTTGACGGATGGCTTGACATAGGGCTTATCGACACCATGAAGGATCTGCTCGTCTGTGCCGTGGGAGCGGTAATGTTTTCGGTGTTCGGGTATATTTACGTCAAAACGCGGGAGCAAAAATGGATCACTCGACTGATGCCGAGAAAAAAATAAACTGTCTTTTGTAAATGTTTATTAAGTTTATTTTAACAATCGGCATATTTTTTCCTGTTATACCATAGACAAATCCGCTGCATTGTGATATAATTAATATGGAAACGACTTTTTTTACGGAGGACTTCAGGTTATGAAGAAAATTATCAAATCGTTTATTTTGACCCTTGCGGTGCTTGTCGGAGTGTTTACCCTTGTAAACGCTTCGGTGGTTTTCGCAGCGGGGACCGAAACCGAAGCCGGGATAGATGCTTCCGCGCTTTGGGAGTGGAAGACATACGGGGACGGCGTGGCGATGACCGCCTACAATGGGACGCAGACCGACGTCTACATCCCGAATAAGATCGAGACGGAGGACGGCGTTACATACGATGTTATCAAGCTCGGCGACGAGCTGTTCAAGGGCAACACCGGCATCAACTCCGCGACCCTGGCGGAGGGTATAACCGAGATCGGCGCGAGCGCATTCGAGGGCGCTACAAGCCTTGTGTGTATCGTATCCCCCGAGAGCCTCACGACCATCGGTGATGGCGCGTTCAAGGGGTGTACCGAGTTTAATTCGGTTATTTTGTATGAAGGCGTCACCGAAATCGGCGACGGCGCTTTCGACGGCTGCACGAACGTGACGGTGTACTGTGTCGAAAACTCGCCGGCGCATACGTATGTGGTGGATAACAATATCCGGTATGTACTGCTTGGCGAGGCTACGGAGCCGGAGATATATACGGTGGATGGTGTTACATATTATATCCAGGACGGCGAGGCTGTGGCGACGGCGTTCGATGGTTCTTCCGTAAGCGTGGTGATTCCTGCAACGGTTGAGGGATATCCCGTGACGAGACTGGTGGCTACGTTTAAGAATTGGACGTCACTTAAAAGTGTAACTTTACCAAACAGCTTAACCTACATCGGCGAGAGTGCCTTTTATGGCTGTACAGGCTTGACGAGCATTGAAATTCCCGACAGCGTAATAACGATAGAAAATCAGACGTTTTTTAACTGCACGAGTTTATCAAGCATAGATTTTTCAGCCGGGTTAAAAGAAATAGGATTCAGAGCATTTTATAATTGTGATGGGTTGACAAATATTGTAATCCCGGATGGCGTTACGACGCTGGGAAGTGATGCATTTTATCACTGCAATAACATAACAAATCTTGTAATCCCGGATAGTGTAACAACGATTGAGGGCAGTGCTTTCAATGGTTGTTGGGGCTTAACAAACGTTAAGTTACCCAATAATTTAACTGAGATCGGTGTGGCTGCTTTTGCTGAGTGTAAGCTTTTGACAAGCATTGTTATACCGGACACTGTCACGGTTATTGGCAGTTGGGCATTTAGGGACTGTGCTGAGTTGGCTGAGATTAAAATTTCCGAAAATATAACCGAACTCGGAAATGGTGCTTTTGAGAATTGCACTAAAATACGAGCTGCTATTGTCCCCAAAAGCGTAAGCGAGATGTACAACACCACTTTCTACGAGGACACGGTGCTGGTCGTATACGAAAATTCGTATGCGCATAGTCTTGCAGTTGAAAAAGGCTTAACATATATCACGGTCGGCGAAGATTCCGATCCCAAAGTAACCACGGTTGAGGGTATGACCTATTTGATCGCGAGCAGTGAAGCTGGGGCGCTGTCTTATAGCGGCTCGGCAACAACTGTGGAGATACCCGACAAAATTGATGGTAATCCTGTAACGAGCATAACCGGTGCGTTCAAAGATAATACTTCTGTAAAAAGCATAGTCCTGCCGGAAAGTTTGAAGACGATAGGCAAAGATTCATTCTATGGCTGTACTGCTTTAACAAGTATAGAGATTCCCGACGGTGTAACTTTCATCGGAAATTCTGCGTTCAGAGGCTGCAACGGTATAAAAAATTTGGTCATACCCGATAGCGTGGTAACGATTGATGAGTACGCATTTTATTCCTCCGGACTTATAAGCATAGATATACCCGACAGCGTAACAACGATCGGCAACTACGCATTTTACGGATGCTATTATGCAGAAAGCATTAAAATGTCCGCTAATGTAACGGTAATTGGCTATAAGGTGTTCCAAGGCTGTAGCAGAGTAACAAGTGTAAGCCTTCCCGAGGGTGTGACAACGATTGGAAGCGGTGCATTTAATGTTTGCGGTAATCTGCGAACGCTGGTTATTCCGAAAAGCGTGACCCAAATGTACAGCGATTCTCTTACGGCATCTACAATACTGATCGTATACGAAAACTCATATGCGCATGAGTTTGCAATTAACAATAATTTTAGCTATGTTTTAATTACAGAGGGCTCAACGCTTAAAATGTATACGGTCGATGGGGTAACATACATAATATCGGGCAATGAAGCCATAGCGATATCCTTTGACGGGTCATCGACTGTCGTAAATATTCCGGAGAAGGTTGAGGGGTATCCCGTAACAAAGCTGATCGGTACATTTAGATATTGCACCGAGTTAACGAGCGTTAGTCTGCCAAATACCATAAAGGAGATAGGTGCAAGTGCGTTTTTTGACTGCGACGGCTTGACAAGCATAGAAATTCCGAATGGCGTAACTGCAATTGGTGATAAAGCATTTTGTGGTTGTGACAGGTTAACAAGCATCACGATTCCGGCCGGCGTAGCGACTATCGGAGCTTCGGCATTTCAACACTGCAGAAATTTAACGACTGCAGATATTTCGGACGGTGTAGCAACGATCATGGAGAATGCTTTTGCGGGCTGTACTAAACTTGTTTATGTATATGTTCCGAGCAGCGTAACAGAAATATCGAGTTCTACTTTTGAGGGCTATGCACTGCCTTTTGAATACAGCGTTTTGCTGGTCGTAAATGAAGACTCGTGTGCATATGATTTCGCAAAATCGTATAGCAGTTACGCGTATATTACAGTAGCTGCCGATGTAACCCCGCAATTTTTCGTGCAGGATGGTATAACATATTTAGTAGCCGATAAACAAGCGATGACAATGCTGTTTGACGGTTCTGTTACAGATGTAGTCATCCCCGAAAAGATCAATGAATATCCTGTAATGAAGTTGTTAGACGCATTTAAAGACTGTACTACACTGACAAGCGTAAGCTTACCGGATACCTTGGAGGTAATCGGAGAAAATGCATTTTACGGTTGTACCGGTTTAACGGAGATAGAGATTCCGGATAGTGTAACGACAATTGAGAGCGCCGCATTCCGTGGCTGTAGTGGTTTAACGAGCATAAAAATCCCCGATGGAATAACAATGTTGGCAGACAATCTGTTCCGAGACTGCAGCAGCTTAACAAGTATTGACATTCCCGAAAGCGTAACGGAATACGGAAGCGGTGCATTCCGTGGATGCAGCAGCTTGACAAGCATGCAGTTCCCCGACGGAACAACAAGTATAGCAAGCTATCTGTTTTACGGTTGTACCGGGCTTACGCGCATAGAAATTCCCGAAAGTGTAACGGTAATTGGAAGTTATGCATTTTATAACTGTAAAGGCTTGACGGACATATATTTATCTGATTACATCACAGTGATTGTCGATTGGGCATTCGCCGGATGTACCGGTTTAACAAGCATAGAAATTCCGGACAGTGTAACCGAGATTGGGGGCGGTGCATTCGCCGGATGTATCGGTTTAACGAGCATAGAGATTCCCGATAGTATAACGTCGATTAGTGCGTCGATGTTTAAGTACTGCAGGGGCTTGGAAAGCATAACAATACCCGACAGCGTAACTACAATAGGCGTGCATGCTTTTGAGGGTTGCTCAAGCTTAAAGAGCATAAACATTCCCGATGGTGTTACAGAAATCAGGTACAATACGTTTCAGGACTGTATAAGCTTGGCTGATGTGCATATTTCCGAAAGTGCAACATATATTGAGCAATATGCATTCCAAAACTGCAAAAGCCTTAAAAATATTGTGATACCCGGCAGTGTGAAGAAGATATATGGCTTATCGTTCACAGGTTGCAGCAATCTGTCAAACATCATAATATCTGATGGTGTGGAATTTATTGGGGGTAGTGCTTTTTATAACAGTGACAAGGCATTAACCGTCATGCTCCCCGACAGCGTAACCACGATCTTTGCCAATTCCTTTGCAGACCGTACAATTTGGCTTGTGTCTGAAAACTCGTATGCGTATACATACGCTGTTGATAACGGAGAGTTATACTTCCTCCTCCGTAAGACTGCGAACCCCGACATCGCCTACGGCGCGGGGATCGCGGGAACGGCTGCATATACTGACGGAACCGTCGCTTCGGGTGCCGCTGTCGAAATACTCTACGACGACGGTACCGTTAAGCAGTCGACTACCACCGACGATGACGGCGCGTACAGCTTTACTTACGCCGAGGTGGGGCGCTACACCATCCGTGTGACCGATTCGGATGGCAACACGGCGAGCGAGGTGGTTTCCGTCAAGCGTATGAACGCGTTTGACGTGTTCCTGGCGGGCGAGACCAATCTTGTGCTCAAGAAGGGCTACACCGTATCGGGTACTGTCTCCGGTGCTGCGACCGTTACGATCACGGATACCGACGGTAATGTTTTAGCCGCCGTCGAGACCACAGACGGCACATTTGCGTTCGAAAATATCCCGAACGGCTCTTATATTGTCAAGGCAGAGACCGAAAACGGCAGTGCCATGCAGGAGATCTACGTGTACAACGGAGACGTTAATGATATCGACATTGTCATCGAGTCTACTGCCGCGCATGCCACCATTTCGGGCGATATTCAAGTCGAGGAGCGCGACGGCAAGAAGTGGCACAGAAAAGCCTGGGTGGGCGTTGTTCTGTACAATTCCGACGGTGTTGTAGTCGCTCACACAAAGACAAACAATGACGGTGCGTTCAAATTCACAAACGTTCCGCTCGGAAGCTACACCGTGGTCGCTAAAACTACCGAGCTGCGCAAGGATAAGCATCACGGTCACGACAGAGACCACGACTTGTACGGCTACGGATACGTGGTGGTGACCGAGGCAGCGGATTACGTGGTTGAACTGATCACTATGCGTGAGGATAAGCCCAATAAAACGGAATTGTCGGGCAAAGTTCGTGTACACGGATCGCCTACACCCAGCACGGTAACGCTTACCGACGAAAACGGTGACGAGATCGCGGTAGTTGAGACGGGAAGCAACGGCAAGTACACCTTCAAGAACATCCCGGACGGCATGTACTTCATCACGGCAGTCACAAAATATAACGGCATGGGCTTTACCACGGTAACCATCAATAACGGCAGGATAGTCGGCGGCGATACGGACATCACCGTCGCGAAGTCGGAAAAGATCAAGAACCGTGAGTCCGCGCTTATGGAGTTCAAGGACTGCCGAAAAGAAGATGTTGACACCTGGAAGTCTAAGGTCCTGGAGGAAAAGCGCTTCTACGATGGACTTACCGACAGAGAGAAGAAGGAACTGTCTCAGGATTGGTTAGACCTACTGTTCAAGCTTATCGGCTGGATGGAGGTCGGCTCGGTGGAAGCTCCCGACGGAGTTACCGTTGAGGGCGAGGAAAGCATCCTCTCCGAAAAAGAGCTTGAGTCGAAAGACGAAGTAAAGTTTGTCCTTACCATCGGCGAGGTTGGAAACGACGAAGTCGATGACGACGGTATCAATACGAAGGATGAGTATATTCGCGAATCCGCCAAGAATAAAGGCAACGATAAGACCATCGCGAAGTACTACGACATATCCCTGGCCAAGGATGGTCATAAGATCACCAACATCCATAAACACACCGACACCACAGGTAAGCTTCGCATCACCATGGATATCCCCGAGGAGTATAGAGGACATAAGCACTATACCTTCATCCATGTCCATAACGGTGAGCCCACAACGCTGGTTGATCTTGACAAGGATCCCAACACCGTGACCTTTGAGGTCGACAGATTCTCCACCTTCGCACTGGCATATTCGGACACCGAGCTTACCGAGGAGGAGAGCACACCCGCAAGCATTTCCTACAACGCGGAGACGGGTAAGATAGCCGTTTCCTCCACCGAGGCGGGTACGCTGTACATTGCCACATACGAGGACGGCTGTATGACGGAGCTCAAGGCACAAACCATTGCCGCAAATGCGGAAGCTGTGGAGTTTGATTTTGCTCAAGGTCAGGCGGCGTTCGTATGGAATGATAACATGAACCCGCTGTGTGACAAATTCACATTAGGCAATTGACTAAATATTTACAGGCATATCAAAAGCGGTGGGACTCCTTTATGGAGCCCCACCGCTTTTCGGCAAAAAAACAGAAGTCAGTGAACCCAACTTCTGTCTGTGCTTGGCATATTTTATTCGGCATCAGCCGCGGGCTCGGAAGCCTCTGCTTCGGGAGCAGCCTCAGCAGCTGCGGCAGCGATCTCAAGCTCCTTGTTGTATGCTTCGATAACAGCCTCTTCAAGAGTACCTCTGAACTGCGCATTGATCGGGTGAACAATGTCGCGGTAAGTATTGTCGGGATTCTTTCTTGAGGGCATTACAATAAAATACTTGTCTCTTGCATTGATGACTTTAATGTCATGTACCGCGAGCTGACCGTCAAAGGTCACAGAAACAATAGCCTTCATCGGGCCTTCGTCGAAAAGCTTTCTAACCTTGATATCCGTGATAACCATTTTAATCCTCCGTTTTGACCTCGGCGCTCACTCGGGGAGCAGAATTTCACCGGGCTTGGGTTTTATTATTAATTTAAGGCTTCAAAAACCTTGTAACTATTATACATTGAAAATGTGAAATTTATACAATGATTTTTTGAAATTTATTAGGTGTTAAAGAAAGTTTTTTATGAAGCAGGTTAGTCTGTTTTGTGAATAACGAAGGGTATGACGCTTTTTTTCGCAAATTTCGCATTTTTCAGAAAAAATGCTTTTATTTTCGGTTTGGATATGTTATAATAGAAGCAATAAAGCAAATGATCACATACAGGAGAATACCATGTATACAAGCTACAACATATCACAGCTAAAGGATATATTTGCGTCCCCGCGCTCGGTGTATTTTATCGGGATCGGCGGCATCAGCATGTCGTCGCTGGCGCATATCGCACATTCCATGGGGATGCGGGTGGGCGGCTACGACCGCACTCCGTCTCATCTAACAAGAGCCTTCGAGGCAGATGGGATAGAGGTTAACTATGAGCTTGATCCCTCGCATATCGACGGCTACGATGTAATAATCTATACCGCCGCTATCTCCCGCGATAATCCCGAGCTTGCACGTGCCATCGAATGCGATGCGGCGGGTGAAAAATACTGCGTCTACCGCGCGGATTTTCTCGGATATCTTATGAGCGCACACAAGAACCGCATCGGAGTTTCGGGAATGCACGGAAAGTCCACCGCTACATCCATGATCGCTCATATTTTCCTTGCGGCTGAGCTTGATCCCACTATCGTGTCCGGAGCAGAGCTGTCCGCGATCGGAGGCGCGTACCGTATTGGCGCGAAGGACAATTTCATAATGGAAGCCTGCGAGTATCAGGACTCGTTTCTGTCATTCACACCAAATATCGCGGTGGTACTCAACATTGATATGGATCACCCCGACTATTTTGCCGACCTCGATCAGATAATCGGCTCGTTCAGGCGTTATCTGGCTATCGCAAGAGACGGTTATGCTGTAGTCAACGCCGATTGTGACAATGTACGCCGCGCTTGTGAGGGTTATACGGGCACACGAATCACATTCGGACTGAAAAATCCCGCTGATTTCACGGCATGCAACATCACCTTTGATCACGGCAGAGCGGAGTTTGATATTGTCAAGAAGGGCGAACTCTTAGCGCATGTAAAATTAAGTGTGACAGGACGTCACAACATACTGAATGCCCTCGCTTCTGCGGCGGCTGCAGACTTATGCGGTGTGGGAGCGGATGCTATAGCGCACGGGCTTGCGAGCTTCACAGGTGCAAAGCGCCGCATGGAGCTTCGCGGAAATGTCCGAGGACTATCCACAGGCGCTGTAGTGCCGCTGTATGATGATTATGCCCATCACCCGACTGAGATTAAGGCGACACTCTCCGGCGCGTTGGAGTGCGGCTATGAGCGCGTTTTTGTGGTGTATCAGCCGCATACATACTCGCGCACCTATGAGTTGTTTGAGGAATTCTCAAACTCCTTTGACGGCGTGAAGCTGATCCTCGCCGATATCTACGCGGCACGAGAGGAGAATTTGTTCGGTGTAAGCTCCGCGCAGCTCGCGGAGCGTATCGACGGAGCGTTGTATCTGCCGTCATTTGACGAGATCGCCGCATATCTTCGCCGCACGCTGACGGACGGCGATATGCTGATCGTAATGGGCGCGGGGGATATCATAAAGCTTGACGAGCTGCTGCTTTGAGTATTGACTTTTTTATAAAATTATGCTATACTTATAAAAATAGTCCCGATTTGACTTTGTGTTCCCAATCAAAGTAACCATGTTTGATAAATTGAAATTTGATTCAGGAGAAAAAAGATGGGAAGAACTTTTGTGGAGATGAAACTTTTTCAGGTAAAACCCGATAAACTCGAACAATTTGAAACAATAGTTGAAAAAATGTCTGCAATTCAGATGGAATGTGAAGGTTGCATTTCATTAAAATATTTTAAGAGATTTTATACCATAGATGGAGTTGAATTAGGTGAACCGCCGAGGGAATTAACCAAAATTATTAAATGCGTTAAGTATTATTCGTATTGGGAATTTAATACAAAGGAAAACTACGGCAAGGCAATAAAACTTTTCTTTGACAAGTATATGAAAGAATTGCAGAGATTGCTGATAGCACCATTTGACATTAGTTTAGGATATTCATTATAAGCTGTTAGACAAATTCCAAATTATTGTTCCGCTTTCGAATGTATCTATGGGAACACAAAAGGTAATTGGGAGTAAAAATAAAGCAAACAACTGCCACCGGGTAGAGAATGCAAAAGCATTCGTTCACACAGCGTTAGGTCTTGGAAGCTGTGTGCGCGAATGCTTTTTTGACAGATGGGGGAAATATCATGAAAATAAAAAATCCCTTTCGGGATCTTACAAAATTTGAACTTTTACTGTGGCTGACATCCGTTTGCGTGATCGTCTGCTCGTTTATACTTTCAGGGGGCGGAGATGTGCTGACGGCAATCGCCTCGCTTATAGGCGTGACTGCGCTGATATTTGTTGCAAAGGGATATGTGCTTGGACAGGTGTTGACCGTAGCCTTTGCGGTGTTTTACGGTATAATATCCTTCTTCTTCCGTTACTATGGAGAAGTGATAACCTATATGTGTATGACTGCGCCGATAGCCGTCGTCACGGTAATTGAGTGGATACGCCATCCCTATAAAGGCACAAAA
Source organism: Clostridia bacterium (assembly GCA_017482055.1). Taxonomy (GTDB): domain Bacteria; phylum Bacillota; class Clostridia; order Oscillospirales; family CAG-272; genus Flemingiibacterium. The sequence goes on from JAFUOH010000001.1 coordinate 35,774, forward strand.
GAAGTGCAGGTGAGCAGACTTTCAAAGCGTCGAGTGGTATTCATGCTTATATCCGCATTACTCGTGACCGCTGCCTTCTATTTTATCCTCGGCGCCCTTGGCAATGCTAGTCTTATTGTCAGCACGCTGTCTGTAACTACCAGCTATATTGCTTCCTATCTCACCTTCTGCCGCAGTCCCTACTACGCCCTTGCTTATGCCGCAAACGACATCGTTCTGATCGTTTTATGGGTAATAGCCACTATTTCAGACAGCTCATATCTCCCAATGGTACTATGCTTTATAATGTTCTTAGCAAACGACATATACGGCTTCATCAACTGGCGCCGTATGCTGGCTCGTCAGGGAGATTGAGACGGCGAGAGAGCGTATAGGGAGGACGCGCTTTCTTTTGAAAAAGCGCGTTCCCCCGATTGCTACTTACAGAAATTCTCCACATAGCTGTCTATGGCGGCGGAAATTACCTTAACCGCATCGGCACGGTCGCTGACTTCGTTGACGGCGGTCTCCTTGTTTTCGAGATTCTTGTAGACACGGAAGAAATGACGCATTTCTTCAAAGATGTGACTTGGCAGCTGATCAATGTTGGTGTAGTGATTGTACGTGGGATCGGAGAACGGGATCGCTATGATCTTTTCATCGTTTCTGCCGTTGTCGATCATGGATATTACACCGATGGGGTACGCACGTACCAGCGTCATCGGTTCAATGGCCTCCGAGCAGAGCAGAAGAACGTCCAGAGGGTCCTTATCGTCACCGTAGGTGCGTGGGATAAAGCCGTAGTTTGCGGGATAGTGGGTCGAAGTATAGAGGATACGGTCGAGCATGATGTAGCCTGTTTCCTTGTCAAGCTCGTACTTTTTCTTGCTTCCCTTGGAGATCTCGATTACGCAGACAAAATCCTCGGGAGTAATGCGCTTGGGGGAAATATCGTGCCAGATGTTAGACATAAAAACAACTCCGTTTTATTTATATAATATTATATTATGTGAGATGCCGCGGCTTTATATTCAAAGCCGCGGCATACTTTTATCTGATAACGTTTACTCTGATGATGTCTTCGATTGCGTTCAGCTTGGCAACGATGGAATCCATTGCCGCATCGTCAGCCTTACCGGTGATCTCGACGATAGTGTATGCGTAGTCCTTCTTCGAGCGGTTAGCCATGTTCTCGATGTTGATACCCTCTGCGGAGACCGCGCCGGTGATCTGCGAGATCATGTTTGGCACGTTCTTGTGAAGTACACAGATACGAACGTCGCCTGTGTGAGGCATCGAAACATCCGGGAAGTTTACGGAGTTTACGATGTTGCCGTTTTCGAGGTACTCACGGAGCTGCTTTGCTGCCATGACTGCGCAGTTGTCCTCGGACTCTTCGGTGGATGCGCCGAGATGCGGAATGGCGATAACGCCGTCCATGCCTGCGGTGCGCGCATTCGGGAAGTCGGTGACATAGCGTCTTACCTTGCCGGACTTGAGTGCCGCTTCCATGTCATCGTCATTGACAAGAGCATCACGTGCGAAGTTGAGGATGATAACGCCGTCCTTCATCATCGCGAGAGTGTCCTTGTTGATCATGTACTTGGTGGATACAGCGGGATCGGGATTGTCGATAAGCGGAACGTGAATGGAGATGATGTCCGCGTTCTTGAAGATGTCCTCACGGGTGTTTACCTTGTGTACGGCACGGGACAGATTCCATGCAGCTTCGACAGAAATGTAGGGGTCGCAGCCGAGAACATCCATGCCGAGATGTACAGCCGCGTTGGCGAGAGGACCTCCGATAGCGCCGAGACCGATGATACCGAGGGTCTTGCCCTTGATTTCGGTTCCCGCGAACTTGGACTTTTCCTTTTCAACTAACTTTGCAACATTGGGATCATCCTTTGCAGTTTGTACCCAGTTGATACCGCCTACGATATCGCGGCAAGCGAGGAGCATACCGCAGAGAGCGGCTTCCTTAACGCCGTTTGCGTTTGCGCCGGGGGTGTTAAATACAACGATACCCTGTTCGGCACACTTGTCAAGCGGAATATTGTTTACGCCCGCACCTGCTCTTGCAATAGCCTTTAAGTTATCGCCGAACTCCATGTCATGCATGACAGCGGAGCGTACCATTATGGCGTCGGGATTTTCGATATTATCGGCAACCGCATAATTATCATCGAAAATAGCAGTGCCGCACTTTGCGATTTTATTAAGAAGCTGTATATTTTTCATTTTAAATTTCCTCACTGTTATTTTACGCCTTGGGATTCTCGGCTGCGAACTTCTTCATGAATGCAACCAGCTTTTCAACGCCCTCGTAAGGCATTGCGTTGTAGATGGACGCTCTCATGCCGCCGACGGAGCGGTGACCCTTAAGGTTCATGAGACCTGCCTTCTCGGCTTCCTTGGGAAACTTCTTGTCAAGCTCCTCAACGCCTGTTACGAAGGTGGCGTTCATCATGGAGCGGCACTCCTTCTTAACGGGAGCGATGTAATAATCCTGGGAATCGAGGTAATCGTAAAGCAGAGACGCCTTCTTAACGTTCATTTCCTTCATCTTCTCAAGACCGCCGAGCTCCAGGATCCATTCGTATACGAGACCTGCCACATAGATAGCGTAGCAGGGGGGCGTGTTGTACATGGAGTCGTTTTCAGCCATGAGCTGCCAGTCGAGCATGGAGGGAGTCTCGGGACGAGCGTTGCCGAGAAGATCCTCTCTTACGATTACAACGGTAAGACCTGCGGGAGCCATATTCTTCTGTGCGCCTGCGTAGATAACGCCGAACTTTGTTACGTCAACGGGCTCGGACATGATGCAGGAGGACATATCGGCAACCAGCGGGATATCGCCTGTGTCGGGAATGTAGTTGAACTTGGTTCCATAGATGGTGTTGTTGTAGCAGATATGTACATAGTCTGCATCGGGGCGGAAGGACTCGCGGGTGGTCTCGGGGATGTAGGTGAAGTTGTCTTCCTTGGAGGAAGCGACTGCCTTCGCATCACCGTACTTCTGAGCTTCCTTGTATGCCTTTGTGGAGAACTGACCCGAAAGGATGTAATCAGCCTTGCCGGTCTTCATGAGGTTCAGCGGGATAGCCGCGAACTGGGTGGAAGCACCGCCCTGGAGGAACAGTACCTTGTAGTTGTCGGGAATGTTCATTACGCGGCGGAAATCAGCCTCTACCTTTTTGATGATGTTCTCGTATGCGGGAGAACGGTGGCTCATCTCCATAACGGACATGCCGGCATCGCCGTAGTTAACGAGCTCCGAAGCAGCCTTTTCAAGCACGGGCAGCGGAAGCATCGAGGGACCTGCAGAAAAATTGTAAACTCTTTCCATGATAAATTACCTCCAAAAATCTACCAATAGTAGAATATATATTATAGATTATCATATATTATAAACCATAAATCGAATTATGTCAATAGGAAAGTTGCCGATTTTCACTGTGTTAACAGATCAAATTTTGGAAGGTGCAAATTGGCACAGATATTTTGCGGCACAAACGGCAAACTATATATGCAGCAATGACTGTCAATCTATATTATGCAGGAGAAATATTATGGCTAACAAGTTAACGGGTGTTACCAAAGCCGCTGTAGCGGGCGCTTTGTTCGGAAGTGCTATCGGCATGGTAGCGGTTCCGCGCGCTCATCAAAAGAAGAAGCACCGTCGGCATAATCTTGCCGAGAATGCAAGCAATACTCTTCGCACGGTAGGAGTTGCGATGGAAAATGTGGCGGATATTATAAGCCGCTGACCGAGCGAACGTTTTACAGCGAAATTCGTTCGATTTGTTGATTATACGGTATATTTTAAACCTAATTGCGCTGTCGGGGATTGACAAAGCGTTCCGTATGAGGTATAATCATGATACTACCAAACAAACGGAGGATATATTCATGATGAACAATGTCACCCCCGAACGCGCGGGCATAAGAAGCGCCGATATTCGCTCTTATGTACAGTTTCTCGAATCCCACCACTACGCTATGCACTCAATACTGATAGCACGCGGAGATGATATAATATTCGAACACTACGTCAAGCCCTTCCATGCCGATTTCTGTCACAGACTCTACTCGGTCACAAAGAGCTTCACATCTCTTGCCATAGGCTTCTGCATACAGGACGGACTTGTAAGGCTCGACAGCACCATGAAGGAGCTGTTTCCCGAAGAGACGGCAGGAATCACCGACCGAAACGTGCTTAATCAGACGGTCCGCGATATGCTTATGATGAAGACCTCGAAATCCAATTTCAGTTGGTTCACAAGCGGATGTGATGACCGTGTAAAGCAGTACTTCGACCCAAGGTTCAATAAAAATTACCGCCCGCCCCAGAGCTTTTGGGAATATGACAGCCCCGGCTCGTTCGTTCTCGGAGCGTTGGTGGAAAGACTTACCGGCAAAAGACTCATCGAATACCTGCGCGAGAAATGCCTTGACAAGATAGGCTTCTCGAAGGAAGCGAGATGCCTTAAATGTCCGGGAGGTCACTCCTGGGCAGATTCGGCGTTCATCGCAAAGCCCCGCGACCTTATGTACATGGCACGTTTCGTGCTTAACGGCGGTTCCTGGAACGGTGAGCAGCTGCTCGATCCCGACTACATAAGGGATGCCACCGACAACCTTACCGCAAACTCCCGCGACGTGTCTCCCGATTACGACAAGCAGGGCTACGGATATCAGTTCTGGCGCACCAACGGAAACTGCTACGCCTGCTTCGGCATGGGCGGACAGATAGCGGTGATGTGCCCTGAAAAGGACATGATCCTCGTCACCACCGCAGACACTCAGGGCGACGGCCCATCTATGGGGCACATTGTGGACGGATTTGTAAATCTTGTGGTTAAAAACGCAGGTGAGCCGCTTCCCGAATCGTCCAACCATGGCGAGCTGCTTACATACTGTGCGGGACTGCGCCTTTCTGAGGCGATTGGCGATCCCTTCTCCCTCACCGAGGCGAAGATCGACGGGGTTGAATACAGTCTTGCCGAGAATCCCATGGGCATCACACGCTTTAAGTTCACTTTTAACAGTGACGGCGGCGTATTCGAATATACCAATGCACAGGGTGACAAAACGCTTGATTTTGGACGTGTGGGCTACGGTAACAAATACGGTTTATTCCCCGAGGAAGGCTACTCCAAGGAGATCGGTTCTGTCAGCGAGCCTGGGCACAGATACAAGTGCGCCGCATCCGCAGCATGGGCAGCGCAGTCCACGCTGTCTCTGCGAGTTCAGGTCATCGACGATTATTTCGGCAACATGACCGCCACATTTGTCTTTGACGGTGATAATGTAAAGCTTGAAATGAAAAAGACCGCCGAGGATTTCTTAAAGGAATACACCGGCAGTGCGGTGGGACACAAGGCGTAATAGGAAATTTCCTCGTGAACCCGAAATATTGTTAAAACACAAAAACTGCTTCGCATTTTCAGCGAAGCAGTTTTTCTATGCCTTTTACGATCCGACAGCCGCAGTGGGCTCCGTTGTAACAACAGCTTCCTCTGCCTTGTCGATCTCGATGGAACGGTAGCATTCCATACCGGTACCGGCAGGAATGAGCTTACCTATGATGACATTTTCCTTAAGACCCAGCAGGTTGTCTACCTTGCCCTTTATAGCGGCTTCGGTGAGAACCTTGGTGGTCTCCTGGAAGGATGCAGCCGACAGGAACGAATCCGTGAGAAGTGCAGCCTTGGTGATACCCAGAAGCACAGGAGCACCTGTTGCGAGACGAAGTGTGACCTCGCCTGCGTCGATACGCTTCTGTACCTCAGCGTTTTCACGCTCGAGCTCGAGCAGGTCGATGACCGATCCTGCGAGCAGTGTGGTATCTCCCGCATCCTCGACACGGGTCTTTCTGGTCATCTGTCTTGCGATAACCTCGATGTGCTTGTCATTTACCTCAACCGACTGGAGGCGGTAAACCTTCTGAACCTCGCGGATGATATAGTCATACGCGGCATCCAGACCGTTGATGCGAAGGATATCGGTGGGGCAGATAGAGCCCTCTGTGAGAGGCTGACCTGCCGCTACCATCTGACCGTCCTCGATTATGATGCGAGTACCGAATGGGATCGGGTATGCAACATCCTCGACCTCGCCGCCTGCGGAAACGGTGATCGTGCGCAGACGCTTGTTTTCGGTGATGCGTGCAACGCCGGGAATCTCTGCAACGATAGCGGTTTTCTTGGGACGGCGTGCCTCGAACAGCTCCTCAACTCGGGGAAGACCCTGAGTGATGTCCGCGCCCGCAACGCCGCCGGTGTGGAACGTACGCATGGTAAGCTGTGTACCGGGCTCACCAATGGACTGTGCGGCGATGATGCCGACTGCTTCACCCACATTGACGGGCTTGGAGGACGCAAGGTCTGCACCGTAGCAGTGCGAGCAAACGCCGTGCTTTGCTTTACATTCGAGAATAGTTCTGATGAGTACCTTTTCGATGCCTGCGGCAACGATCTCGTCAGCCTGCTCGTCTGTGATCATGGTGTTGTCGGCTACGATCAGCTTGCCTGTCTCGGGATTGACAACGTCGCCGATAACGAATCTGCCGATGAGTCTGTCCTTGAGAGGCTCGATGACCTCATTGCCGTCCATGATCTTGGATACCCAAATACCCTTACGAGTGCCGCAGTCGTCCTCGCGAACAATAACGTCCTGAGAAACGTCAACGAGACGACGGGTAAGGTAACCGGAGTCAGCCGTCTTAAGTGCGGTATCGGAAAGCGACTTACGCGCACCGCGTGCCGCTACGAAATATTCAAGGATGTTAAGACCTTCACGGAAGTTCGATTTGATCGGCATTTCCATGGTCTTACCGTTGGTGGCGAACATGAGTCCGCGCATACCTGCCAGCTGGCGCATCTGTGTTAAGTTACCGCGGGCTCCCGAGTCACTCATCATTTTGATCGGGTTGTAGCGGTCGAACTTAGCCTGGAGAGCCTCGACAACATCGTTGGTGGTTCTCTCCCAGATCTTGATAACGGAATTATAGCGCTCCTCTTCGGAGAGACGACCTCTCTGGAAGTGCTTCATTACGTCGAGTACCTGCTTTTCGGCATCTGCGACGAGGGTGTACTTCTGTTCGGGAATGGTCATATCCGCAACAGAGATGGAGAGGGAGGATCTTGTGGAGTACTTGAAGCCCATCGCCTTGATGGAGTCAAGCACCTGAGCGGTTACCGCGGGACCGTGCTTCTTGATGCAGCGGTCGATGATCTTACCGAGATCCTTTTTCTTGGTCGGGAACGCAATTTCAAGATCAAGCAGCTTCGCGGGATCGCTTCTGTCAACAAATCCGAGATCCTGCGGGATCTCTCGGTTGAAGATAAGGCGTCCGAGAGTTGCATCAATGATGCCCGTGTGCATAACGCCGTCGATCTCGCGGGAAACACGGACCTTGATAGCGGCGTGGATGCCGAGCAGGTGGTTTTCGTAAGCCATAACGGCTTCATCGAAGTCACGGAATACGTGACCCTCACCGGGCTCACCCTCGCGGTCGATGGTGAGGTAGTAGGAGCCGAGGATCATATCCTGAGACGGAACGGTTACGGAACGTCCGTCAGCGGGCTTCAAGAGGTTGTTTGCCGACAGCATGAGGAAGCGTGCCTCTGCCTGAGCTTCCGCAGAAAGCGGAACGTGTACAGGCATCTGGTCGCCGTCGAAGTCGGCGTTGAATGCGGTACAAACCAGCGGATGGAGCTTGATCGCACGTCCCTCGACGAGGATCGGCTCAAACGCCTGAATTGACAGTCTGTGAAGTGTAGGAGCACGGTTAAGAAGTACGGGATGCTCCTTAATGACGTTTTCGAGTGCATCCCAAACTGCTACGTCTACCTTTTCGACCTTCTTCTTTGCGTCCTTGATATTGGTAGCCTTCTGAGTCTCCACAAGGCGTTTCATAACGAAGGGCTTGAAGAGCTCGAGAGCCATTTCCTTCGGCAGACCGCACTGATAGATCTTAAGATCGGGTCCGACGACGATAACCGAGCGTCCGGAGTAGTCAACACGCTTACCGAGAAGGTTCTGACGGAAGCGTCCCTGCTTACCGCGGAGCATTTCGGACAGAGACTTGAGCGGACGATTGTTGGGGCCTGTTACGGGCTTGCCGCGTCTGCCGTTGTCGATGAGAGCATCAACTGCTTCCTGAAGCATACGCTTCTCGTTGCGGATGATGATCTCGGGAGCGGAGAGCTCCATAAGTCTCTTAAGACGGTTATTTCTGTTAATGACACGGCGATAGAGGTCGTTTAAGTCGGAGGAAGCAAATCTGCCGCCGTCCAGCTGTACCATCGCGCGGATATCCGGCGGGATGACCGGTACAACATCCAGTATCATCCACTCGGGCTTGTTGCCCGACTTGCGGAAGGCTTCAACGACTTCAAGGCGCTTGATGATGCGGACTTTTTTCTGTCCCGCAGCCTGTTCAAGCTCTGCGTGCAGGCTCTCGGAGAGTGCGGAGATGTCGATCTGTGCAAGCAGCTCCTTGACAGCCTCGGCACCCATGCCTACCTTGAACGCATCCTTGCCGTATTTTTCGATATTTTCCTGATACTCGCGCTCGTTTAAGAGCTGCATTTTTACAAGCTCGGTCGCACCGGGATCAATGACGATGTAGCTTGCAAAATAGAGCACTTTTTCGAGAAGTCTCGGGGTGATGTCAAGCAGCAGACCCATTCTCGAAGGGATGGCACGGAAGTACCAGATGTGAGATACGGGAGCTGCCAGCTCGATGTGACCCATTCTCTCGCGGCGCACCTTTTTGGTGGTAACCTCAACGCCGCACTTTTCACATATCTTGCCCTTGTGGCGCACGCGCTTGTACTTTCCGCAGAGGCACTCCCAGTCCTTGGTAGGACCGAAAATGCGCTCGCAGAAAAGACCGTCGCGCTCAGCTTTAAGGGTTCTGTAGTTGATAGTCTCGGGCTTTTTTACTTCGCCGTAAGACCAGCTTCTTATCATTTCGGGAGAAGCAAGACCGATTTTGATTGAATCAAATACGTTTCGTTCCATCAATTATCTTCTCCAATTCTTATTCATCGTCGCCCTCATAGGCGTCATCATCCTCGAAATCGAGATCGGAAACATCATCTTCGTCACCGAATGCGTCATCATCCTCAAACTCCTCCTCGGTGAAGCCGTCTGCCAGGATATCGCCCTCGGCAACGGTCTCGCCAAGCTCGCCGTCGGAGACATAGTTGGGTACGAACTCCTCTTCTTCCTCACCGAGAGTTGCAAGCTCGATAACATTGCCCTCGTGGTCGAGAACCTTGACATCCAGCGCCAGAGACTGGAGCTCCTTGACGAGCACCTTGAATGCCTCGGGCACACCGGGAGTCGGGATGTTCTGACCCTTGACGATAGCCTCGTAAGTCTTGACACGTCCGGTAACATCGTCCGACTTCACGGTCAGGATCTCCTGGAGCGTGTAAGCCGCGCCGTATGCTTCGAGTGCCCAAACCTCCATCTCGCCGAAACGCTGACCGCCGAACTGCGCTTTACCGCCGAGAGGCTGCTGAGTAACGAGACCGTAGGGACCCGTGGAGCGCGCATGGATCTTATCGTCAACGAGGTGATGAAGCTTCAGATAGTACATGATACCGACGGTTACGGGATTGTCGAAGGGCTCACCGGTTCTGCCGTCGTAGAGGATAGTCTTGCCGTTTTCGTTCATGCCCGCCATCTTAAGGCACTCTGCGATATCCTTCTCGTTCGCGCCGTCGAATACGGGAGTCATGATCTTCCAGCCAAGCTTTTTAGCCGCGATGCCGAGGTGTACCTCAAGCACCTGACCGATATTCATTCGGGAAGGAACGCCCATCGGGTTGAGGACGATATCAAGAGGTGTACCGTCGGGAAGGAAGGGCATATCTTCGGGAGGCAGGATGCGGGAAACGACACCCTTGTTACCGTGACGACCCGCCATCTTGTCACCGACAGAAATCTTACGCTTCTGTGCGATGTATACGCGGACTACCTTGTTTACTCCGGGAGGGAGCTCGTCGGAGTTGTCCCGTGAGAACACCTTTACGTCGATAACGATACCCGACTCGCCGTGAGGCAGACGGAGTGAGGTGTCACGGACTTCGCGTGCTTTCTCGCCGAAGATCGCACGGAGCAGTCTTTCTTCTGCGGTAAGCTCGGTCTCACCCTTGGGGGTGACCTTACCTACGAGAATATCGCCCGCTCTTACCTCGGTACCCTTTCTGATGATACCGTCGGGAGTGAGATCCTTCAGCGCATCCTCACCCACGTTCGGAATTTCCTTTGTGATCTCTTCCGGACCGAGCTTGGTGTCGCGCGCTTCGTGGGAATATTCTTCTATATGAATGGATGTGTAAACATCATCGCGTACGAGGCGCTCATTAAGAAGTACCGCGTCCTCGTAGTTGTAGCCTTCCCAGGTCATGAAGCCGATGAGAGCGTTCTTGCCAAGGGAGATCTCGCCGTGATCGGTCGCGGGACCGTCTGCGATGACCTGCTTTGCTTCAACGCGTTCGCCGATATTTACGATGGGCTTCTGATTTACACAGGTGCCCTGGTTGGAGCGCTTGAATTTGATAAGATGGTAAACATCCTTAGTGCCGGCGTCGGTACGGATGACGATCTCGTCGGCGCATACCTTTTCGACGTAGCCGGCATTTCTTGCGCACACTACGACGCCCGAGTCAACGGCTGCCTTGTACTCCATACCTGTAGCAACAATGGGAGCGTTGGAAACGAGAAGCGGAACTGCCTGCTTCTGCATGTTTGAACCCATGAGTGCACGGGAGTTGTCGTCGTTTTCAAGGAAGGGGATGCAGGCGGTGGCAACGGAAACGACCATCTTCGGCGAAACGTCCATATAGTCCGCTTCTTCCGCGTTGAACTCGATGATCTCGTTTCTGCGGCGACCGGAGATACGCTTATTTACAAATCTGCCGTTTTCGTCAAGCGGCTCGTTTGCCTGCGCGATAGTGTAGTTATCCTCCACATCTGCGGTCATGTATTCGACCTCGTCGGTAACGATGCCGGTTGCCTTGTCTATCTTTCTGTACGGAGCTTCGATGAAGCCGTAGTTGTTGATCTTGGCGTAGGTGGAGAGGTAGGAGATAAGACCGATGTTCGGACCTTCGGGGGTCTCGATGGGGCACATACGTCCGTAGTGGGTGTAGTGTACGTCGCGGACCTCGAAGGATGCGCGGTCACGGGAAAGACCGCCGGGACCGAGCGCGGACAGACGGCGCTTGTGAGTAAGCTCTGCAAGCGGGTTGTTCTGATCCATGAACTGCGAGAGCGGCGAGGAGCCGAAGAACTCGCGGATTGCGGTTACAACGGGTCTTATATTGATGAGTGTATTAGGTGTAAGGGTCTCCGCATCCTGAGTGGTCATGCGCTCCTTAACGGTCTTGTCCATACGGGAAAAGCCGATACGGAGCTGATTCTGCAGAAGCTCGCCGACGGAACGCAGACGACGGTTGCCGAGATGGTCGATGTCGTCCTTGGTGCCGATATCGTGAGCGAGGCAGGTGAGGTAGTTGATGGATGCGAAAATATCATCCTTTGTAATATGCTTGGGAGTAAGCTCGGCGATGCGCTCTCTTGCGAGCTTCTTAAACTCGTCGATATCGCCGCCCGCTTCTTCGAGCAGACCTATCATAACGGAAAGCTTGACCTTCTCGGTGATGCCGATATCGTCAAGATCGCAGCCGATAACATATCTGGGCTCGATCATACCGTTGCCGAATACCTTTACCTCGGTCTCGCCGTCCTCAAGCAGGAGGTATACCTCGTTAACGCCCGCATGCTCGATGTTGAGTGCCTTTTCGTTGTCAAGCAGCTCATTTGCATCGTAAAGCAGCTCGCCCGTGATGGGGGAGATAACGGGGCGTGCAAGGGTGTGACCCGCGATACGCTTGCCCAGCGCCAGCTTTTTGTCGTACTTATAACGACCTACAGCGGCGAGATCGTAACGCTTGGGATCGAAGAAAAGGTTGTTTATGAGAAGCTGCGCGCTTTCGACCAGCGGAGGCTCGCCGGGACGAAGCTTTTTGTAAATTTCTTTAAGAGCCTCATCGCCGAGAGAGGTGTGATTTTTGTCGGCTTCCGCCTGCATCATATCCTTTTCCATGGTCGCGATCAGCTTGGGATCCTCGCCGAAATACTTGGTGATCTCGTCGTTTGTCTCAATTCCGAGCGCGCGGATAAGCACGGTGATCGGGATCTTACGGTTTTTGTCTATACGTACATAGAAAATATCGTTGGCATCGGTCTCGTATTCGAGCCATGCACCGCGATAGGGGATAACGGTAGCGGCATAAATGACCTTACCGGTCTTGTCGATAGAGGTCTCATAATATATACCGGGCGATCTTACGATCTGAGATACGATAACACGCTCGGCGCCGTTGATAATAAAGGTACCGTTGTCGGTCATGAGCGGGAAGTCGCCCATGAACACCGCAGACTCCTTGACCTCACCGGTAGCCTTATTGGTAAGTCTTACGGTGACACGCAGAGGGGCTGCAAAGTTGGTATCGCGATCCTTGCACTCCTCTTCGGGATACTTCGGGGTCGGGTCGATGGTATAATCAATGAACTCAATAACGAGATTGCCGGAATAGTCGGTAATCGGCGACACATCATGCAGCACCTCGCGAAGTCCCTCCTCGAGGAACCACCTGTACGACTTCTTCTGGACCTCGATAAGATTGGGCATTTCCAGAGTATCGCCTATTTTGGCGAAGCTCATTCGTTCGGTCTTGCCAAGCATCGTGGGTTTGACCACCATAGAAACTATCACTCCATTCAACAATATTGACATCCGGGTAATTCATACGAGGCGCGGCGGAAGCTCCGCAGCGGACCGTATGGCGTGCTTTTGCGGCAAAGAAAAAACTACAGGTAAAATATACACCGAAGCCTCGGGGACTGAACGAACACCTGATTTTCGTGAAGATCCACCTGTAATTTTTCACAATAATTGCCTGCGCTTCTGCGCATTTTTTGGCATCAAAGGAAAAGTGCGCATACTCAAAGCGATTATAATGCAGTATATTATTATAGCACAGGTCTCCCTGTTTGTCAATAGGTAAATTGAAAGTTTTTTCATAAATTTTAAATTTTTTTGCAACAAAAAGGGCTGACCGCAATTATTACAGACAGCCCGAGGGCGTATTAATTAATATTGAAAGCCATAACGTGCGGCGATCGCTTCCTCCATTACGGGATAGCACTTAATATCCGGGTATTCCGAAACTATATGCTCGCGGCTCGGCGCACACGGCTCGGCTACGCACACCATTACATCGCTGCGCTCGCGCAGGAGGGGAAGATGGCGACGTCCTATCGAGCTTGCGCCAATGAGACATAACTTGAGCTTCTGCATAATTTTCACGTACCTCTTACCACTGTGTCATGCCGCCGTCAACAACGATATTGGTGCCGGTCATAAAGGATGACGCGTCCGATGCGAGCAGCAGAAGTGCGCCGTTAAGCTCCTCTGCATTTCCTGTACGTTTGAGCATGGTCTTAGCACTGAGTCTGCCGATGAACTCCATGTCGGAGCTCGGTGTGATGTTCGGAAACGGACCGGGGGTCAAGCAATTCACACGGATGCCGCGGCGTGCCAGTGCGGATGCACAGTAACGGGTGAACTGAAGCACTCCCGCTTTGCCTGCACCGTATGTAGGCGGATTCCACGGTATATCATCGCCGTATATATCGAAATCGGGAGCGATAAGGCCGTACATGGAGCCCACATTAACGATAACACCGCCGCCGTTTTTATCAAAATATGGGATGATTTCGCGGGTACAGCGAAAGATGACGCCCAGAGTACCGTCAACACCCTCATCCCAGGTTTCATCGGGAATCCTGTCAAGACGGTATTCACAGCTCTTGCCGCCCGCGCCGCCGCCGTACGCCGCGCAGTTTACGAGTACATCTATCTTGCCGTATATTTCGGCTGTCTTTTCGAAGGCTGTTTTTATTTCCTCGGAGCTGCGCAGATCGCATCCGATAAATGTCAGCTTGCCGTTATCACGATACTGTGCAAAGCTGTCATCAAAGCGGTCGGTAGTGCCAGGGACCGACACATTTGCGCCGTACTCAAGCAGAGCCTTTACCATCACACGACCGAGATTGCCGCATCCGCCCGTGAAGATGACGGTTTTGTTTTCCATCGAAAAAAGATTTGTTCCCATTGATATATATCCTTTCGCAGCGCATAAGTGTTTATGAACTGTTTATAACTTGCATTATCATTTTACCATGGAAACAAAATGACATCAATCCCCAAAAGCGGACGAATTTCTTTGCTTAATGTCCTGTTTTACACGTCGCTTGGCGGATTTTTAAAAAAACTTGAAATATTTTTTGAGAAATTTTCAAAAACCCCTTGATATTTTGAAAAATTTGTGGTATCATATATTGAGAAATGCTGTTTATACAGCAGTGGGCCCCGGCTGCATCAGGCTAAAACTGTACAGTCAAAGCCTAATGCAGAAGATTTTGAAGGAGGTGAACAGTTTGCCGAACATTAAATCCGCAAAGAAGCGCGTTAAGGTTATCGAAACCAAGACTATGCAGAATAAGATGCTCAAGACCGCGCTCAAGACTTCTATGAAGAAGTACGAAGCAGCACTCGCTTCCGGTGATAAGGCTGCAGCCGCTGAGACTTATAGAGCAGCAGTCAAGAAGATCGACCAGGCAGTAGCTCAGGGTCTTCTTCACAAGAACAACGCTGCAAGAAAGAAGAGCAACTATACCGTAAAGCTCAACCAGCTCGGTGCATAATCGCTCTTAATATGTAATTTTGGTGATGAAGCTCCTTCATCACCTTTTTACTTTCATGAGGCTCCATACCCTGCCGTATTTGTCTACTGCCGCGCGATAGGTCTCCTCTCCCGCTGTAATGTCGGCGAGCATGAAACCGCACAGCTCTCCCGCAATGCTTGCATCTGTGCCCTTGCCGCGGCGGCGGTTCAGATTGAAGAAATCCAGCGCTGCCGATAAACGTTCGGATCGGCTCCGTACCGTACTCGGCGCATCGCCGAGGCGGATGTATACAAAGCTTTCGAGACTGCCGTCTGCGGCGGAGAAGGTCATACGCAGATTGTCGTTTTCGGCGACAAATACGTCCCCCGATTCTGCGAGAATGGGCGAGAGGGATCCCGCATTGCCGCCAAATATTGCCTCGATTCCTTTTTGGGCAACTTTTTGACTGTATGCGACGACCTCCGGCAGAAGCTCGCCTGCCGCTTCGGGCGGATCCTCGTCAAGCTTTTCGGTGAGTGCGCTGTGAACGCCGTCTATGGTTTCGGCGATGATCGAACGTGCTTCCGCGTTGTCTGCATAATCGAGCGTTGCGAGCAGTGCGAAGGTGTCTGCGAAGGCGCGGACCTCGGAGGCGGCTCCATCGCCCGAGCGCATTTTGTCGGCGAGAGACAACAGCGGCTCAAGCTTTACCTCCGACGGAAGTCTTGCCGCCGCATTGCCGAAACGTATCGCCGCCGCATAACGTGCTTCATCCGAAGCGGCATCGTCCCACTCGCGGAGCGCGTCCGAGCACAGTGTCAGTGACATATAGCTGTCGGCAAGCTCGTTTGCATGCAGACGTGAGCCGAGGTTGGTGGCAATGATTCCGAGTATCAGGCACAAAACTGCCAGTGAAAGCAGAAATGTGTATGCTATACGCGTGTCACGTATGTTTTCCGTATCGCTTCTGAGTTTTCGCATATGATCCCTCCGTATATCGGCATTGTATGTATATGCCTCTGCCGATATTGTATCCAAATAAAACAGTAATTATTAATTCGGAGAAAAGCATAATGAATGAAATTTCTTCAAATAAAAAGATAAATATAGTTCTCGTTGAGCCCGAAATTCCGCAGAATACAGGTAATATCGCCCGTACCTGCGCCGCTACCGGCGCCGCACTGCATCTGGTGCGCCCACTGGGGTTTGAGATCGACGACCGCAAATTAAAACGCGCGGGACTTGACTATTGGGACAAGCTCGATATCACATATTACGATGGGCTTGAGGATTTCTTCAAAAAAAATCCCGACGTTGAATTTTTCTGCTTCACCACCAAGGCAAAGCACTGCTACACCGATGTCACTTATCCCGAGCAGGTATTCTTGATGTTCGGCAAAGAGACAAAGGGACTTCCGGAGGAGCTTTTATATAGTAACCCCGACCGCTGTGTGCGCATTCCCATGCGCGACACGCTTCGTTCGCTCAATCTATCAAACTCGGCGGCGATAGCTGTGTATGAGGTGCTGCGTCAGCACAGCTTCGAGGGACTCCGTGAGGATGGCGAGCTGACCAAATATAAGTGGGGAGAATAAACGACGGACTGTCACACCGAACGGTGCAGACAGTCCATCATCACTACATAGCTTCGCATTTGTATGTTCCCCCGATCACCCGGAAGGGAACCCTGTGGGGCATATCGGCAGGTATTTATGACAGCTCATATTTTTCGAAAATGTTCAAACGTTATCGTATGATATCCCCCGGGAGAATACAGAAAGCGTTTTTAACAGCATAATGTCAAGATAAAAATATATACCTAATGTTAAATTTCGCAAAACCCCTTGCATTATTTGAAAAAATCTGATATAATATATTACTGTCGGGGTAAAAGACCCCGAAAAAAGCAAACGACAAGCTATAAAATAAGGCCATACCAGCCGGGGAATCAGCGGTGCCTTGTACCTGCAATCCGCTACAGCAGGGGTGGATCCCATTAATAAGGGCTGAGTCTGTGTGGTCTGCACACCGGATCCTATGCGTTGAAGGATGGGTCTTGCGCAATCGGAAGCCGTGAACCATGTCAGGTGGGGAACCAAGCAGCATTAAGCGGTCACTTCGATGTGCCGTGAGGTCGCCTGTCCCGAGCATATGCCGATGTTCACGCACATAGGATCAGTTCGAGTTTTTGGTGTATGGTCTTATTTTATGGCTTGTCCGATTTTTTAGATGGGAGGAGACGACGGGATGCATCAGGCACTGTACAGAAAATGGCGGCCGCAGAGCTTTTCCGACGTCTGCGGTCAGGATCATATCACCGCCATACTGCGCTACGGCGTGGAAAACCGCAAGACCTCTCATGCTTACCTTTTCACAGGCTCGCGCGGTACGGGCAAGACCACCTGCGCGAAGATCCTCGCAAAGGCGGTGAACTGCGAATCTCCCGAGGGCGGTAACCCCTGTGGGAAATGCCCCGCCTGCCTTGCTGCCGACAACGGAAGCTGCATCGATATCGTAGAGATGGACGCTGCGTCCAACAACGGTGTTGACGATATCCGTCAGATACGCGACGAGGTTGAGTATCTTCCCGCGGAGCTTACAAAAAAGGTTTATATCATCGACGAGGTACACATGCTGTCGGCGAGCGCGTTTAATGCGCTTCTTAAAACGCTTGAAGAGCCGCCTGCGCACGTTATGTTCATCCTCGCCACCACCGAGCTTCAGAAGATTCCCGCAACCATACTTTCCCGCTGTCAGCGCTTTGATTTCAGACGTATATCGAGCGATGTCATCGCGGCACGGCTTGAGCATATCGCCGAGGCGGAGGGGATCAGTCTCGATCATGAAGCGGCATTTATGCTGGCGCATCTTGCCCAGGGCGGCATGCGTGATGCCATATCACTGCTTGAGCTCTGCTCCGGTGAAAACAAGCCCGTGACCACCGAGGTCGTTGAGGAGATTGCCGGTACCGGCGGACGGGATGCCATTATTAAGGTACTGAATGCCGTTTGCGATAAAGATTACGACACGATCTTCGGCGAGATCGGCAAAATGTTCATGTCAAGCAAGGATCTGTCCGTGTTCTGGCAGGATCTGATCGGTTTCTACCGAGATATGCTTGTGGTCAAGACCACAAAGGGCTCGCGGGAATATCTCGACCTGTCCGAGAAACAGTATACCGAGCTTATGGAGATCGCGGGCAGATTTGCCGCAGAAACGTTGATCTATCACGCGAAGCTGCTTGACGAAGCGCTGGTCTCCATGCGTATGTCCGGCTCATCCAAGCGGCTTATTGCCGAAATGACGCTGGTGCGCATGTGTGATGAGAGGTTTTCCACCACAAACGAAGCGCTGGCTTCAAGGCTTACTTTGCTTGAGGATAAGCTTAAATCGGGCGCGTACCGCGTAAACGCTCCCGCTCCCGCTCCCGAAACGACGGCACCTCCGCAGTCGGAGTATAACCCACAGGCGGAAGCCGAATCAGCATCACCGGCACAGAACAGTATAACGTCATCGAATACAGCCGCGGCTCCCGTTAAAAAGGAGTATAAGCAGCTACCGTACTGGGCGGAATTCGTGCAGAAATGCTGTGAGCGTGATCTTATGCTCGGAAGTCTGCTGCGTGAATCGGCGAAGGGCTTCACGGTGAACACCGACGAGCTTGTGCATATACGCACAAGCAATCAGATGGCGCTTACCATAATCACCAACATGTTTTCGGAGATGCTTGAAATACTCAACACCTTCGAAGAGGGCAGGCTTACGGCTAACGATGTCAAGCTTGAATATGCGCCTGAGAAAAAAGACGACAAAAACAAAGCACTGGATGAGCTTGCTCGCAGTGCGGATGAATTTAATTAACAAAACCGAAAGGATGACAAAACCATGAAAGCACGTTTACCTAAGGGTATGGGCGGCGGCCCTCAGAATATGAACGCAATGATCAAGCAGGCACAGAAGATGCAGGCTGATATGGAGGCTCTTCAGGAAGAGCTTGATGCTCGCGAGTACGACGTATCCGTCGGCGGCGGCGCAGTCAACGTAAAGATCAACGGTAAGAAGGAGATCCTTACTATCGACTTAAAGCCCGAGATCGTTGATCCCGATGACATTGAAACTCTGTCCGACACTCTTGTTGCCGCTGTAAACGAGGCTATCAAGAAGGTGGAGGACACCAACGCCGCAGAAATGCAGAAGATCACCGGCGACATAAACGTTCCCGGTCTGTTTTAGTTTGCCATGGCGGAATACATCCTTCCGCTGGAAAAGCTCATCGAGCAGTTTCGAAGACTTCCCGGTATAGGCAAGAAAACGGCGATACGGCTGGCGTTTGCGGTGCTCGATTTCTCCCCCGAGGAAGCGGAGGCGTTTGCCGAGGCGGTACGCGGCGCAAAGGAACAGGTTCGGACATGCTCGATATGTCAGAACATATCCGACGGAGAAATATGCTCGGTGTGCGCCGATACGAACCGTGACCGTTCGGTCATATGTGTGGTCGAGGATGCGAAAGCGGTAATGTCGCTTGAAAAGGTCAAGGAATACGGCGGCGTTTATCATGTGCTCCACGGCGCTATTTCGCCGATGGCGGGCATCGGTCCCGATAAGCTGAAGATACGAGAGCTGATAGAAAGACTCGGCGACGGAACGGTCGAGGAGATCATAATCGCCACAAATCCCACGGTGGAGGGCGAGGCTACTGCGATGTATCTGACCAAGCTCATAAAGCCGCTCGGGATCAAGGTCTCGCGCCTTGCTTACGGCATACCCGTGGGCGGGGAGCTGGAATATGCCGACGAGGTTACTCTGATGCGTGCCATAGAGGGCAGAAGAGTGATGTGAGTGTCGGCAAAGTGAACAAATTTAGATTATTTTTCTATAGCTATTGACAAATCGAATAAAATAATATATAATTAATTAGTTGCTACTTTGTGCTATCCCAAATTAGGAGGTAAATCATGGCGATAGATATGCGAAAAATTCTCTCCGGAGAACTGAATGAGCTTGCCATTGCGCACAGCTTTTCGCTGACTCAGGATGAATTTCCTTTTGATACACAGGTAGACGGCGTAGTTTTTACAAAGCCCGCGGCGGTTACGGGAAAGATCGTGAATATGGGCGGATATATCAGCCTTGACGTTACGGTGAGTGTGGAATACGATGCGGAATGCGCACGGTGCTTAAAGCCGCTGTCGCGCTGCTTTGAAACATCGTTCTCCCGCACGGTCGTGAACCGCGGAGACCTTGTCAACACCTCCGAGGAGGATGCTGACGATTACATCGAAATAGTTGACGGTATGCTTGATCTTGATACGGTCTGTGCCGAGCAGCTAATGATGGAATTTCCTATGAAGGAGGTCTGCCGGGATGACTGCAAGGGACTTTGCCCGAAGTGCGGACACGATCTTAACGAGGGCGATTGCGGTTGCCAACGAAAAGAAATTGATCCAAGGCTGGCAATTTTGCAAAAACTACTTGAAAAATAATAATATTTGATGTATAATATAAAGTGTTATACAGTTAAGGAGGTGTCGTGAAATGGCAGTACCGAAGAAGAAAGTCTCCAGTGCGAGACGTGATAAGAGAAGATCCAACGTATGGAAGCTCGAAATGCCGGGTATGGTTAAGTGCCCGAAGTGCGGTGAGTACAACCTCGCTCACAGAGTTTGCAGAGCATGCGGAACCTACAAGGGTGAGCAGGTCATCAACGTTGACTAAGTGAAAAATCGCGCCGTCCGTAAGGACGGCGCGATTTTTCACTACAACAAAAAATATGCTTAACCCTTGACAAAACGGGCGTGATGCGGTACAATTATTACACAACTTCACTATATGGAGGATATCAAGTGGCAAAGCTGAAAACAGTGATGAAACAGCGGGACGAGACATGGCTTTATGATGAGACTGCCGAGGTGGCGGTGCCGTTTGAGATGACAGTGCGCGGCGGTGAGGCTTTTATTGAATATTATCCGACCGCAAAGCCGCTGGTTGATGAATTTTTGCAAAAATTCGGCGCCTGCGAGGCTTTTCTTTTATCGGCTGAAGCCGTAAAATGGGCGTGTGAGCGTTTCGGCGCTTTTTTAGAACAGCACGGCTTTTGGATGAGTCCCGACTCCGAGGACTATTACATCGGCTATGCGCTTGATGAACCGCAAGGGCAAATTTTACCTGAGATCACAAGGCTGGCAGGAGATGAAACCTATACCGACCTCACCGAGACCGATATCGAGGGCTTGTGCGCAGGCGGTTACATCATATATGCGGCGATAGTGGATAATAATATCGCTGCCGTTGCCAATACTGGTGAGCCGATTGCAGAAGAAACGCCGCGCGAGGTGGAGATCGGCGTTGATACAGCTGAAAAGTACCGTCGCCGCGGATACGGAAAAGCCTGTGTAACGGCGCTGGTGCGGGAGCTGCATGAACGCGGATATACGGCAGTATACGAGTGCGCTTCGGAGAATACCGCATCTGTTGGACTTGCGGAAAGTCTTGGCGGCAAGGCGGCTTACAGGAAATTTTATATCGTCGGCTTCAGAGACGAATAACGGAGGATAACTATGGCATTTGACGCGGGAATGGTATCCGCAATCGTATATGAACTGAATACGCGTATAATCGGTGCGCGAGTGGAGAAGGTCACACAGCCCGAGCGTGATGAGCTGGTGCTGCTTCTGCACCTCGGCCGCGAAAATATGCGCCTTTCACTGTCGTCCGGGAGCAACAATCCCCATTTTAATATTACTTCGGTGGTAAAGGAAAATCCTGCCGCGCCGCCCATGTTCTGTATGCTGCTTCGCAAGCATCTGACAGGTGCGCGTATTTCGGCGGTGACACAGCTGGGCTTTGAGCGCGCGGTGGAATTTGCTTTTGATTCCTATGACGAGATGGGCTTTGAGACGAAAAAATATCTTGTCACCGAAACTATGGGCAAGTATAGCAATATTATCCTGCTAAACAATGAAAAAAAGGTCGTCAGTGCGCTGAAAATAATCGATCTTGCTACAAGCAATGTGCGGCAGATACTTCCGGGATTTCCCTATGAGCTGCCGCCCGAGCAGAAAAAGCTGTCGCCGCTCACGGCGACCGAGGAGCAGTTCCGCGCGGCACTGTCTGCGTGTGAGGATATGCCCACAGACAAATTCATTCTTTCGAATTTCTACGGTTTTGCCGCGTTTGTTGCCCGTGAGATCGCATATCGTACAGCAGGTTCGGTTGATGCGCCGCTGTCTGAGTGCGATCCCGACCGTTTGTGGCAGAGCTTCTCATTTGTAACCGATCGCATTAAAAACGGCTGCTGCGAGCCGTGGCTTGTTTCGGACAAAACGGGCAAGCCTGTCGAGTATCTCTTTTTTGAGCCGCTTGAATACGGCTCGGATTTTGAGGTAAAAAAGCTCCCGGATTTCGGTGTACTGCTTGACGAATATTTCGGCAGGCGCGACCGCGCCGAGCGCATACGCCAGCGCACGGCGGATATTTTCCGTTTGCTCACCAACGCCGAGTCTCGGCTTCACAAAAAGCTCGAGCTTCAGCGGCGCGATCTTGATGCCTGCGCGGACAAGGAAAAATACAAGCTCTGGGGCGATCTTATAACGGGCAACATCTACCGCCTATCGCGAGGTATGGAATCAGCTGCGCTTGAAAATTATTATGAGGACGACTGCCCCGAGATCGTAATACCGCTGGATAAGCGGCTTACTCCACAGCAGAACGCGCAGAAATATTACAAGCGCTACACCAAGTCAAAGACTGCCGAGGTAGAGCTTGCAAAGCAGATAAAGCTCGCCGAAGCGGAGCTTGAATACATCTACACCGTATTCGATTCGCTGACCAGAGCCGAAAGTGAAAGCGACATTCTTGAGATACGCGAGGAGCTTCACGGCTCGGGCTATGCGTCCCGCATGAAAAACTACTCCGCGAAGAAGCTGTCCGCCCCCAAGCTGATGGAGTTTAAGTCGAGTGGCGGATACAGGATACTCTGTGGCAAGAACAATCATCAGAACGACTATCTTACCACCCGCATGGCAGACAAGCACGACTACTGGTTTCATGTCAAGAATCAGCCCGGGTCTCATTGCGTAATGTTCACCGAGGGTGAGGAGCCGTCCGAGCGTGATTTTACCGAGGCGGCGATGATCGCGGCGTATTATTCCAAGGCGAGTGAAGGTGTCAACGTACCCGTTGATTACACCCTTATCCGCAGTATCCGCAAGCCGAGCGGCTCAAAGCCCGGTTTCGTAACCTACAGCACAAACTACACGGCATACGTCACTCCCGACGAAAAAACAGTGATCTCCCTACGAGCAAAATAACCCCCAAGGCTGTCTCACCTCAAGGTGCAGGCAGCCTTTTTTGCGGCTAAGGTGAGGGGAATACGGGTGTTTGCCCTCATACAAGCCGCAATTTCTTCATTATTAAAAGAAAATTTTCAAATTTACGAAAAAAGGTCTTGCAATTTGCGGGAATACGAGGTATACTATAATGTGGTATATTATTTTGTAAGAAGCATGCTTCCGATTTACAGGAAACAGTTTAATTGTATCAAATGCTTTGGGAAAGGAAAAACTTTTATGAATGACATCATCTATTGGGTGTGGCTCGCGCTGAAAAATGGTGCGGGACATTCCGATGCGGTAAAGCTGCTGAAGCATTTTCCCGGCGGCGCTCGAGAAATATACGAAGCGCCATACGAGAGGATCGCGGCGGTGAAGGAGTGCAGTGAAGGCTTTATCAGACGACTGACAGATCATGATCTTTCCCAGGCGGAGCGGATACTTGAATTTTGTTTTATGAACGGTATACGAGTTGTTTCATGTGCATCTGCGCATTATCCGCGAAGACTGCAGGATATTTACAATAAGCCTATCGTTCTGTATGTGCGCGGAATGATAGAGGATATCAACGACCGCTTCTGTGTCAGTATTGTCGGAACGCGCAAAATGTCAAACTACGGTAAGCATATTACATTTACATTGGCACGTCAGCTTATCGCATACGGTGCGCTTATTATCAGCGGAGCGGCGTACGGTATAGATTCCGCCGCCAACAGTACGGCAGTGTTTCTTGAGGAGCCTACCGTTGCAGTGCTTGGCTCGGGTGTGAATGTGCCCTATCCGGCACAGAATAAGGAGTTGATTGACTGGATCGGTGCGCACGGCATGGTTATCAGTGAATTTGAGCCGAATACACCGCCGTATGGAAGAAATTTCCCCATAAGAAACCGTATTATAAGCGGTCTTGCGGATGCAGTCATCGTTGTTGAGGGCGATGCCAAGAGCGGCGCACTTATAACCGCGCGTCATGCTGCCGATCAAGGTCGCGTTGTATATGCGGTCCCGGGAAATGTCGGCGCTACCAACAGCGTAGGTCCGCTGAGAATGATCCGTGACGGCGCGAGGGTCGCAACCTGCGCCGAGGATGTGGTGGAGGACTTTGCCGACCGCTTCAAGCTTGAAAAGCTTGACCGCATAACCAAAAGCGACAAGTATTTGAGATATGAGTATAATCATCATATTCCCACACAGTCGGATAACGCTCCGCTTTCAACAAAGGAGCAGGACAAAATGGGCGGACTCCATGTTCCGCCTATCAGAAGATCACAGAATGCCCCTGTGTTCCCTGATATACCGACACCTACGGATTACAGCAGTGCGGTGGGGATTAGGACCGGAGAAAAACGTATTTCTTATCCGTCTCCCGATGCATACGATACTGCGGACGATGTGCCGTATAAGCAAGTGAAGCAAGCTCCCGCTCCGCATAGCGGCACGAGCGGCGGATATGCCGAGTCACGGTTAACGAAAAACGGCGGCACACAGTCCGCAAAAGCATCCTCCGAGCTGTTGACGGATGACATAATACTGTCCGAAAGAGATTGGATACTCAGCAAGCTGAGCGAGACTCAGATCAGGGTGCTTGACGCGTTTCCCTCGGACAAGGCGGTTACACCCGACAAGCTTGCAGAAGGCGGTATCGACATCGCAGATATACTGTCGTCGCTTACCGTGCTTGAGCTTTACGCCGCCATTGAAGCACTGCCCGGCGGTCTGTACCGCAGAAAGATCTGACATACACCTAAGAATCAAAACCTAAGAAGGAGAACTATCTCAAGATGGCAAATAACCTCGTAATAATGGAGTCACCGACAAAAGCGGGCACAGTAAAGGGCTATCTCGGCTCGGGCTATAAGGTAGTGGGCTGTACAGGCCACATCCGCGACCTGCCGAAGAGTACACTCGGAATCGACGTCGATAATGACTTCAGTGCAAAATATATCAACATCCGCGGCAAGGGAGATCTTATAAAATCCCTTAAAAAAGAAGCCAAGAACGCGGACAAAGTGTTCCTCGCGACGGACCCTGACCGCGAAGGTGAGGCTATCGCGTGGCATCTTTCCGAGGCGCTCGGTCTGCCGGAGGAAAAGATCAGGCGCGTGACCTTTAACGAGATCACCAAAAAAGCCGTAAAGGCGGGCATGAAGACTCCGCGCGAGATAGATATGGGACTCGTTAATTCCCAGCAGGCTCGCCGCATCCTTGACCGCATTGTGGGCTATAAATTAAGCCCGTTTCTGTGGAAGACCATCAAGAGCGGGCTGTCGGCAGGACGCGTGCAGTCTGTAGCAACGCGTATAATAGTTGAGCGTGAGGAAGAGATCCGCGCGTTCGATCCCGAGGAGTACTGGACCATTGACGTGATGCTCGAAAACAAGAGCCGCGGCAAGATCAAAGCGAAATTCTACGGAGATGCTAACGGTAAGGTGGAGCTTCATTCCGAAGCCGAGACCATGAAGGTCACCAATGCGGTCGAGGGCAAAGAGTTCACCGTAAAATCGGTGAAAAAGGCTATCCGAATGAAAAATCCCGCACCGCCTTTTACCACGTCTACCTTACAGCAGGAGGCATCCCGCAGACTCGGATTCCAGTCACAGCGCATTATGCGCGTGGCGCAGGAGCTGTACGAGGGTATAAATCTCGGTAGTGCAGGCGGCGGCACACAGGGTCTTATCACCTACATGCGTACCGACTCGCTCCGCATCGCCGATGAAGCGGCAGACGCGGCGCGTGAGTATATCGTTGACAAGTACGGCTCGGAGTTTTATCCCAAGGAGCGTCGTATATATAAGACCAAGGCGGGCGCGCAGGATGCGCATGAAGCCATCCGTCCCTCAAATCTTGCGTTTGAGCCGGACAAGATAAAGAAAATGCTAACCACAGACCAGTATCGCCTTTACAAGCTCATCTGGGATCGCTTTATGGCAAGCCAGATGGCGTCGGCGGAGCTTGATACCGTAACCGCCGATATCGAGGCGGGTGGCTACATCTTCCGCTCAAGTGGATACACGGTCAAATTCCAGGGTTATATGACCCTTTACGAGGAAGCAGAGGATTATGTTGCGCAGAGTGCAGCAGATACGGATACTCCCGAAAAGAGCATCAGACTCCCCAAGATCGAGCAGGGCGACACCCTGCGCCATGATGTGACGCATCCGTCCCAGCACTTTACAGAGCCGCCTCCGCGCTACAACGAGGCTTCGCTTGTTAAGTTCTTGGAGGAGCGCGGCATCGGCAGACCGAGTACGTTCGCAACCATCATTACTACTATCATCACACGCGGCTATGTTGTTCGTGAGGGCAAGTCGCTGAAGCCTACGGAGCTCGGCGAGCTTACTACAAAGCTGATGGTGGACAGCTTCCCGAAGATCGTGGACTACGAGTTCACTGCCAACATGGAGACCGAGCTTGACGAGATCGCAAACGGTGTTGATACCGTAAGCGGTGTCCTGCACGGCTTTTATGATGATTTTGCAAAGACTCTTGAGATCGCCGAGAATACAGTAGACAGAACAAAATACGCGCCACCTGTGGAGGAGACAGATATGATCTGCGACAAGTGCGGCGCGAGAATGGTGGTCAAAAACGGTCGTTACGGCAAGTTTGCCGCTTGCCCAAATTACCCTGCCTGCAAGAATACCAAGCCGCTTGCAAAGGATGGCGGTGCCGTTGAGGAAAAGATAGAGGCGACCGACATGGTGTGCGATAAATGCGGCAGTCCTATGGTACTGCGCGCGGGTCGCTTCGGCAGCTTCTATGCATGCTCGCGTTATCCGGAATGCAAGACTACCCGTCAGATCACCAAGGAGATAGGTGTTGCCTGCCCCAAGTGCGGCGCAAAGGTGGTCGTGAAGAAGGGCAAGAACCGTTCGGTGTTCTACAGCTGTGAGCGTTACCCCGAATGTGACTTTTCGTCCTGGGATATGCCTACCGAGGAAAAATGCCCTCAGTGCGGAGATATGCTTTACCGTAAGAAGGGTAAGCCCTACCTGATCTGCAAGCATGAGGGTTGTTCATACAAGAGGGAAGTTGAGATAAGCGATGACAGTGCAGAATGATATACCGATTATAAATATTGTCGGAGCGGGACTCGCGGGCTGTGAAGCGGCATGGCAGGCGGTGAAGCTTGGCGTGCGGGTACGGCTTTATGAGATGAAGCCCCGGAAATATTCCCCTGCGCATCACTCTGCAGGCTTTGCGGAGCTGGTATGCTCAAACTCCCTGCGCTCCAACATGCTCTCTAACGCTGTCGGGGTGTTAAAGGAGGAAATGAAGCTGCTGGGCTCACTCATAATCGAGACGGCGTATGCCACCGAGGTGCCTGCAGGCAGTGCGCTTGCAGTTGATCGTGAGCTTTTCTCCGAATATATCACCCGGAAACTCAAAAATCATCCTCTTGTGGAGGTTATCGAGGGTGAGGTCACCGAAATTCCCGACGGAATTACCGTCATCGCAAGCGGACCGCTTACCTCCGAGACGCTTTCGAGGTCTATCGGTGAGCTGATCGGCGGAGATTACCTCAGCTTTTTCGATGCGGCGGCGCCTATCGTAAGCTTTGATTCCATAGATATGACAAAGGCGTTTTTCGCTTCTCGCTATGACAAGGGGGAAGCGTCGTATATCAATTGCCCATTCACAAAAGAGGAATATGACCGTTTCTGGGAAGCGCTGATAACCGCAGAAGAAGCTGAACTGAAGGATTTTGACAAGGCGGGACAGCTCAAGGTGTTCGAGGGATGTATGCCCGTCGAGGTCATGGCGAAGCGCGGGCATGATACTTTGCTTTTCGGTCCCATGAAGCCCGTTGGCATCACAGTGCCCGAAACAGGCGAGGAAGCATATGCCATCGTACAGCTTCGCCAGGAAAATTCCGCGAAGAGCATGTATAATATCGTGGGCTTCCAGACTCATCTTAAATTCCCGGAGCAGAAGCGCGTGTTCGGAATGATCCCGGGACTGGAAAACGCAGAGTTTTTACGCTACGGCGTGATGCATCGAAACACGTTTATGAACTCGCCGAAGCTGCTTGACTCCACATATATGCTGCGCAGCCGGCCCGGACTTTTCTTCGCGGGACAGATGACAGGAGTCGAGGGCTATGTGGAAAGCGCATCCTCGGGACTTGTGGCGGGACTTAATGCGGCGCGTATGGCGCTCGGACTCGCCCCCGTTGTATTTACAAATGAAAGCGTGATCGGCTCGCTTGCATGTTACGTCAGCGATGCGGGAGTTGAAGGCTTCCAACCGATGAACGCAAACTTCGGACTTGTAAAGCCGCTCGAGCACAAGGTCAAGGGCGGAAAAAAGGCACGCGGTGAGGCTATGGGCATGCGTGCAATAGAATACATCAAAGAATATGTGACAGGTAAGGTAATATCAAATGAAGCTGATACTTGATGCAATGGGCGGTGATAACGCACCCGCCGAGATAATTAAGGGCGCGGCATTGGCTGTGTCGGAATATTCCGATGTGGAGCTGATCGTGACCGGCAGAGAAGCCGAAATACGCGAGATATGCAAGAGGGATAATATATCTCTTGAGCGAATTACCCTGGTTGACTGCCCGGAGGTGGTCACGATGGAGGATTCTCCGAGATCGGTAGTTGCAGCGAAGAAAAACTCCTCAATGGGTATCGGACTGCGCCGACTTGCCGAGGGCGAAGGTGAGGCTTTTATCTCTGCGGGCAATACAGGCGCACTTATGACGGGCGCGACGGTGCTCGTACACTGTGCTTCCGGTGTCAAGCACGGAGCGATAGCAACGGTGCTGCCTATGGAAAAGCCATTGCTGCTCATTGATTCCGGTTCTAATGTTACCGTAACGCCGGAGCTGCTTGTACAGTTTGCAATTCTCGGATCTATCTATACAAAAGAGGTGCTCGGAGTTGAAGATCCGCGTGTGGGACTTCTCAACAACGGTACCGAGGAGCACAAGGGCACGCCTTTAATGGTGGAAGCACACAAGCAGCTTGCTGCGACAGACGGCATCAACTTTGTAGGCAACATTGAAGGTAAACAGCTTCCGTTCGGCGAGTGCGATGTGCTCGTCACCGACGGCTTTACGGGAAATATCGTGCTTAAGACAATAGAGGGTATGAGCAAGTTCATCCTCGGTAAGCTGAAGGCGATGTATAAGAAAAATCCCGTCAACATGCTGTCAGCGGCGCTCATAAAGGGCGAATTCGGAAAGTTAAAGAAGGAATTTGATGCCGGCGAATACGGCGGAGCGCCATTCCTCGGTATCGCAAAGCCCGTTTTCAAGGCTCACGGCAGTTCGGACGCGCTCGCTGTCAAAAACGCAGTTCGTCAGGCGCGCGAATATGTGCTTCATGACGTGGGTGCTATGATAAACGAAAGAATAGCACATCTTTCGGAGAATAAATAAAATTTAGGAGATTTCTGATGGAAAAGCTTCCGCTCTCCGCTAAGGGACTTGAAGATAAGATCGGATATAAATACAAGAACACGCAGCTGCTTTTAACAGCGCTGACCCATTCGTCATATGCAAATGAATGTAAGCCGAAGGGTGAGCATGTAGAATATAACGAGCGCCTGGAGTTTCTCGGTGACTCGGTGCTGTCCATAATCGTCAGTGACTACCTGTTCCGCCACTACCCGGATACGCCCGAGGGCGATCTCACCCGCATCCGTGCAAGCGCGGTGTGCGAAAAAACGCTCGGTAAGCTGGCGCTTGATCTGGGACTCGGCAAATATATGCGCCTCGGTCACGGCGAGGAAATGGGACACGGGCGCGAGCGAGTGTCCATACTTGCGGACGCTTTTGAAGCGCTGCTTGCTTCAATATACCTTGATTCGGGTTCCCGTGATTCGGTAGAGAAATTTCTTCTTCCCCGAGTTATACCCGAGATCAAGCAGTTTGTGGAAAACGGCAAGAATAAGGATTATAAGACCCTCCTTCAACAGATCGTACAGCAGGAGCGCGGCGAGATACTCGAATATGTACTGACAGGCGAGAGCGGTCCCGACCACGCAAAGGTATTCTGCGTGGAGGCGCGGCTCAACAGCAACGTCATCGGTCACGGAAAAGGTAAAAGTAAGCGCGAAGCGGAACAGCTTGCGGCAAAGGAAGCGCTTGTGCTGTTCGGCGACAAATGAGACATATCAACATCCCCATATTCATCCCGCACATGGGCTGTCCCAACGACTGCGTATTTTGCAACCAACGGCGGATCTCCGGGAAAACGGAGTTTGACATAACTTCGGTGGAGGCTGAGCTCGAACGGGCGGTATCTACCATCGAATATGATACCTCTGAGGTGGAGATCGCCTTTTTCGGCGGCAGCTTTACCGGCATCGACCGCGCGGATATGCTGTATTTACTCGGACTCGCGAAGCGTTATGTGGATTACGGTAAGGCGACGTCGATACGGCTGTCCACACGTCCCGACTACATTGACGGGGAAATACTCGATATCCTCGCGGCGCATCATGTCACCGATATTGAGTTGGGGCTTCAAAGCATGAGTGATCGTGTGCTTGCCGCATCAAAGCGGGGGCATACCGCCGAGTGTGCGAGGGCTGCCTGCCGTATGATAAAGGCTCAGGGCTTTAATTTGGTGGGACAGATGATGATAGGCTTGCCGAGCTCCACCGAGGCGGATGAGGTGGAAACCGCTCGTGAGATCGTTTCGCTTGGATGCGATGCGGCACGGATATATCCCACGGTGGTGTTCTGTGAAACGGCGCTTTGCGATATGATGCACCGCGGAGAGTACATACCGCTGAGCCATGACGGAGCAGTCAACCGTTCGGCGGCGGCACTCTCGGTATTCGCGGAGCACGGGCTTCCCGTAATACGGCTTGGACTGTGTGCGGCGGACAATCTGTTTGAACCCGGCACCATCGCGGGTGGCGCGTACCACAGCGCTATGGGCGAGATGGTCTATTCGGAACTGTACATGCGGCGTATACGGGAGTATATAGCGGCAAACGGGCTTTCAGACAAGCTTGCGGGGAAAAACATAAAGATACACGTCCCCGTGGGCGAGACATCAAAGGTCTCGGGACAGAAGCGATGCAATAAGCTGAGCCTGCAAAATGAATACAATGTAAAAAGTGTAAAAATCATTGAAAATCCGTCACTATTGTGGTATAATATCAAGATAGAATATTGATGAGAGGATAAAATTTTAAGGGAAAGGAGAAAACCAATATGTATTTAAAATCACTTGAGCTGTTCGGTTTCAAGTCCTTTCCCGATCGTACCGTGCTTAATTTCGACCGCGGTGCGACTGTGGTAGTCGGACCGAACGGAAGCGGTAAATCCAATATTTCGGACGCGATGCGCTGGGTGCTCGGCGAGGTATCTTCAAGACAGATCCGCGGAACAAAAATGGAGGACGTTATCTTCGGCGGTACCGATGACCGCAAGCAGATGAATTTCGCCGAGGTTTCTGTGACCTTCGACAATTCCGACCGCCAGATGGATACGCCATACGACGAGGTCTCGGTCACGCGCCGTTACTACCGTAAGGGCGAGAGCGAATATTTTATCAACCGTAAGCCTGTCAGACTGCGCGATATCCATGAGCTATTCATGAATACGGGTGTCGGACGTGAGGGGTATTCCATCATCGGACAGGGGCGTATTGCCGAGATCATTTCCCGAAAGAGCGAGGAACGCCGTTCTATTTTTGAGGAAGCTGCGGGCATTTCCAAATATCGCTATAAAAAAGAGGAAGCCGAGGGCAAGCTGTCGAGCGTTGACGATAATCTGATGCGACTCCGCGATATTATGTCCGAGCTTGAGGGACGCGTGGGACCGCTTGAGCGCGAGTCCGAGCGTGCAAAGAAATATCTTGAATATTTCGAGATCAAAAAGCGCGATGATGTTGCGCTGTGGATATATGATATGGACAAGCTTTCGGTTGACTTAAAGGAAGCCGACGACCGCTTGACGCTTGCAAAAAATGAGCTTGATATCGTCACCGAGGCGCTTGAAACGCTGGAAAATCAGAATGAGCGTGTGTTTGAAGCATCGCAGGAATCCAAATACAAGCAGGAACAGCTTCAGTCGCGTATTGAAGCAACACGCAATACATCGCATGAGCTGGACAGCAAGATTCGGCTGACCGAAAATGATATCACGCACCGCGAGCATCAGATCTCCGAAAAAGCCGATGCCAAGGTGAGACTTGCAGAGCGTAAGGCGCAGCTTGAAGCGCTCCTTTCCGAGAAGGAATCGGCACTAAAGGCAGCAAATGACAATGCCGAGGCGCTTGCGCGTGAGCTTGCCGAGCTTGAAGCAAGGAGTGAGGCAACAAAATCCGAGCGTGATATGCTTCGCGAGAAGCTTGATGAGGGTCTTGGCAAGATAAAACGCGGCGAGGAACGCCTGGTCGATCTGCGTATCCGTCTTTCGGTGCTTGACACAACGGAAAAGAGCGACAGCGACAAGGCGGCGTCCCTTAAAGAAGAGATAGAGAAGTATTCGGAAAGTTCCGCAATGCTTGAATCCCGTGCCGCAAAGGCGGATAAGGTCGTCGCGGATTACCGCGCCAAGAGCGAGGAGCTTAATAAGTCGATCGCAGGAATGAATGCCGAGGTCGAAAAATTAAAGCGTGAGAAACAGGAGCTTATCGACAAATCCAACGAGGTCTATCTCGAATACACAGCGAAGAAGCACCGTATTGACGCTATCCGTCGTATGGAGGAGCTGTTTGAGGGCTATGCACAGAGCGTTCGCTTCGTGATGAGCGAATACGATGCGGGACATATCGAGGGGACGACCCGTATTTCTGATATAAATGCGAGGGGCGGCAGAATATATGGTCCCGTATCGCGGCTTATAAACGTCAGCGCGCGCTATACTCTTGCGATCGAGACTGCGCTCGGTGCAAATATTCAGAATATAATCGTTGATGACGAGAACACCGCCAAGGCGGCGATCCGTCACTTAAAGAATAAAAACGCGGGCAGAGCTACGTTTTATCCCATAAGCTCCATGAAGCCCCGCTACAGCCAGATCCCCGAGAGCGAGTGTCAGAAATATGCGGGCTATCTCGGCACTGCCGATAAGGTAATCGAATTTGATGAAAAATTCGGCGGAGTAATACGAAATCTGCTGGGCGCTACGCTTATCTTCGATAATATAGACAACGGCGCGGCAATGGCGAAGGCCACGGGCTACAAGGTACGTGTGGTAACGTTGGACGGTCAGGTCATCAACGCGGGCGGTTCGTTTACGGGCGGCTCGGCGAAGCGCGATTCGGGTATGCTCACCCGACGCACGGAGACCGAAAAGCTGAAGCGTGATTCGGATGCACTCAACGAAAAGTTGGAAGAACTGAAGCGAGAGCAAATAAAGTGCGACAACACCATCAATTCAATAACGAAGGAAGCCTCCGCAGTGTCCTCGCAGGTCGCGATGCTTCAGTCGCTTATCGGTGCGGAGAATACACAGCTTGAGGTCATCAGAAGCCAGCTCGGCGGCGAGCGCAATATGCGCGCTTCGCTCGAACGTGACCTTGAAGCTATCAAAACGGGTGCCGCGGAGCGTGCCGACGGTATTGCCAAATTAAAGGCTGAGACCGATTCTATCGCCGAGACCTCAGAGAGACTCAGCACCGAACGCGAGGTCGGCATATCGAAGCTCGGCGAGCTTGAAGAGACTATCGACGACTGCGAGCGGCTCCGCAGTGAGCTTCTGGTCCGCCGTGCCGAGGCAGGCAAGGATGTGGAGCTGTGCGAGCGAGAGGTCGAGGAGACCAAATCGAGACTCGATGAAAACACATCCGAGACCGAGGAAAACGACCGTTTAAGCGCGGTGCTTGCCGAGGACAACACTGCCGCGGCGGAAGAACTGAAAAATATGCGCGAGGAGCTTGAAACGTTGTCAAAAGTTCTCGAAGAGCTTGAGCGTGAGCGTGGTACCACATCCGCGAAGAATCTCGAGTATGAGCAGAAATTAAATCAACTCCGTGCACAGATACGTGAAAAGACGAGCAAGCGTGAGCTTTGCTTCCGAGACCATACTCTTGCGGAAAATCGTCAGAAAAATCTGTCCGACGAGCGCGACAAGCTCACCACAAGACTGTGGGATGACTACGAGCTTACTTATACCACCGCAGGGGAGTGCGGATATCCCGAGATCACCGAGGACAACTATAAGGAAGTCCATGCCGAGCTTACCGAGTACAGAGCCAAGCTCAAAAATCTCGGCAGTGTAAACCTGAACGCCATCGAAGAATATACAGAGGTAAAGAGCCGCTTCGACTTTATGTCGGAGCAGATCGCCGACCTTGAAAAGTCGAAGGATAATCTGCTGGAGATCATAGTGAAGCTTGAGACCGAAATGCGTGAGACCTTTACCTCTGCGTTTTACGAGATCGACCGTAACTTTAAGATTGTCTTTGGTGAGCTGTTCGGCGGCGGTACGGCGGAGCTCTCGCTTACCGACCCCGAAAACGTGCTGACCAGCGGCATAGAAATACGTGTCGCGCCTCCCGGAAAGGTGATCAAGAGTATGACCCTTCTCTCGGGCGGCGAGCAGGCATTCGTGGCGATCGCGCTGATTTTTGCAATACTGCGTGTGAATCCAACGC
Organism: Clostridia bacterium; assembly: GCA_017482055.1. Classification (GTDB taxonomy): domain Bacteria; phylum Bacillota; class Clostridia; order Oscillospirales; family CAG-272; genus Flemingiibacterium. Next base: position 70,404 of record JAFUOH010000001.1, read on the forward strand.
CGTTCTGTATCTTCGACGAGGTCGAGGCGGCGCTTGACGACGCAAACGTTTTCCGCTTCGCCGATTATCTCAGCCGCTACGCGGCAAGAACGCAGTTTATCGTTATCACTCACCGCCGCGGCACCATGGAGATCGCGGACCGAATTTACGGCGTTACCATGCAGGAGCGCGGTATTTCGACAGTCCTGCCGTTAGACATCAAGCAGGCGGAAGAAAATTTAGGAGAAACAAAGTAAATGGGATTTTTTGACCGACTTAAAGAAGGACTCGCCAAGACTAAAAATGCCATCTTCAAGCAGGTGGATAATCTTTTCAAGAGCTTTGTCAAGGTAGACGAGGACATGCTTGAAGAGCTCGAAGAGCTTCTTATCATGGCGGATGTGGGAGTTAATTCCACCGAAAAAATAATCGAGCGCTTGCGCGAAAAGATAAAGGACGAGCGCATCACCGAGCCCGAAGCATGCCGTTTGGCGCTTCAAGAGATACTTGTGGATATGATCGGCGACGGTGAGCCGCTGAAGCTTGACACCGTTCCGAGCGTGATACTTGTTATCGGTGTAAACGGTGTGGGTAAGACCACATCCATCGCAAAGATTGCCAATCGTCTTAAATCACAGAAGAAAAAGGTGGTGCTTGCCGCAGCCGATACCTTCCGTGCCGCCGCTATAGACCAGCTTCAGGTGTGGGCTGACCGTGTGGGCGTGGAGCTAATCAAGCATACCGAGGGCTCTGATCCCGCCGCAGTGGTATTCGACGCAGTGAGTGCGGCGAAGAAGCGCGAGGCTGACGTGCTGATCGTTGATACTGCGGGTAGACTTCACAATAAGAAAAATCTGATGGACGAGCTTGCAAAGATCAACCGCGTCATCGAGCGCGAGCTTCCCGGAGCCTCCCGCGAAACGCTGCTGGTGCTTGATGCCACCACGGGTCAGAATGCCGTCAACCAGGCAAAGGAATTCAAAAACGCTGCGAATATTACCGGGCTTATCTTAACAAAGCTCGACGGTACCGCAAAGGGTGGTATCGTGTTCTCCATCAAGGAGGAGCTTGACATTCCCGTTAAATTTATCGGAGTCGGCGAGAAGATGGACGACATGCAGGAGTTTGAGGCAAAGGACTTTGTGGATGCGCTGTTTGAAGCGTAATATAGGTGAAATATTATGATAAAACTGGTTCTCGCATCGAGAAATAAGAAAAAAATCAAGGAACTTGAAACTTTACTGGGCGATCTTACGTCTAAAGTACAAGTGCTCTCCCTCGATGACATCGGATATACAGATGACATCGTGGAGGACGGAGACACCTTTGCGGCAAATTCGCGCATCAAAGCGTGCGTTCCCGCAAGACTCGGATATATCGGCATTGCCGACGATTCGGGGCTTATGGTGGATGCGCTTGACGGTGCGCCCGGCGTTTACTCCGCGAGATTCTCGGGAGAGGGCGCCACAGATGAAAAAAATAACGCCAAGCTGCTCGCCGAGCTTGAAAATGTGTCCGATGATAAGCGTTCGGCACGTTTCTGCACGGTCGTTACCTGTGCTTTTCCCGATGGAAGCGATTTTCAGGTAGAGGGCGTGTGTGAGGGGACCATCCTTCGCGCGGCGGACGGTGACGGCGGCTTCGGCTATGATCCGCTGTTCTACTATGCACCGCTCGGCAAGACTTTCGCGTCCCTCAGCGCCGATGAAAAGAACGCCGTGAGCCACCGCGGCAAGGCGATGCGTGCATTTGCAAAAAAATTTAAAGAGTATATTGAAGCAAACGGAGACAACTGATGTTAAATAGCAAACAGCGTGCCTATCTTCGCGGTATGGCACAGACATACGATACCATTTTTCAGGTAGGCAAGGGCGGCATTTCGGACAATATGTGCGAGCAGATATCAAACGCCCTCGAAGCTCGCGAGCTTATCAAATTAAGAGTACTTGACAACTGCGACTACAGTGCCAAGGAAGCGGCAAACGAGATCGCCGAGGCAGTTGGCGCAGACGTAGTGCAGGTCATCGGCACCCGATTCGTGTTGTACCGTGAATCGGTGGACCATAAGAAAATAGACCTTACCCTTATAAAATAATATGGATACCGAAAAAGAGCGTCTTGGGATATACGGCGGTACCTTTTCTCCCATACATTCGGGGCATGTCAAGGCAGCGTACGCTTTTCTTGATACAATGGCGCTTGACAGGCTCCTTGTAATACCAACCGCGATACCTCCGCACAAAGCGCCGGTGGAGGGAGCATCTGCCGCCGACCGCATTGAGATGGCGCGTCTTGCATTTTGTGACGGCGAGGCATACAAAAGCGGCAGGCTGGTGGTCTCGGATTATGAGACCACGTTGGAGGGGAAAAGCTATACAGTTTATACTTTGGAGCATTTTGCCTCACCCGAGTGCGAGCTTTATCTGCTTGTGGGAACGGATATGTTTTTGACTCTTGATAGATGGTATCGCGCTGAGGAAATATTCCGCCTTGCAGATATAGTTTTGATGCGGAGGGAGAGGGATGCCGTGAATTTTCCGCTGATCAGACAAAAAAGCGCTGAATACCGTGAGAGATTCAATGCACGCATACATGAGATCGACGAGCCGCCGATCGTTGTATCGTCTACGGAACTGCGGAAACGGCTCTGCGGCAGATGTGGCATCGACGGGCTCATCCCCGAAGCAGTGGTACGTTATATAGAAGAAAACGATTTATACAGGTAAAAGAATTAAGATGATAAACGAAACACAAGCACAGTCTCTTGCCGCTCTTCGCGAGCGGATACGCTCCTATATGAGCGGCAAACGGCTTTCGCATACCTATGCCGTTGAGCGTGAGATAACCGTACTTTCGGCGCTGTATGCACCCGAGATGGAGTTTACCTTGCGTGCCGCCGCGCTGCTTCATGATATCACGAAGGAATTATCTCTCGAAAAGCAGTTGCAATTGTGCGATGAATTTGATATAATATATACGCAAGAGGAAGCGCTTACCCCGAAAATATTCCATTCGCGTACTGCCGCCGCAGTTATTCGCCGTGATTTTTCCGAATATGCCTCGGATGAGATACTTTCGGCTATAAGATGGCATACCACCGGGCACGCCGCCATGACGCTTGGCGAACAGCTGCTGTTCCTTGCCGACTATATTGAGGATACCCGTACTTTTGAGTCCTGTGTGGAGCTGCGCCGTTTCTTTTATAACGGGATCGAGAAGGCGGGAGATGCTGCGGCGCGAGATGAGCATCTTCGCGATACGATGATACTCTCCTTCGATATGACAATAAGAGAGCTGCTTTGTGACGGGAAGCCGATCCATGTGGATACGGTGGAAGCCCGCAATTATTTTGTCTGTCGGAAGCGAGGTGCTTAAATGAATCCTCAGATGAATAAAAGACATCCGAAAAAACACAGACTGCCTGTGTGGAAGATCGTGCTCGCCGTTATTACTGTAATGATATTTTTGACTATCGCGGGTCTGGCGACCTTTCTAAAGGTGTATAAGCCGTCCGTTGACACCGATGTCCCACCATTTTTGGTGGATACCGTGGAGCCCGACGGTACGATGAGCGATACGGTGCCTGTTGATACCTCCGAGGATCCAACTCCGGAAAATGTGTATGTGCGTGATACCGAGATCGTCAACTTCCTCGTGATGGGACGTGACAAGGACGCGTGGAACACCGACGTTATGATGATCGTCAACTTCAATATGCGTGATGGAAGCCTCAGCGTACTGCAGATCCCGCGTGACACCTATACCGAGGTTGACGGAATGCACGGGCGACTCAATACCATGATGAAGATCAAGCGCAACGCCGCGTACAGCGAGGACAAATCACTGTCCCAGACCGAGCTTTTGAAAGCGGGCATGCAGGGAACTGTGGAAGCGCTTGAAAAGAGTTTGTGCATACAGATCGACGGTTACGCTATTGTAAATCTTGAGGGATTCCGCAATATAATCGACGTTATCGGCGGAGTGTATATGGATGTGCCTTACGATATGGACTACGATGATCCCGACCAGAATCTTTACATCCACCTGAGCGCCGGTCCCCAGACCTTGGACGGCGCGGAAGCCGAAATGTTTGTGCGCTTCAGGTCGGGCTTCATACAAGGTGATATCGGACGTGTGAACGCGCAGAAGATATTCTTAACGGCACTCTTCAAGCAGCTTCAGACCAATCTCACGCTGACTACCGTACCCCAGCTTGCAGAGCAGGTAGTAAAATACGTCACTACCGACGTACCGCTGGCGGATATCATTATCTACGCAAAGGAGCTGCTCGGCGTTGATATGGCGAAGGTGTCAATGATGACCCTTCCCGGTAAGGATGCACGTGCCACCTCGGGCGCATGGTATTACATCATGCATCGTGAGGACACGCTCAGCGTGATAAACGAATATTTCAATGTATACAACCTTCCCGTTACAAGCGAGATGTTCGATCCGACTCATGCGTTCACCGACGAGGACTTTGCGGCGTTTGCGGATATCTATTTTGCCGAGGCAGCGGGTGCTGTGGTGGAGACCGCCGACAAGATCGACGAGGACGGACTTAATATACCGCTATACTAATACCCTTCTGAAAGGAATTATATATGGAAAACAATTTAGATATGATCACCCCCGAAAATCATCCCGAGCTCGCAGACGCGGAGCCGCTTGAAATTGCCAAGACCCTTGTTCATGTGCTTGATATGAAAAAGGGACGCGACATAAAGCTCCTGCGTGTGGCAGATCAGACCATTATCGCCGACTATTTTGTGATCTGCGGCGGTACGTCCAACACCAATATCAAGGCTCTCGCGGGTGAAGCGGAGTACAAACTCGGCCTATGCGGCGTCGCTCCACATCATGTGGACGGATATACCGAGGGCGAGTGGATAGTTATCGACTTCGGCTGTGTCATGGTACACATAATGAACCGCGACAACCGCGACTTCTATAAGCTGGAAAAGCTGTGGAGCGACGCCGAGTCTGTTGATATTTCGGACATTTTGGTACAGTAAAAAATTTATTATAATATTTATAGAGGTTTATTATGAAATACGATTTCAGTGCCATTGAAAAGAAATGGCAGGACAAATGGGATGCCGAGGGCGTGTTCAAGGCGTCCGAGGATCATTCAAAGCCTAAGTTCTACGGACTTGTGGAATTTCCGTACCCCAGCGGCGCGGGCATGCACGTAGGTCACATCAAGGCTTATTCGGGACTTGAGGTCATCTCCAGAAAGAGACGCATGCAGGGCTACAATGTCCTGTTCCCCATGGGCTTTGACGCATACGGTCTGCCTACCGAAAACTACGCCATCAAGACAGGCATTCATCCCCGTAAGGTTACGGATATGAATATTGAAAAGTTCACCTCCCAGCTGAAGCGTGTGGGCTTCTCCTTTGACTGGAGCCGAGTTGTTGATACTACCGAAGAGGACTACTACAAGTGGACTCAGTGGATATTCAGAAAGATGTTCGACGAGGGACTCGTGTTCCGCGCGACCACTCTTGTAAACTACTGCCCTCACTGTAAGTGTGTCCTTTCCAACGAGGACTCCCAAGGCGGTAAATGCGATATCTGCCACAACGACGTTATCCAGAAGTCCAAGGATGTTTGGTACCTGCGCATCACCGAGTACGCAGACAAGCTGCTCCAGGGGCTCGATAAGGTAGACTATCTGCCCAACATCAAGCTCCAGCAGGAAAACTGGATCGGCCGCTCCGAGGGTGCATTCGCAAACTTCGCTATCGCAGGCACCGATGACGTTCTGCGCATCTACACCACCAGATGTGACACCATGTTCGGCGTTACCTTCATGGTAATCGCTCCCGAGCATCCCATCATCGAAAAATACCGTGACCGCATCACCAACATAGATGCACTGGATGCTTATAAAGATGAGTGCGCGAAAAAGACCGAGTTCGAGCGTACACAGCTCGTCAAGGATAAGACCGGTGTACGCATTGAAGGTCTTACTGCGATCAATCCTGCCAACGGCAAGGAGATCCCGATCTACATTTCCGACTACGTAATGATGGGCTACGGTACGGGCGCGATCATGGCTGTACCTGCACACGACGAGCGCGACTATGAGTTCGCAAAGAAGTTCGGCATCGACATAATCGAGGTTATCAAGGGCGGCGACATCTCGAAGGAAGCCTACACAGGCGACGGCGAGATGGTCAACTCCGAATTCCTCAATGGTATTGCTACCAAGAAGGAAGCTATAGAAACAATGCTTAAATATCTCGGCGAAAAGGGTGTCGGCGAGAAGGGCATTCAATACAAGATGAAGGATTGGGCGTTCAACCGTCAGCGTTACTGGGGTGAGCCTATTCCGATTATCCATTGCCCTCACTGCGGCATGGTGGGTGTGCCTTATGAAGAACTTCCTTTGCGCCTTCCCGAAATGGAAAACTTCGCTCCCGGCGAGGGCGGCGAATCGCCTCTTGCAAAGGTCGAATCCTTTGTCAACTGCACCTGTCCCAAGTGCGGCGGCGCGGCAAAGCGCGAGACTGATACCATGCCTCAATGGGCAGGCTCGTCCTGGTACTTCCTGCGCTACTGCGATCCCCACAATACCGAGGCGCTCGCATCCAAGGAGGCGCTTGAATACTGGCTCCCGGTTGACTGGTACAACGGAGGTATGGAGCACGTTACCCGTCACCTTATCTACTCCCGCTTCTGGCATCATTTCCTCTATGATATCGGTGCTGTTCCCGTTGATGAGCCCTATGCAAAGCGCACTGCTCAGGGTATGATCCTCGGCTCCGACGGATCGAAGATGTCCAAGTCTCTCGGAAATGTTGTTGACCCCATCGACGTTGCCGATAAGTTCGGTGCGGACGTCCTTCGCGTATACGTTCTCTTTATGGGCGACTACGGCTCCGCGGCTCCCTGGAACGATGACTCGGTTCGCGGCTGCAAACGCTTCCTTGACCGTGTTGCGGGACTTTGCGATATGGCAAAAGGCAGCGGCGTTACCGCGAAGCTGGAGACTTCCTTCCATAAGACTATCAAGAAGGTTTCCTCCGATATCGAGGAAATGAAGTTTAATACTGCCATCGCGGCAATGATGAGTCTGCTCAACGAGATATATGACTGCGGCAGCCTCACCTGTGATGAGTTGGGTATCTTCGCACGTCTGCTTTATCCCTTCGCGCCTCATCTCTGCGAGGAAATCTGGGAGACCGTGGGTGGTAATGGACTCTGTGCGGTTGCCGAGTGGCCCGTATGGGACGAGGCAAAGACTGTTGATTCCACCATCGAGATCGCGGTACAGGTAAGCGGCAAGCTGAAATTCACCAAGGAGATCCCTGCGGACACCTCCAAGGAGGATGCTATCGCACTTGTTAAAGAGGATGAGCGCATGAAGCCGTTCCTCGAAGGCAAGACCATCGTCAAGGAGATAAGCGTTCCCGGAAAGATAGTAAATATTGTTGTAAGATAAGACAAAAAATCCGCCAAACATGCTTGGGTTTGGCGGATTTGCATTTTAGAGTTCCTATGGATCGTTCAATGGCAGCGGCGGTATGAATGTGGACGATGTCAAGCTCAAACAGAGCATAGCCGTCCTTATACTCAAAGGACAGCTCATTGTTTTTCGGCATTCTCGTGGTCTTTTTAATGCTGTCGCGGTGCAGCTTTACAGTAATCGGGTCGATTTTGGGGACCTCGCCGTAGCTGTGTACAATTGTAAGCTGATGCGATCCTGCGGTGGTTGTTACGTTTACTAAAAGTTTTCCGTTTTTCTCTGCAATCACAAGCTATGCGTATTCACTTTCCTTGATTTTTGCAGGCGGCAAGCCTTGAGCTGCGGTATCGGAATCTCGCCGGCATATGGTCTGAAAACAGACATAAACCGCTCGTTTACAACCCCGTTTGAGTGCTTGATTTCTCGCCTTTGTCGGGGAGGATGAATAACCGTAATGGCATATGGTGTCGCACTGCGCAAAATCAGGCTTTGTTCGATGGGCGAAGCCGTAAGGCAATGTGTTTTTTCCTCAATTCACTATTTTTCAAGCAAATTCAAAGAGCGTACAGGTGTCCCGTCCGATGTCCATTAAAAAAATTAATGATCTTTTGAGTTTTGTGGAATTTATAAAAAATATTTTTCTCAAATTTCACACAAACACTTGACATCGGCGGCTTTTTATAGTATAATATTTTGGAGATAAAAAAACACTTCACTGTTTATCTCGGGAAACGCGGCAGCAAGGTCGGTTTCCTGTGCACTTGCGGAGGGAGGGAATTTAGAATGGCAGAAGTCAGAGTAAAAGAGAATGAATCGCTCGACAGCGCTCTTCGCAGATTTAAGAGACAGTGCGCAAGATCCGGAGTTCTTTCCGAGCTTCGTAAGAGAGAACATTACGAAAAGCCCAGCGTAAAGCGCAAGAAGAAGTCTGAAGCGGCAAGAAAGCGCAAGTCCAAATAATTACCGCAAGTTAATTAATGAGTTAAAGGGGAAGATGAAAAGTCTTCCCTTTTAATTTTTTTGTTTATTTTGCTGAAAACTATTGACAAATATATGAATGTACAGTATAATCTATACAAGAAGTGATATTTTTACTTCTTAAAATCAGATTCTTTCATAAAGGGAGGTCAACGACCGTGCATAAAGAAGGAAAGATCATTTTACAAAACGGCGAGGAAAGAGAAATATTCCTCCACAACATCAATCCCGAGCATCAAGGCACCGGCGGTGAGCTTTTCGAACTCAAGGATGGCAGTCTGCTCGTAACGGGTACGGGAAGATGGCTTACAAAGGATTTTCGTACCTTTGAGCCATTTGAAGCCGATAATAAGTACCACGGAAGCAACTATCTTCGCTTAAAAGACGGCAGAGTAATGTGTATCTTCAGCGAAGCTGTTGAAAACATCTATAAGAACAAATTGGGCGCGGCTAATTTCTACTGCGCTTTCTCCGATGACGAGTGCAGATCGTTCCACGATCCCGTGCCGATAAGCACCGACAACGAGCGCCTTTATCTCATGAACAACCGCATTAAGCGCCTGTCCGACGGTACGATCGCGCTGTGCATTTCGCTCCATCCCAACTGCCTGCTTGAGGATACCGGCTACTTTGAGGCGGCAGGATGGGTCAATCTGTTCTATTCCAAGGACGAGGGACAGACCTGGCAGAAGGGCGAATGGCTGACGGCTGAGCACGTTGACCAACTCTGCGAGCCTACCCTGTGCGAAATGCCCGACGGGCATCTTAAAATGCTGGCACGTACCGGCAGAGGGTACCTCTATCAGACCGATTCTTACGACGGCGGTATCCACTGGTCGCCCGAGCGTCCCACCACGCTTCGCTCCCCCGTATCGCCCTACAATTTTCTTTACGACCCCTATAGTAAACGCTATATCGTGTGTTGGAACGATTCGTTCCCGGGCGTACCTCATCAGCAGCCCCGCACGCCTATCCGCGTTGCGGTATCCGACGACGGCGAGAACTGGGAGACCATTTTCACCCTCGGCAACAACCCCGTGGGCTGCTACGGCTATCCCGCATTCCACTTCGCGAAGGATGAGATACACATTTCATACTACATAAATCCCGGCAGAGTATGGGCTGATAACCGTCTGCATTTCGCGGCTATCCCGAGAGATGTACACGAAAAGCTCCTGCCGAGAGACTGATCGGAGGCGATTACTATGATGGATATTATGAGAAAAAAATTTATAACCATGAACGACGGCTCACAGCAGGAGCTTCGCACAAGACTTATGGACGATGAGGTGTTCTCCTGCGGTTCGTGTTGGTATGAAGCCAAGGATGGCGGTCTTGTTATGTTCATGGGACGTCGTCAGAAGCCTATGGTGGCATATAAAACTTACGACAACGGCGTTACCATCGCCGAGGAGTGGGAGATTGGCGAGGGCGCATCCGAGAACATCATCCGCCTTTCTGACGGCAGACTTATGAGTATTGCTCAGGAGCGTGTTGAAAATATTCTCGGCAACGACCTGAAGGCTTCCAACTTCTACGCATACTTCTCCGAGGATGACGGTCACACCTTCGGCAACCGCGTGACCATTTCCGCCGAGAACAGACGCCTCTATCTCATGAATGCACGCGTTATACGCCTCTCAACTGGAAGGATCATCGTTCCTACCTGCATTCACCCAAACCATCTGCTTGAAGAAAAGCTGGAAACTGTGGGTTGGGTTGGCGCATTCTGGACGGATGACGAGGGGCAGACTTGGCATGAGGGTGAGTGGAAGGCTCCCGTGACGGCCGATCAGCTCTGCGAGCCGATAGTCTGCGAAATGCCCGACGGTTCGCTTAAAATGTACGTTCGCACAGGCATTGGATACCTTTATCAGCTTGATTCCGCCGACGGCGGCGCTACTTGGTCGGATGAATATCCCACCACCCTCCGTTCTCCCTGCGCACCGTTCACGTTCAGCTATGACCCTTACGGTGAGCAGTATGTGGTGGTATGGGACAACGCATTCCCCGGTCCTATACATCAGTATCCGAGAACTCCCATATGCCTTGCGGTATCTAAGGACTGCAAGACCTGGACACAGATCTGTGAGCTTGGAAATGACCCCATGGGCAGCTATGGCTATCCCGTTGTATGGTACACTCCCGACTCGCTGATGATGTCCTACTATATAAGCGACGTGCGCAAATTTTCCGACCGCAACCGCGTACACATGGTATGGCTCAAGCGAAACACTCATCCGCTGCTTGTTTCCAACAAGCTCTCTGTACGTATTCTTCCCGAGGGTAAGATGGTCAACGTTCCCACTAAGGTATTCCGCAAGGACGTACAGGCTACAGGCTCCGAGATGATCGAGGCTGCCGACGGCGCTTTGTTAGTCATGGCATCGGGCGGTGTATACCGTACCGAGGATAATGGTGATACCTTCACTCAGATCGAAGGTGCAAGAGGCGGCGGAAATCTGCTTCGCCTTAAGGACGGCAGACTTCTCGGTATCGACGAGCGCCGCTGTCTCGAGCCTCGCGGTGCAAAATTAAACGGTGCAAACTTCTGGGCGGTGTTCTCCAACGACGATGGTATGACCTTCGGCGGTCACGTGCCGATAACCAAGCGCGACGGCTGCTACTATATCCAGAACAGCAGATTTTTCCGCACTTCAAGCGGCAGAATACTCTGCCCGCTGTGCCTGCATGACGAGTCCGAGCTTGACCGCAAGCTTGAGACTGCGGGTTGGGTGACCTGCTTCTACAGTGACGATGAAGGTCAGAGCTGGACTGAGGGACCTTGGGTCAAGCCCGAGACCGATCAGCTCTGCGAGTGCATGGTCGCCGAGATGCGTGAACCGGGACATATCAAGATGTTAAGCCGTACCGCGCGCGGTTATCTCTATCAGTGCGATTCCTACGACGACGGTGCTACCTGGACCGAGGAGCGTCCCACCGAGCTTAAGTCTCCCTGCGCACCCTTCACATTTAAATACGACCCCTACACCGACCTTTACATGGTGCTCCATGACAATGCATTCCCCGGCGGACGTCATCAGTATCCACGCTCTCCCATGAGCCTTTCCATCTCCAAGGACGGCGAGCATTGGGAGACCATTATGGATGTCGGAAGCGAGCCCGACTGCAGCTACGGCTATCCCGTGCTGTATTTCACCGAGGACAGGATACTTACCACATTCTATCGTTCTACCATTCGTACCTTCGGGGCGAAGAACCGCGTTCACTTCACTATCCTGCCGCGTGATCTCCATGAAAAGCTTAAGAGCATAAAGTAATATTGCATTAATTACGGCGCTGTACATAGGGATATGTGCGGCGCCGCTGTTTTTAGGCAGACAGAAGTACAAAAGTTGAGAAATTCGGTTAAATTACACTTTTTTGTGCCCTAATCGAAATCAATTTTCAAAAAAGGCTTTACTTTTTTGCAATATGGTAGTATAATTAACGTGACCCATTTTGACAATCGGCAAACTGGGCGTATAATCACCGAGATCGTATAGGAGATCATGAAATGAAGAACGGAAAAATCGGATACGCCGTTGTGGGACTGGGCGTCGGAATGGCGCATGTCCAGGCGGCTGCCGAATCGAAGAAATGTGAGCTTGTGGCTGTATGTGATCTTATACAGGCAAAGCTTGATAAAGTGAAGGACGCTTATCCCGGGACAAAGACCTATCTCGATTTCGACGAGGTGCTAAAAGACACCGAGATCGATATCGTCAGCATCTGTCTTCCCAGCGCCATGCACGCGGATTTTGCCGTAAAGGCAATGGAAGCCGGCAAGAATGTGCTTGTGGAAAAGCCCATCGACATCACAGTCGAGGCAGCAGAGCGTATAGAGGAAGCTCGCGTGCGTACCGGCATGAAGGCGGGCGTTATCCACCAGAACCGCAACAACGCGGTGATGAAGCCCATCAAGGAAGCGGTTGACGCGGGCAGGCTCGGTAAGATGGTACTCGCAAGCTTCGCGGTCAAATGGTACCGCGACGCTCACTACTATATCGGTTGGCACGGAACATGGGAGATGGACGGCGGCGGCTCGCTTATGAATCAGGCGGTGCATACCGTTGACCTTATGCAGTGGCTTATGGGAGACGTGGCAAGTATCCATTCTACAATGGGTATTTACGATCATGACATCGAGACCGAAGATATGACTGCTTCCGTTATCACCTTCAAGAGCGGTGCGGCGGCGACCTTTGTTTCCACCACTTGCGCATATCCCGGAATCAGTACCGATATCCAGCTTTACGGTACGGGCGGCACAATAGAAGCCGACGCGGATATTTTGAAGCGTTGGAAGCTGCGCGATGCTGATGATGAGGATGAAGAAGAGGAAGAAATGCTGGAAAAGTACGGCGGAGGCAACCGTGCTGTCGAGAAAGCCGATCCTACGGTCATTACAGGTCATAAATCCATGGTTGAAAACATGATCGAAGCGGTCATCGAGGACAAGGATCCACAGATCTTGCCCACGGAGGCTATCAAGAGCGTGCGCATCGTAAACGCGATCTACGAATCTGCGCGCACGGGCAAGACTATCTATTTTGATTAAATTTAGGAGGAACTATATAATGATCAAAACACTTGGGCTTCAAATATTTACACTGCGCAACGCAATGACCGATGAGGCAGCCGTTGCTGAGTCCTTTAAGAAGATGAAAGCTCTTGGCTATGACGAGGGTCAAACCGCAGGCTGGTATGATCTTCCCGTGGCAAAGTATGCGGAGCTTGCAAAGGACGCAGGCATCAAGATCTGCGGCACTCACTGCTCTTTTGATACGCTCGTGGCGGACGCTGACAAGGCAATGGAGGATCATGATATTCTCGGCACCAAGAATATCGGTATCGGCGGTATGCCCGCAGCGGCGCGCGCAGACTATGACGCACTGAAGAAGTTCGTAGAGGATGCAAACATATTCGCCGAGAAGATAAACAAGTACGGCTTCAAGTTTACCTATCACAACCACAGCTTTGAATTTTCGAAGCTGGGCGGTGAGCGTATGATGGATGTGTTGGTTGACGGTTTCGACCCCAAAACCACCTCGTTCGTACTGGATACATACTGGGTACAGCACGGCGGCGGAAGCGTTACAGGTTGGATGAAGAAGCTTGCGGGACGTATAGATATCCTTCATCTTAAGGATATGGGCATTTCTATGGAAAGCGGCAAGGCTGCGCCGTACATCACCGAGGTCGGCAACGGTAACATCAACTTCGACGAGGTAATCAAGGTAGCCGAGGAGATCGGCGTCAAGCACTATGTAGTCGAGCAGGATACCTGCCCCGGCGACCCCTTCGACAGCATTAAGAAGAGTGCTGAATATATCAAGGCAAGATATATGGCGTAAGAGGATGATTTGAGTTTGTTAAAAAATGGACTGCTGTAATGAAAGCAGTCCATTTTTTATTATCTATTCGCTAAGCTGTTCCTGCAGCTCCAGTAAAACGTCGATTGATTTGTTTATCGCAACAAGAGTAGCTGTGGAGCATTTTGTGAGCTTACTTGCAATTTCCATGTTGATTATGGATTCGGGTCTCGCGAATGGTGTGTCAAGCAGAAAATAATCGAGACTTGTATCAAGGGCGTATGCGATTTTTAGAACCATATTGAGTGATACCTTACATTGCGCCGTTTCGATATGGCTGAGATGATTATTGGAGCAGTCCACCAATGCGGCAAGATCGGCTTGCGTCATCCCTTTTTTAATACGCAGATCGCGTATACGCTGTCCAACCTTTTCGTAATCCACCTCTTTTGGCATCATTATATCACCACCTATCCTTGGTAAGTATAACATAAAGTAAATTTTTCTTAAACAAACTATCACGGCATATTGCTTGGTTAAGCATGGCGAGAATATCACTTATACCATAGCTCCCAATGAAGGATATCATATTTCATGCGTCACTATTGATGGCATTGATATCGGGGTGGTTGATTCGTATACATTTGAAGATGTTCGCGAAGCTCATACAATTACGGTGACATTTGAGAAAAGTGAATAAAGGCAATCCCCTCAATACGGTATGACCGCATTGAGGGGATACTTTCATATAGAATGATAGTTACGCATCCTGCATGGGCTCAGCGGCGGCTGCCGCGCGGCGACGGTGCTTTACAAGCTGCTCACATGCAATTACCGCGACAAGCGCCGCATGCGATACAGCTGAGATGATGATGCCGTAGGTTACATACTTCGGACGGTAGCGGAGCTCTATTTTGTGCTCGCCTGCGTCAAGCTCGACGGCTGTCAGCGCTTCGAGAATGGGCGCGGTCTCGCAAAGCTCGCCGTCCACGTATACCTTCCAGCCCTCGTCATAAGGAATGGTGAGTAAGAACGTGGTCCTGTCCTCGGGAACGGTCACTGTGCCCGTGAAGCTGCTGTCGGTAAAGCTTTCAATATTGTACCCGTATTTCTGCAAACGGGGCATGATCTCGCGGAACAGCTCCTCATCGAGATAGCAGAAATAGTCGGTGCCTGTACCGAGGTAGATATCGTCCTCGCCGAGCGTGAGTGTGACAACAAGCGGCTCTCCTGCCGGCTGACTGCCGAGCGATACTATACGGTGAGTCTCATTGGTGAAATACTCCGACACCTCGTTGCCGTTTAATTTGAGGGTGGCGTCACGCTTATAGTCGGTGGGGAAATATACAAAGAGCTCATAATCGTTGACGGGGGTGAATTCATAGGTCAGCTTGCCCTCGTAGCCTGTTTTGAGCTTTTCGTACTTGCGGTGTCCTGTGACGTATGCGATATCAAGGTTATCGGTGGCGGGGGTGAGATTTTTATACGGCTTGAACAGCTCCACCGTTTCCTCTTCACCCAGCATTTCGGTCACAAGCTCATTCATTCTTTCAAAGGGGGAGTCGTACTCGTCAAGATCTATCTCGGAGACACCCGATGCCACCATGTACCCCAGCGGGAGCACATAGTCATTCTTGTAAACCACGGTGAGATTATCTTCATCCGTCCATACAGCTTCTCCCCATAGGTCGTTCAGCTCATCGGTGTCGTTTGCCAACAGATATTTGACTCCGAGAAGGCTGTCGGAGACCGGAGTGCCGCCCAGATATTTTGACCAATGGGACTTGGAGGCGTATCCCATATCCTGTAAGAAGTCGATCTGCTCCGCGTTCAGCGTGGATGTGGAATTGGACAGTCCGCGGATATTCAGCGCGAAATTGTCGTTGGTCTTACGGTGAGTGGTCTTTTCCGCACGATAGAAGGACGTGTCATACTCGCTTACCCAGTCTGCGGCGGGTGACCATTTGTCCATGAAGGTGCGGTAGGACGTACGTGAACTGTAGTGTACGTCGCTGTCAAGCGACACTACCTCTGCAAGTCCGTTGCAGAACAACTCAAGCAGCACAAATACGCAAAGTATAGATGATATTGAGCCCTCAAGCCACTTTTTATTGCAACCCGACAGCAGTATCATATACACGGCGATGCAGGCGATACCGAACCAAATGCCCATTAGGTCATCAAGGTTCTCATATTCAAGCTTTTGAAGTAACACAAGTATGAGCCCCAGTCCCGCGCCGACTCCGAGCACCGTACGCATGTCAAGCTCAGCGATGTGCTCAAACGCCAAATATGCCGCTGCGATTATGATAAAGCAGAACATGAAGCTGTAGCGGTAGTTGAGCCAGTTAGGGCGCTGGAAGCCGTGCCAGATAAGGTCGATGGTGCTGGAATTGAAGCTGAATATGAAGAACGCCATCATGGCGCCGTAGGCGATCTTTTTGCGCGGCGTGATCTGCTTAATGAAGAAGAACACGGGGAGCATGATGAGCGTCAGTGTGCCCGAGAATACGAAAGGCAAACCTTCGGGACGGACTGTATCATAGGATGCGGGGAACATTTTTGAGATAAGATCGAGGAAGTCGAAGCGCTGCTTGAAGTCATAGCTTGGATCGGAGAAGGTGGTCTTACCGAAGGTGAGAGAATAGTAGGCGGGCAGTATGATAAGCGCTGCCATACCCACAGCAATCACGGAATACAGAGCCATTCTGCCGAAGGTCTTTATAAAATGTCCTCGCTCACCGAGTGGATTGCGTTCCTTTGGAGTAGACATAAAATAATAGAAGAAGAAATACGCCGCCACCCCGAAGCAGACCATGTAACCGATATAGTAGTTTGAGAACACCGCTGTCGCAAGGGTCAGAACATATAGCTTGTACCTGCCGTATTTTATCAGTGACTCTATACCCAGCATGATAAGAGGGAAGAACAGCAGGCAGTCGATCCACATAGTGTTGTGCTGCATGACCACGGCGTAGGAGGTCAGAGCGTATATGACAGAGAAGATGACCTCATTTACAGGCTTTGTGGGATGAGACTTGTGCAGATATACGCACATATTAAGTCCCGAAAGCCCGCATTTTAAAAGCAGTATGGTGTAAAGCGACTCGGTGATCATTCCCTCGGGGAAAAGGGCGGTGATTACTGTAAAGGGACTCGCGAGATAATAGGCGACGATTCCGAGAAATTCACCGCCAAGCGCCCGCTCGAAGGAGTAGAGTATTCCCTGCTCGCCGCGGAAAATATCGCGCATTGCCTCAAAGTAGTAGACATACTGACCGTTCAGGTCAAGCACCAGCACTGAGTTTTTACCGAAGGGCCAAACCTCCATGGCAACATAAATCAGCGCCATGATGACCACCGGAAACAGGAATGCGAGCCATATGTGGTGCATGCCGTCAAGCGGCGACAAGAGACGGCGCAGCCGTGATTTTTGCGTGGCAGAGGCATGTGACGCTTCCGGCGTACAGTCGGTGGGGATCATATTTTCATCCATAGTATTGTTCCTTCCTGATGGTATCGTGGCTTACTCTGCGGATCCATCCTCGTGTATCACACGGCGGATGCTCTTTTCGAGTTTGACGCGCGGCAGGGTCAGATCTCTGCCGCAATTCTCGCACACGATACGGATATCGCTTCCCACGCGCAGAACACGAAACCGTATGCTTCCCTTGGCGCAGGGATGCGGTTTTTTCATTTCAAGTATATCGCCTACAAGGATACGCGGTATAGATTGCATGGAAAACACCTCCGAAATATTTCTATAAATATAAGTATACCACATTTTGCCGCGGTTGTACAGCCTTTTTTGAAAAAACAGTACTCGGAGCGCCCGCCAAGTTGTAAAGTTTTTTGCAAACTGCTGCGTATGAGTATAAAAACAAAACAGCATCACATTATGTATTGACAAATTGAATCTGTGATGTTATCATTATTACGTAGACTAATTTATAATTCGGTAAGTGATATACTGTAAAACTTATTATTAAAGATAGTGAGGCGGTGTATATGTTTAAAAATGTTGAAAGAGCATTTCACATAGATGCCATGGCATATTCGTTTGAGGCGACTTTTCCGAAAAACTATGCTTTTGACGGGGAGAGTCATGATTACATCGAGATCGTGTACATACAAAGCGGCAGGGCAGAGGTGGCGGAAAATGATAAGATATACCTGCTTGAGGGCGGAAACATGATCTTTCACGCTCCAATGGAATTTCACCGCATAAAAAGTGCGGAGGGAACCACACCGCGAATATTCAACCTGTCGGTGATAATAAAGGGAACAGTTCCCGATTCGCTCTATGATGGCGTGTTTGAACTGGACGCAGGCGAGCGGGCGGAATATGTGAGCATTTTTAATGCTGCCGATAGATTTATCTGCAGCAAGGAGAGCAGTGCGGGTGCAGCACATCAGGCTGCGGCAAGACTGGAAGCGTTTATTTTAAATATTTGCCGTCGGAACAATAAAAGCAACAATCTCTCAAACGAGGCAGGGGCACTGGTCTATAAAAAATTGGTCAGGATGATGAACGAGCGTGTGCGTGACAACATAACGTTGGCTTCGCTTGCGGCGGATAACTACATAAGCATCAGCTATGTAAAATCTCTGTTTTACCGCTATGCAGGTACCGGTCCGCGCGGATATTACGCGAAATTGCAGGCATATGAAGCGGCGCGGCTGATAAATGGCGGAACACCGATAGCACGAGTTGCCGAAATGATGAATTTTTCATCACCAAACTATTTTTCGCTGTTTTTTAAAAAGCAAATGGGTCAAACGCCGTCGGAATATAAGAAAAATAATTCTCATTAGAATTTTCAGGGTCTATGCACGTGGAACATAGACCTTTTTTGACGGGAAAGATTGGCGTATTGCACAAAAATCGGGTAAAAATTATGTGAGAACAGCCAAAAATCAATTGTTTGTCAAAAGTGTATTGAGTTTTACATTCTTTTTTGCTATAATATCATATGGCGTGGTTAAATTTTTGACTATTTCCACCAAAACTTTATCATTGAGGAGGATAAACAAATGAGAACAAGAAGAGTATTTTCACTGCTTCTCACAGTCTCGATGATCGTCTCGCTTGTGTTCACATCTGCTTTTGCGGTCGGTGTGTCCGCGGCGGAAACCGATCCGAAGAAGATCGACAAGATCATCGTTGACTTCAGAAACGAAGCGGAATTTTCAAAGAACGGTGAGGTCTATAAGCATAACCCCACCACGGCTGAGCCCGACCCCGATACGGGCGGCAGAGTTTCCTTCAGCGAAGAGAAAAACGCCATGCGTATCGAATACGCAGAGAGCAAGGTACAGGTGCCCTTCCGCGTCATGACCAAAATAAAGGGTCTCACCGACGAATACAAGTACTGGGTAGTTGTATACCAAGCAAAGACCGATAAGCCCTACTCCATCTATCTCCATAATTCCCCCGCAAAGGGTGTTCGCGTCGATGTAGTTACCGACGGTAAGGACACGGACGGCAAGTGGGTAGTTTCCGATGCATTTGACATTTCGCTTGTCAGCGGTGATGCGAGCATTCTCTCCCGCTGGAAAACGGGCGCTACCGTAAACACCTTAAACTTCAAGACCGACGATACGAGTGCGGAGTTTTATGTGAAGGAATACGGCTTCTTTAAGTCTAAAGAAGACGCGGCAGCATATTATGCGGCGGTTGATCTTGAAAAGCCCGCCTCCGAGTATCAGTCGACGGCACAGGCAGCGACCGCTCCCACAACATCCGTAGCAGGCAATGGTACCTTTGCGGTAACTACATATCCCGCCGCGGAGCCCGCCGGCACAAGCGTAGGTACCACCACCTCCGAAAAACTTCCCGAGCCTGTTATAATGGATTTATCATCGCTGGTCGATGTTAATAATTCGGGCGTCAAGTTTACCGACCATGCCGAGCAGACCGAGGGAGACTACACGTTCGTGACTCTCGCGGACGGCACAAAGGCGCTTCAACTCAAGTATTGCCCCTACGGCAACTGGAAGCCTTATCGCACCATGCCTGCGTTCACGGAAGCGAATAAGGTCACAACGGATCACAAATATGTGCGCATCACCTATATGACCACTGATGTAATGGCTAATACCATTACTCTTACAAACAACGCAAACGGTCAGATAATCACATTGGTTGAAAATACTGCTGCATCTCAGGGCGAGTGGGTACGCTCCAATGCGGTATTTATTGACGAAAAGGATATCCTTACCCGTTACAACAAGGGTATGCACTGCACCATAATCTATACCTCCGGCTCTGCCACAAGCGAGATCTACATAAAGGAGCTCGCATTCTTCGCATCCGAGGCACAGGCATATGAGTATTACGGCGACAGTGAGGTCGTCGAGGCAAGCATGTTCTCCGCCATGACCTTCGGTCAAGGAGGCAGCGGTACGACCGCTGTGGGCGATACCTGGGGCGTTTATTCTGTGAACGACGGCTCCGGTACCCTTGATATCACCTACGCCGAGACTACCAACCATAGAAATGCCAAGTATATGGCTAAGGTAAAGTTTATTGCCAAGGGCGGGCTTGACAGTACTTATAGGTACGTACGTGTGGCGTACGCAGCAGATCAGCCCGAGACCGTTACAGGTGCGGGAATGTATCTCTACAACGACAAGATTGGAAATCAGGTGATCACGCTTGAGGACAACCTTGTTGACACCGACGGTAAGTATGTGCTGGGCGACGTGGCGTATCTCCACGACGATATGACGAACCGTTTCGCCGCATCGGGCGACTATAGTAACACCATGCATAACTCGCTCATTACAAACGTGAATGTGCCCGGAGCTACCTACTCCATAAAGGCGCTTTACTTCTTCCCCACAAGAGCAGCGGCTGAAGCGTTCGAGCTTCCCACCGCCGATCACAAGATCACGATAAACGGCAACGATATATCTCAATATCGTATAGTTATCGCCGAGGATGCTCCCGTTAAGGTAGTCGAAGCGGCAAACGCTTTTGTAAAGCGTGTGTATGGGCTTACCGACGTAATGCTTCCCGTTGTTACCGACGATACTGCGGAAACTGCGTTCGAGATACTTGTGGGTCCGTCAAGCAGAGCTAAGTCCACTGCCCGCATTGCCGAAATGAAGGCGTTGGAGCAGGGCAGCTATAGGCATTGGGCATATCTTGACGGTGACACTGTTGTCATCGGTGCGATCTTACCCTATAATGTCACCGTTGCGGTGGAAACCTATCTGAAGGCGTTCTTGTTCGATGGCCTTACGGAGGTTCCCGATGAAATCAAAATAACCGATAAGCATGAATTTGAGCTTACCGACTCTGCTATCGCGCTCACAAACTTCTGGAGCTACTACGCAAATGTTGAGGATCCCGAACACTTTACCGAGGACTTCGACGTTGACGACGGCTACTTTGCAGAGGAAAACGGCGCATCCGATTGGAGCTATTCGAACGGCGTTATGACGACCGACACCGATGACTATGCGCTTTCCTTCATCCATGTATATGAGCCTGATGTCACCTACAGTGCAAAGCTCAAGTATACAAAAGCAGGCTCCGACGGCGAAATGGGTCTTATGCTCCGCTACACCTCTGACTACGCATGGGTCAAGGCTGGCTACGACTTTGAGGCGGGCGAGTGGTACATAAAGTCCCGAGAGGGTCTTGACTTCTTCGAGGAAGTGCTTGCCACGGCATCCATGACGCTTACTCCCGACACATGGTATGAGCTCACGCTTACCGTGGATGACAACACCGTAAAGCTGAGTGTTAACGGCACAGAGGTGCTTAATTCTGCCGCTGTATCCCAGACCACACCCGGACGCATTGCGGTTTATGCAAATGACGCAGCGGTATCCATTGATGATGTTGATGTTCTGCTCCTTTCGGGCGAGGGTACCATCTGGAAGGATGTCGCACACACCAAGCTTCCCGATGAGTCCTACCGTGAGGGCGGTTCCGTATTCGAAATGAATGACGGAAGCCTTATCTATACTCACCATTCCAATACTACATTCAAGTCGCTGGATAACGGTGCGACTTGGACACGCACCGACAAGTGGACTGACACCTACGGATATGTCAACATTCTCCGTCTCAACAACGGTGACTGGCTGAAGATCGCCACCAAGGACGGCTATAAGATATCTCAGACCTCCTCCGATGACGGCAAGACCTGGGTTGACGGCGGCAGAATTTGTCAGACTCCTTTCAGAGGCGATGCGAAAATTTCGGCAGGTGCGGGCAACATGAACGACAAGATCAATCAGTCCGGCACCACTAACCGCATCTTCTACAGCCAGAACTACGAGACCACCATTTCCTATTTCAGCGAAAACAACGACGGTGTACAGAGAAAGGTATTCTGTGAGTTCTATTACTCCGACGACAACGGTAAGACCTGGACTAAGTCCGACACCGATTCCTGGGAGATCGAGGGCAACGAAACACAGACTCACTTCGGCGAGTGCAAGATACTTGAATGCGCCGACGGCACGCTTCGCATGTACAACTCCTGGAACCGTTACGGCTGTATCGTATACTCCGAGTCCTACGACAATGGTGCGACCTGGGGTCCCCTTGTTGAAATGAAGGAATTCTACTGTTCCTGCTCGTCCATGCAGTTCGTGCGTGACCCTTACGCAGATAATGCTACCACCTACTACATGGTATGGGTATACTCCGAGCCTACTGCCCTCACCAGCGGTATGACCCGCGCAAGACTCTCTCTTGCCAAGTCTACCGACGGTAAGGAATGGGAGTTCCTCGGCGACGTATGGCGTTGGGAATCCAACTACAGCAAGGGCGGCGCTTTTATCAACCACGTTGTTGACCCGTTTATAAAGGTTACCGAGGATTATGTACTCGTTGGCTCGGGCTTCTCCGAGCATACCGCACTTTCGGGTGAGCCCGACGTTGCAAACTGGCACCAGGCACAGCGCCAGCACATCTACTCGATCCCGAAGGCATCGCTTCCCGAGGGTGAGCCGCTCAGCCGCTTTGCCGATGTTGACAGTGACGACTCTTACTTCAAAGCAGTCGAGTTCGCGGCGAATGAAGGTCTGTTTAACGGTACTGCAGTAAACACCTTCTCTCCCGACCTTACCATGACCCGCTCCATGTTCGTTACCGTCCTTGGCAGACTTGACGGCTTTGACACCGAAAATTATCCGAATGTCACATTCAGCGATGTTGTTAAAGGCTCGTGGTACGCTTCCTACGTGCAGTGGGCTGCGGCTAACGGCATAGTCAACGGTATCGGAAACGGTCTGTACGGAATCAACGAAAATGTAACCGTAGAACAGGCGCTGACCATTCTCGCGCGTTACAATAACTTCGCGGCAGGCAATGCCACCGGTAAGACCGCTGCCTCCTTCTCCGACGGCGCGAATGTGTCCGACTGGGCGAAAGAGGGCGTAGAATGGGCGGTAGCCAACGGTATCTACGAAGGTGAAAACGGTGCGCTGAACGCCACCGCTCCCGCATCGAGAGCGACCGTTGCGACGATGTTCTATAACTACGTCAATGTATACGGCAAATAATCTGATATAGTGATCAAAAACGGGATTGTTCACAACATTCTACAGTCCCGTTTTTGACTTTTTATACAAATTGTGTTGACGGATATGAGAATTTATGGTATACTTGATATGCATGTCAAAATTTTAAATTTTAGGAGAACCGATTATGAAGAATGATCCAAAACGAGGACTTTCAAGGTCCATTCTCTCATTTGCAGCGATGCTTATGCTTTGTATCGTGCCGTTTACCACGGTCGGTGCATCAGCCGCATCTGACACAGCAGGCGCTGCAGCGACGAATCCCTCGTATATCATCCCGTTTACGGAAACTCCGGTTGCGGAAGTCGGAACGTCCGCCACGGAAACCACCACTGTTACGCCTGTTATCATCAAGATGGGCAACACCGATCAGATGAAGGCGCAGAACGCTGAATTTTACATCCACAAGGCAAATACTCTAACCTCGGGTAACTTTGCATCCGTTTCCGAGGAGGGGGGTGCCTCATGTGTACGCTTAACCTATGCGAAGCCCACGGAAACCTTCCTTCCCGAGTATCGCATAATGCCCAAATATGCTAATAATGATAAGATCACCGCAGAGCATAAATATATGCGCGTGACCTTTAAGACCGAGGACACCTACCCCGCGGAGCTTATTCTTTTAAACAACGGCAACCGTACCTCCTATATCACCCTGATGTCCGATTGTTCGGTATCGAAGGGTGAATGGATCCGTACCAACGCCGCATATATTGTAGATTACGGCTGTCTCGAACGCTTTCTTACAAGCAGGCACTGCACATTGGGCTTCTTCAGCGATACTGTCGATTCCGCATATTATATCAGCGAAATCGCTTTCTTCGGTTCAGAGGCACAGGCTTATGAATACTACGGCGACAGCCCCCGTGTTGACAATGCTGACTATACCGGAATGACCTTCGGCGGAGGCAACGGCACCACCTATAACGGCGACACCTACGGTGTGCACTCCTTTAACAAAGCTACCCAGTCACTTGATATTACATATGCAGAGACTACCAATGTAAAAGGCGACAATGAGCGCGATGTTGGCTATCTTGCAAAGATCAAGTTCACTGCAGGTGCCGATTATTCACCCATTCAGCGCTATATGCGCGTATATTACAGCGCGAAGAATCCCGAGGGCGTTACCGGTGCATCCATGTACCTGTGGACTGACGCTAATCACTATACAATGAAGGTAGTTGACGACATCAAGGATACAAACGGCGAGTTTGTACTGTCCGACACTGTTTATCTCCATGAATATGCCGCCGATCGTTTCTCCGGCACAGGCAAGGCGACAAGCATCATGCACAACTCCCTCTTTGTCAACACCGATAAGCCGGGCGGACTTTATTCCATCAAGGCGGTCTACTTCTTCGATAGCCGTGAAGAAGCAGAGGCGTTTACGATCGACGAATCCAAGCGAATCGTTACCGTAAACGGCACCGATATTTCAAAGTATCGGGTAGTAGTTTCGGCTGACGCACCGGTACAGGTAACGAAAGCGGCAAATACCGTTGTCAAGCGCATCCAGGATCTTACCGGAACTGTACTTCCCATTGTTGACGATACAACTCCCGTTTCCGAATACGAGATTCTGATCGGCGTATCCACACGCGAAAAGTCCAAATTCAGCCGTTATGAGGCCGAGATCACCGCTGATGCCTTCGCAAGCTATGTGATAGAGATAAACGGTAAGGATGTTGTAATTACCTCAAAGCTCGCGGCGGCACTTGAAGCAGCCATCGATAACTTTACAAGAAGCGATCTTTACGGCGCAAGTGCGAATCCGCCCGGAGAGATCACACTTTCTGATGCCAAGCGTATCGGCACAGATAACAGCGGTATCAAAACCTCCCTGTATATTGACAAGGTTTATGATAATGTTGAAGATCCCGAACGCTTCACCGATGATTTCGATGCAGACGACGGATATTTCCTCGAACACAACAATACATCCGACTGGAAGATCGAAAACGGCGTACTTTCGACTGATGCAGACGAGCGTGTTATCACCTATCTCCATGTATATGAGCCGGATGTCACCTTTGCCGCTAAGATGAAGTACAGCGGCGCGGGTTCAAACGGCGATATCGGTCTTATGCTCCGATATAACTCCGCCGATGCATGGGTAAAGGCGGGTTACGACTTTGTACGCGGCGAGTGGTATATTGAAAACCGTCAGGGCTACGACTTCTATTTGGAGCGTAATGCTTCTAAGAAGGCAACTCTCTCGCCCGATACCTGGTACGAGCTTTCCTTCACCGTTGATAACTACACCGCATCCCTTACCGTTAACGGTGAGGTGATTCTCACCGCCGACGGCATCGGTCACAAGACTCCCGGTAAGGTAGCTTTCTTCGCCGAGGATGTTACTGCGACATTTGATGATGCGGACATACTGCTTCTCTCGGGAGAGGGCACTATTATTAAAAATGCTCATCACACCTACCTTTGGGATGACAGATGGGTAGCAGGCGGCACCGCTTTTGAAATGCAGGACGGTCTTATCCGTTACGTTTTCCGTACCGATGTCAACATGAAGTCCTACGACGGCGGACTTACCTGGGTAGACTCCGAAAGCTTTACCGAGACCTACGGTGAGCCCAACTTCATAAGACTGAACGACGGTGATATCATTATCGTCGGTCCATCCGGAAGCAATGTAATCTCTCTCGTTTCGAGCGATGACGGCAAGACCTTTACAAAAACAGGTACGGTCTGCAAAACGCCATTTAACGGCGACACCACCATCAACGCAACTGCTGTCAACATGAACGACAAGATATTCCAGTCTCCCACCACCGATCGTATTTTCTACTGCCAGAACTATGAGACAAAAACGTCGGATTTCGACGGTAAGAAGGTATTCTGCGATTTCTACTACACCGACGACAAGGGTAAGACCTGGCACAAGTCCGAGACCGACTCCTGGGAGATCGAGGGCAACGAAAAGGAGACTTACTTCGGCGAGTGTAAGATACTCGAATGCTCCGACGGAACGCTTCGCATATACACCTCCTGGAATGATTACGGCTGCATCGTTTATTCCGAGTCCACCGACAACGGCGTGACCTGGGGTCCCATTGTCGAAATGCCGGAATTCTATTGCCAGCGCTCCAGTATGGCATTTGCCCGCGACCCTTACGCCGAAAACGACCATACCTACTATATGGTTTGGGTATACTCTATCGGTGATAATTATGCAAGCGCAATGCCTCGTTCCAGACTCGCTCTTGCAAAGACCACCGACGGTAAGAACTGGACATATCTCGGTGACCTCTGGCGCTGGGAGTCCAATTATCTCGCAACCAACGTCTCCGCATACATCAACCATATCGTAAATCCATTCATTTATGTAAATGAGAAATACGTTTTCTGCGGTTCGGGTACCTCCGAGCGCATGGCTGACGATCCCGTGTCTACCCCTCATCAGCTCCAGAGACAGAATATCTGGACAATTGATAAGAGCGCTCTTCCCGAAGGCACCATGCTGAACAATTTCAGCGATGTCAGCCTCAGTGATGACGCTTACGGAGCTATCAGCTATGTCACCGCAAACGGTCTGTTTACAGGTACGAGCAATACCACCTTTGCTCCCGCAGAGAGAATGACTCGCTCCATGTTTGTCACCGTGCTCGGCAGACTGGACGGCGTTGATCCCGCTAAGTATATCACTCCCACCTTCAGAGACGTGGTACGCGACCAGTGGTACACCTCCTACGTGGAGTGGGCGGCTGAAAAATCCATCGTAAACGGTATCGGCGGCGGACTCTATGGCATCAACGAGAGTGTTACCATAGAGCAGGCATGCACCATTCTCGCGCGCTACAACGGCTTCAAGGCAGGCAATGCCACCGGTAAGACTGCTGCTTCCTTCTCCGACGGCGCAAATGTGTCCGACTGGGCGAAGGAGGGCGTAGAATGGGCGGTAGCCAACGGTATCTACGAAGGTGACGGCGGCATGCTTAATCCTGTTGCACCTGCAACAAGAGCCATAGTTGCAGTTATGTTCCATAACTATGTAACGATTTACGGCAAGTAATATTAAAAAACAATTCCACAATCAGGTGCTGCATTTACATGCAGCACCTGATTTATCGTAGGACGAATACTTGCCATTTGTTCCGCGTCGGTCATCAAACCGAAAATTGTGTCTTAGGACGTTATTGACTATTATCCTGCGATTGTGTATAATTATTATGCAAAAGTTTAATAGCAACGATATATGCACCGAAAGGAACATAAAGAATGAGAGTAACAACCATCAAAGGCGTAAATATATCCGCACTGTCACTGGGCACTGTGCAATTAGGGCTTAATTACGGTATTAACAACCAAAACGGTAAGCCTGACCTTGCAGCATCATGCCGCATTTTGGATACGGCTATGGAGTATGGCATAAATACGCCGGATACTGCTATGGCTTACGGCGATTCGGAAGAGGTGATCGGCAAATGGCTCGCCGCAAAACCCGAAAGCGAGTGCCCGTTTATTGTGACAAAGGTAGCAGGGCTTGATTTTAGCTCACTTGATGCTCTGAGGGGGCGCCATGCCGCGAGCTACTACGGACAGTACGGCATACGCATAAACGCGGTCTGCCCGGGCGGACTTCAGTCCGAACGCACAAATCCACTGTTCGCGGAGCAGTATTCACTGCACACGCAGGTAGGGAGGCTTGCAAACGGTGATGATATTAAGGGCACGATATTGCTGCTTGCTTCAGATGCATCTGCGTATCTGACCGGTCTCAGCATCCCCGTTGACGGCGGATATACCTGTATTTAACATCGTACACAAATTTGAAAGGAATATAAAATATGGTACAGAAAAACAGTCCTATGATCGAAAAACTCCGCCGAGATGAGCTTGTCGTTTCGGTGAAGTTAAACGTTTCCGACGCAGTGATCGCCGAGCTTGCGGCTTACGCGGGCTTTGACGCTGTTTGGCTGGATATGGAGCATTGCCCCTCGGATTATCAAGAAATAAAAAACGCATTTTACGCCGCAAAGGCGCGCGGTGCGGAGACTATCGTACGCACACCCCGCGGCGCATACTCCAACCTTACCCGTCCACTTGAAATGGATGCGGCGGCTATCATGGTACCTCATGTAATGAGTAAGCAGGATGCCGAGCAGGTGGCGCATTACACCAAGTTCCATCCTATCGGGCGCCGTCCTATTGACGGAGGCAACGGTGACGGTATGTATTGCCTTATGGGCACCGAGGATTATATCAAATACTCCAATGAACAGAAGCTCACGATTATCCAGATCGAGGATATCGAAGCCTATGAGCAGATCGAGGAGATCGCGGCAGTTCCCGGGATCGACATGCTGTTTTTCGGTCCTGCGGACTTCTCGCATTCCATCGGCGAGCCGGTAAATATCGGCAACGACAGAACTATGGAAGCAAAGCGCCGCGTTGCCGAGGTGGCAAGACGGCACGGTAAGCTGGCGGGCACCGTCGGCGGTGTCGGCAACATGCGCGAGCTTTATGACATGGGTTACCGTCTAATCAATCTCGGTGCGGATGTAGTCGCGCTTGGCGCATATTTTACCGACATCATGAAGAATGTCAACGAGTGGAAGAAGGAAATGTAATATAATTACATAAAATGGGGCTGTCGCATATAGCGTATGTTCTGCAAAAACACTCAGAAATCGTAGGGGCGACCGATGGTCGCCCCTACAAGTTTATTGTGAGTTTTTATACGGCATATACACCAAATGCAACAGCACCGGTTTTTATACTGTTTTACATCATACTCTCGCGAATCCCCGCGATCTTTTTAAGCATTGCTGAATCCTCGGGAAGCCCCGAAACCGATGCGAGTGCTTTTACAACTCCGTCGGAGTCGATCATTGAATGGAGCTTGGCGGAAAATTCGTCCGCGTCTGCGGGGAACAGTGTTGCCGCAGCAGCAATGCTGAGGATTGCGTCATTTGGGAGCCCGTGCTTCTCACAGAGAAGTGCCGCACCGATAAGACGGTCGCCTTTAGCGAGCTTGCGAAGCACGTCACGACCCACGCGGGTCACGGTGTCATGGAGATGAGGGTTGGCGAAGCGATATAGCAGATCCTCCGTTGCTGCTTCAATGTCCGCATATGGAACACCGTGCTCCTTTGAGAGCGCCGCCGACGATTGGAGCATTGCTGCTTTTACCTTCTCGTAAATTTCGGGCACTGCGATAGCCTCGGCGATCTCCTTTTTACCGGCTAAGATGCCGTAGTAAGCAGCTGCGGCGTGCCCCATGTTGTGAAGAAACAGCTTCTTTTGGATGTAGTATTCAAATGGCGTAAAGGGTACCATGTTGATTATATAGGGGATTTCGCCCTTGAAGCCGTTTCTGTCAACGGGAAGCTCGCAGTAAGGTTCTACCCATACCTTTAAAATATTGCCCTCCTGCATTTCCTCGGACATGATCGGCACCATTCTGCCGATGGACGCTTCCACAAGTCCGATGCGTTCGTCAAACAACTTGATTTCATCCTCGGTCAGCTTTTCCTTGATAAGCGACGCCAGATATTTATCCGCGTCAATGAGGTTTTCACAGATGATGATGTTGAGCGGAGCGTCGGTCGCCTTGAAGCGGCGGCGCACACCCTCGGCGATATTGCCTGCGATGCGGGGGAGGATGTTTACGCCGACGGCTGTCGCCATTACATCTGCGGATGCGATCTCGTCGGCGACCGCGTCAAGACTCATGCCGTCAACACCGCGGATGTTCGTGATGATCTCCTCATACTGCTTTTCCTCGGACACTATCTTTACAGGATAGAATTTATCGGTGTTCAGCTTGTCGATCACCGCTTTGTTTACGTCAATGAGCGCGGTCTCGTAACCGGATTTTGAGAAGAGCTGGGTTATAAAGCCTCTTCCGATATTGCCCGCGCCGTACATTACTGCTTTTTTCATGGTATTGTTCCTTTCGCATCATACTGCATTATATTTATGTATTTATTATAGCTCCAAAACTTATATTTTTCAAGCCATGAAATGAAAATTTATACCCGCCGCCGCTCTATTTATAGTAGGGCGATATATTTTTGCATTTTCACTTGATTTTACAGCGAAAATATGATATACTGATAAGACATGCTAAAATATACTGAAAACAAACTTAAAGCTTTAACACGAAGGGAGTGTGGACAGCTTGATATTCGGAAAGCATATAAATCGCTATTATTTTAAATACGCGCCGTCGCTGATACTCGGTATAATCGCTTTGATAGCGGTTGATTATTTCCAACTCATCATCCCGGAGCTATACAGAATGGTCGTCAATGGCGTCAACAACGGAGAGGTTAGCCTTGACGGTGTTGTGACCGTATTTGACATGGATTTTCTGCTGGATCATATCTGCCTGCCGCTGCTCGGGATTATTTTAGCGATGGTCATAGGACGCTTTTTATGGCGTATCTGCTTCTTCGGTGCGGGTATAAAGGTGGAGACCGATCTGCGCGGCAGAATGTTTGACCGCTGCAAGGATCTGTCTCAGCAGTATTACCACAGAAACAAGGTCGGCAACATGATGTCGCTTTTCACAAACGATCTTGAGACTGTGCAGGATTGCTTTGGTTCGGGTATACTCATGCTTGCGGATGCGTTGTTCCTCGGTGTGATGGCGATCTTTAAGATGGCGCAGATGAATCTTTTTCTGACACTTTTTGCGTTGATACCCATGGCATTGCTGCTTCTTGTGGGAACCATAGTCGGAAAGTACATGATGGATAAATGGGAAACACGCCAAGCGGCATTTTCATCGCTGTCCGATTTTTCACAGGAGAGCTTTTCGGGCATTTCTGTTATAAAAGCGTTTGTCAAGGAGTTTTTTGAGCTGATGGCTTTCCGCCGTCTAAATAAGGAGAACGAGGATGCCAATGTTGCTTATACCAAGGCCTCCACGCTTTTAAACATCAGTGTTACGCTGTTCGTGGAGTCGGTGATCTGTGTTATTCTCGGCTACGGCGGATATCTTGTGTATACGGATGTATTCAATGCGGGTCAGCTTGTGGAGTTTATCGGCTACTTTACTACCATCGTTTGGCCTATTATGGCGATCTCCGAGCTTATCGGTATGACCTCCCGCGGTAAGGCATCGCTCAAGCGTATCAGTGAACTGCTTGACGCAAAGCCAGATGTTGTTGACCGTGAGGGTGTATCCGAAGGTGAAGCGCTTCGCGGCGATATCGAATTTAGAAATCTCACTTTCCGCTACCCCGGCGGCGATTTTGACGCGCTTTCAGGTGTATCCTTCAAAATAAATGTCGGTGAAAATGTCGGCATCATCGGCAAGACGGGCTCCGGTAAGACTACGGTGGTGGACCTGCTTCTGCGTACATATAACGTGGCTGACGGAAGTATTTATCTCGACGGCAGAGATATCAATTCCATCCCGATCGCAACGGTGAGAAAATACGCGGCATATGTGCCGCAGGATAACTTCCTGTTCAGTGATACTATCGAAAACAACATTTCCTTCGCCACCGACGGAGGAGATCATGACGGCGTTGAAAACGCCGCGAAAATGGCGGATGTTCATGAAAACATCATGGGATTTGCCGATGGCTACAATACCGTGCTGGGTGAACGCGGTGTGACCGTTTCGGGCGGTCAGAAGCAGCGTATCTCCATTGCCCGCGCACTTATGAAGGACGCGGCGATATTAGTGCTTGACGATTCCGTTTCGGCGGTAGATGTTAAGACCGAGAAGGTCATCCTTGATAACCTGCGCCGTATAAGAAGCGGTAAGACCACTATACTTGTCGCACACCGCATCACGACCATCGAGCAGATGGACAAGATCATTTTTATAGATGACGGTCGTATTACGGATGTTGGTACGCATGCGGAGCTTTATGAGCGCTGTGAGGACTACCGTGAAATGGTCGAGCTGCAGAAGCTTGATGAGGAGAGAGGAGGCGACGCTGTATGATGGAATTCTACCCGCTCCTTGTTGTCGGCGGCGTTATAGGTGCGCTGTCGATCATATTCCTTGTCGCTTATTTCTCGATCAAGGACCGCAAGGAAGCCATTGGCTTTGATCGACATATGAAGGATTCGGAGATCACAAAGCGCCTGCTTAAATACGCGAAGCCGTATTTAAAAAACTTCCTTATTGTGCTTGTCGTAATGCTGTTCTCCATTGCTTACGATATCATTTCCCCTCTGATCATCGGCAATATCGAGGAGATGATAAAGGATGATTTCGAGCTTGCACGTCTTTGGTCGGCGGTCATCGTTTATGCGGCGATACTCATAGTGTCACTTATCTGCACCTACATCCAGGCGATAGTTTTACAGATCACAGGTCAGAAGATCATCTCCAATATCCGTGAGGATCTGTTTACACACATCGAGAGCCTGTCCCATGCACAGCTCAACAATATTCCCGTAGGTAAGCTGGTAACGCGCGTTACAAACGATACTAATGCCATCTCCATGATGTTCACCAACATCATCGTGAATCTGGTGAAGAACAGCTTTATCATAATCGGCGTGCTTGCGGCGATGATGTGCCTCAACTATCAGCTCACGCTGATGGTGCTGTGCTTCGTTCCGTTTATCGTGCTGTTCACGGTCATCTTCCGCAAATTTTCCCGCCGTGCGTACAGACGAGTGAAGGACGGTACCACCGATATCAACACCTTCTTATCCGAGAATCTTTCCGGCATGAAGATCATACAGATCTTTAACCGTGAGACTCATAAGAAAGCGGAGTTTGATAATAAAAATACCGCGCTCGGCAAGGCAAAGCGTCAGCAGATATTCGTGTTCGGTATTTTTCGACCGTTCGTATATATGCTGTATATCTCCTCAGTGCTCTGCCTTTTGTATCTCGGCGGTCGGGGATACATCAAAAATATAAGCTTCCTCGGACAGACTATCACCAGCGGTACGCTTGTGACGTTCTATATGTACATCTCAAAGTTCTTTAACCCCATACAAAATCTTGCCGAGCAGTTCAACTGGCTGCAGTCCGCTTATGCGTCGGCGGAGAAGATATTCACCATTTTCGATATCAAGCCCGATGTGGTTGATGAGCCGGACGCGATCGAGCTCGAAAATGTAGAGGGCAACATTGAGTTCCGTGACGTGTGGTTCGCTTATGTACCCGACGAATGGGTGCTTCGCGGAGTATCCTTTAAGGTGAATGCAAAGGAGACCGTGGCATTCGTAGGCTCAACAGGTTCGGGTAAGACCACCATACTTTCGCTGATCTGCCGTAACTACGATATACAAAAGGGGCAGATACTCATCGACGGCATCGACATAAAGAAGATCAAAATATCCTCACTGCGCCGACATTTCGGTCAGATGCTCCAGGATGTGTTCCTGTTCTCGGGCACCATTCGCAGTAATATCCTGCTTCGAAGCGAGGGCATATCCGACAATGAGGTCATGGAAGCCTGCCGTTATGTCAACGCTGATAAGTTTATTAACAAGCTGACGGGCGGACTTGATGAGGAGGTTCGCGAGCGCGGCAACAACTTCTCCGCGGGTCAGAGGCAGCTCCTGTCCTTCGCCCGTACCATCATCCACAAGCCCGCGGTGATGATACTCGATGAGGCGACCGCTAACATTGATACCGAGACCGAGCTGCTCATTCAGGATTCTCTTGAAAAGATGATGAACATTGGTACGATGCTGATCGTGGCACACAGACTGTCTACCATTCAGCACGCCGATAACATTATCGTGCTCTCCCACGGAGAAATCGTGGAGCAGGGTACACATCAGGAGCTTCTTGAGCAAAAGGGCAGATATTATTCGCTGTACATGATGCAGTACAAGAAAAACGATCTCCTCGGGAAAAAATTATAGATTTTTATAAACCTCCCTATTGACAAACGGGGAGGTTTATGCTATAATATAATTAACAATTAGGTTAAATGTTAAACGAGGTGATGAAATGGGACTGCAGAATACAATGCGTGCTCTCGCCGACCCTATAAGGCGGGAGATACTCAATCTCTTAAAGTGCGGACGAATGTCCGCAGGGGATATATGTGAGCATTTTGATGTGACGGCGGCTTCGATATCGCGGCATTTGTCGGTATTAAAGGAAGCCGATCTTATACGCGATACACGAGAGGGAAAATTTATTTTTTACGAGCTGAACACTTCGGTTCTCGAAGAGGTCATGCTGTGGATCACAGGCTTGAAAGGAGATAATGATAATGGGTGAATTTTTAAAAAATAATAAAACAAAGCTTATAATTTCCTCGCTTTTGATATTGCTTCCCATGGCTGTGGGGCTTATTCTGTGGGATTCGCTTCCGCAACAGATGTCCACCCATTGGGGCGCCGATGGCAATGCGGACGGTTCAAGCTCAAAAGCCTTCGCGGTGTTCGGACTGCCGCTCATACTGCTGGCTTTGCATTTGCTGTGTGTGCTGACCACCTCATTTGACAAAAGGAATCTTGGGCAGAATAAAAAAGTTTTTTCTCTTGTGTTTTTTATCACGCCGGTCATTTCGTGGTTCTCCTGCGGAGTCATATACGCATCTGCGCTGGGAGCCGAGTTCAGCATAGCCTCGGCTGCATATGTTGTCATCGGCATAATGTTTGCGGTTATCGGAAACTACCTTCCAAAATGCCGCAGAAACAGTACCATCGGTATTAAGATCAAGTGGACGCTTGAAAGCGAAGCGAACTGGAATGCCACACATCGGCTTGCAGGAAAACTGTGGTTTTTTGGCGGCTTTGCCATGATATTGCTTGCGTTTTTTCCACAACTGCCTACACTCGTCGTGTTGCTTGCACTGCTCGCGCTTCTGGCATTGGTGCCGTGCGTGTATTCATACAGATACAGCAAGCGCGAAAAAAAGTGATATAATTACAAACACGGACATCGTGCATGCGGTGCCCGTATTTGTAATTATAATTTTCAAAAAACTCTTGACTCTCCCGTTTACTGTAATGATATAATGCATATGCAAGCCGAAGCAGGCGCTGTTTCGGGGTGCAAATATACATGAAAGGATGACACAAATGTACAAGATCGGTGAGCTTTCAAGGCTGTGCAGACTGCCTGTAAAAACGCTGCGTTACTATGCCGACGAAGGATTGCTTTTGCCCGATATGATCGATCGTTTCACGGGTTATCGCTATTACTCGGCATCAAAGCTGGCGGATTGCAACCGTATCGTGGCACTGAAAGAGCTCGGATTCTCGCTCGATGAGATACGTCGGCATATGGGTGCCGATGAGCGCGAGGATGTGCTTATGCTGATTGAAGCAAAGCAGGCTGAGCTCACAAGGGTGATTGAGCGGACAGATGCGCAGTTGAGGCGGCTTGATACGTTAAAGCGAACCATAACGGAGGGAGAGAACAAAATGTATGATGTAGTAATAAGAAATTCGGATAGCATCAGAGTCGCGTATGTGCGAAAAATTTTTGCTTCAAGAGAGGATGCCTATGCAGAGCTTGAATTGATAAGATCGTCGCTTCCCGCAAATATTGTTGGCAGACGGAATTTGATCGTAAATCACGAGACTGAATGGCGGGAGTGTAATTTTGACTTTGCAGTTTGCGTAGAGATTACCGCAAAGCTTCCACAGCGCTGCGGGTATTTCGAGCGCACGATCACTTTGCAGGGTGACATTGCGTCGCTTGTGTGCCGTGACGACGAGCTTGAAGCGGCACGAACTGATATGACAAAGCAGCTCTATGAGCTGCCCGCTCAGATCGTCGGCGCGTTCTATGAGTTTTATCACGAGGACGGAACAGTAGAGCTGAAGGTCCCCATAGTCCGCTTAAGCCGCTCGGAAAATACGGATGCTAAAGATGAGTTTTACGGCGAGTTCCTAAACGACGCCGAAGCTGTCGGAATGTGGGAACTTCTTGACATCGTTCCGAGCCGCGAGCAATTTTCATTCCATAACCGAAAGTTCGGCGACATCGACAATGTACTGTTGCGGAAACTGTATTTTTTACCGCAGGGTGAAGGATATTGGTTTATAAACGGCTGGACAAAGGGATTCATCTATACCAAAAACAAATACAAAAGCGCCTATGAGATCGAATCTGTCAATGGTGAAACGTTGATGTTCGTTCATCTTAAAGAATGCGGCTACTATACCCGCGGCGGCAGACCGTCGGTATATGTCTACCATAGGTGTGACTCCAAGGAATACAAAAAGTCGGATATACGTATCTATGACGATGTGGATTATCCGTTTATTTCGGATGAATGTGTCCTTGGCAAATGGTCGGCATATGACTGCATAAGAATGGATACAGAGAATAATTATGATCCGTCGGAAAAACAATATGGCAAGGAATTATTTTTTACCTCGGCGGAATTTCACCCTGACGGTAACGCCAAGGTCACCTACGGCGGCAAGGAGTATGACCGGACATGGACAAAGGGGCTGCTTTTGCATAAGAATGAGAAAAAAGCCGAGGCGTATGATATTCGCGAGATCAACGGACGGGAATATCTGTTTATTGAGTGGAAGAGCGGAGATTATGTGTTCGGCGGCAGAGTTATCGGGTGTTATGTGTTCGTAAGAGGATAGATTAAAAAAATTTTTACGCTTTTGAACCTTTCGCACCGTTTTTCCGTCTATATTGGTGAGAACGTTCTTGAATAAAAAGCAAGGAGGTGATGATATGGACACATTTGAAGCTGCGCTTGATGGGTGCATGAGTGCGTTGGAACGATTTGTGAAGTATAGGATCGGAGACAAATACGATGCGGAGGATATTATACAGGAGACCTGTCTTACTGCGTATCAAAAGTTTGCATCTCTGAAGAACAAGGCTTCCTTCAAAGCTTGGATCATAAGCATAGCGCGGAATAAATGCAATGATTATTATCGAAGCAAGGCTGAACGCATGGATATTTCGCTTGAGCTGCTGTCCGAGTCTGTGCTGACGGCGAGCCGCAGCGGAATCACTGTGCGGGATACGATCGGTGAGACCTTAGACAGGCTCGGCAGTAAGGATAAGCAGATACTGTATCTGTACTTTTTTAAAGAACTGCCGCAGGATGAGATAGCACGCCGACTCGGCTTACCGCTCGGTACAGTCAAAAGCAGGCTGTATTATGCCAAGAAGAGCTTCAAAGAAAAGTATCCGTATCAGCACAGTGCGAAAGGAGAAAAGCATATGAAAAAATTACCCGATATCATGCCCGAATATAAAATCGAGCGCTCCGATACGCCCGCATTTTCCGTAAAATGGGAAGAGATTATGGGCTGGTTTATCGTCCCGAAGCTTGGCGAAAAGCTGTCATGGGCAATGTATGATCATCCCGGGCGGGGCAGAACGGAGATCTGCCATATGAAGGTAGTCGGAAGAGCCGAAGTACATGGCATAGAAGGCGTTGAGATCGAATCAACTGAGCTGGAACCGATGGAGTGCAACAGTGCCGGTGGGCAAAAAGAGGTCGAACGCCGTTTTGTGGCACAGCTTACCGACACCCACTGTCGCTTGCTGGCGGAAAGTCATACTGAAGGCGGCATCAAGCGGTATTACACCTTCCTCGACGGGGACAGCTTCCTTAACAATTGGGGCTTCGGAGAGGATAACTGCGGAAACGAGGTCGATCTTGTCGCGAGGGGCGACATCACCCGCGACGGCTCTGTGGTCACGACAAAGGATAAGGAGTTCCTTCTTGACGTCGTGGGAAGGTATACGGTAACGATCTGCGGTAAGGTCTACGACACGGTATGCGTGATGGATTGCTACACTTACAATGAAGGAGTAGTTTCCGAGCAGTATATCGATAAAAACGGCAGAACGATCCTTTGGCGAAGATTTAACCGAAACGATTGGGCGTGCGAGCGTTATGGCAAGCCCTGGTCGGAAATGCTGCCCGAAAACGAGAGGATAGTCGTCAACGGCGAAACATACGTGCATTGGTACGATTGTATTACCGATTATGTTATGTGAAAATTTATAATGGCAGCCGCTTGTGTCCATGACACAAGCGGCTGCTCGTATTTGCGGGTCAATTGTTTGCGCGGTGAAGCTCGTATAATTGGAATTGTCGCAGTCTGACTGACGATGGCTGATACGATGGAGCTTGCCAAAGAACTTGGAGTGTCGAAGCAGTACATCTCCAACCGGGAAAATGACAGTATACAGCCGTCTGTTGATATGCTTGTGAGAAGTGCGCGATTTTTCTCGGTGTCGCGCGATTATTTGCTTGGACCTGATAAGCATACGGTTGTTGATGTAAGCGGACTTACCGACAGCGAAACAGCCCACATAAAGCTGATTATTAAGGATATGCAGAAAAATAACGATATTCCCACACTCCAAATAAAAAGCTGCCCGTCAACTTCGGGGCAGCTTTTCTGTCAATGCTCGGGACAGGCTGTATGCTCGGCACAGCGTTTTAATGAGCTTGCGATCATTTGGTACGCTTCCAAAGTGCTTTTGTGACGCTTCAATGCTTCTTCACGTGTGCGTGCGTATGTTGTGTGACCGTCGGAGCTGGCGCACCATGCCTGCGCACCGGGACGGCGCTCACTGTGATCTAATTTGATTTCGATTGAGGTGTTCATATTATGTCTCCTTTGGTTTCATTGTGTCCGTTTCAGTACCACTGTGTATATTATATCACAAAAAATGGAAATTATCAAGAGAAATGGCACAATCCGTCCAAAGAATCGTTCGCCCTTTTTCGACACTCCAAGGCTGTATGTGGGCTATTTCAGCACTAACCTGTTCACGCCCGCGTTAAGCGCATACTCCGTACCGCTGTGGCGGAAGCGTGCCGAACAGCCTGAGGGAATCTCCACCTCCACGCTGATGTGACTGTCACTCACGCTGTAGCTGACCGCGACCTTACCGTGGCGGGTGGTAATGTGACCGCTTGCCGAGGAAAGCATGTCCATGCACAGCGGTTCGATGACAAGCTCATCATAGCCCGCGCCCGTCTCCGTGATGCCGAGGATGTACTTGAACAGATAACGCACCACTGCACCGAACATAGGGTGATTCTGCGAGCGCTGATAGGTCCAGTATTCGGGGAAGGTGGTGTGACCGTCGCGCATCCATCTGCCGAAGGAGCACTTGCCGTCGCCGGTCAGCAGCTTATAGGCGATATCCGCGTGACCGTGGGTGAAAAGCACACGGGTGGCGATGTCGGTGCCGAATATGCCCGTGTTGTACCACGGCTCCCGCTCAAAATGCTCCGCAACGTGGGCGAGGGTGCGCTCGTCACCCAGACCGAGGTCGATGGCGAACACGTTGGCACTGCTGTGGTTTGAGCAGAAGTCACCGGTGGCACTGTCGTAGAAGTCGCGTATTATCGCCGCTTTTTTGCGCTCGGCTCGTGTGAGAAGCGCGGGAATGTCACCGTGGCGTCCCAGGGCTTTGCACATTTCCACCGCCCGAAGGACTGCCTTTACGTAGAAATATGTATTGACATAAGCCGCGGGCATCAGCGGGACGTACTGCGACGGCGTGGCGATACTTCCGTCGTCGGAGGCCTCCGCACCGTCGGGGGCACACCAGTCACCGAGGCAGGACTCGCTGTTGTCACTGACCACAATATCGTTTTCGCTGTGCGCTTCAAGGTAATCAAAGTAGCGGTAGATCTTCGGCAGGAATTCCTCCGCCACGGACAGGTCGCCGTAGGTCCGGTAGTACATATACGGCACCTCGGCGATGGCGGAGCCCCAACCGCCGGGACCTCCGCCGGAGGGAAGATAGGGCGCGGTGTTCTGAACATGACCGCTGACGGTGTCCTGGCAGTCGGAGATGTCGTATAGCCACTTGCGGTAGAATTTCTGCGCGTCCAGCATCATCATGGCGCATTCGCAGGTGAGCTGACCGTCGCCCGTGTAGCCGCGCTTTTCACAGTGCGGACAGTCGGAGGGGATGCTCATGTGCATATTGTCAAGCTGTGTGCGTATGTAGGCATCGTACATCCAGTTAAGCTGTGCGTTCGACGACTTGAAGTCGGAGGTGACCTTTACGTCCGAGTGAATGACCGCGCAGGAGGTGATGCGGGCATTTTTGGTTACCGACGCATAGCGGAAGCCGAACCAGCAGAAGCGCAGGTGATACCTGCGCGGTGAACCGTCGGTCACAAACACCGCGTGCTGACGGTGATTGGTGTACGCCTCGATCATACCGTCCTTCAGCCGCTCGGAAACGTCGAGCTCTATGGTGGTTACTTCGTCGGTGACGGCTTCGATCACGGGCGTGCCCGTGATATTCTCGCCCATATCATATATGTATACGTCCTCCGTTTCTCCGATACACTTCGGCTCGATACAGCGTATCACGCGGTCAACGGGACAGTCCTGGTAGTCATAATTCGACTCGGGTGCGGCAATCTTTTCAACACTCTCCCAAGCGGAATCGTCGAAGCCGACAGTGTTCCAACCGTCAAGGCGGTGCGCGTCGTAGTTGTGGCGCTCGCCAAACAGAAAATGCGAGACCTCAATGGGGCTGTATGTCCATTTGAGCTGTTCACCCGACAGATATTCGTCGGTGGTACCATCCTCATAGGTGATGTCCACACGGAAAGCCAGCTTGATCTTGCCGTAGACCTTGACGCTGTACCATCCGATGGACAGCGCAGCACCGATGCAGTTGCTCTCGCTTATCATGTCGGTGACATCATAGCGCAGGCAATGTATGCGGTGGGAGGTCAGCTCACCGTATTTTTTGTAGCAGACATGCGCTTCGGTAAAGTGGTAGTCGGATACGGCGGGTACAAACAGGTCGTCCGAGACCCTGGCGCCGTTCAGATACAGCTCCACAAGTCCGAGACCGCAGGCAGTGAGCTCTGCCTTTTTCACTTTTTTGTGAGTCTTGAATTCTCCGCGTATGTAAGGGACCGAACAGTTGTCGTATGAGGTAAGCGTACCGAAATTAAGCTGGGGTATGGGCGGATAGTCTATACGCAGGTTACAGGGCGCGCTCGGGGTTATAAATTCGGCGCTGCCGAAAATTTCATGAAAGTTCATAATTACACCTCGCATTGGTTTTTCAGTGATAATAATATCACATCTTCCCCTAAAAGTCAAGACTTTTTACCTTTAAACAGAATTTTTACAGCCACAAATATTGACACGTTATTCCATATATAGTATAATATTATAGTAGGGGAAGCAGCACGGAAAAATTGCGTAAAAGCAAATATTCCCTTGAAAAAACGGGGATTTTGGAATATTATAAATTATATGGGGGAAAACTGCACGGCGCAGTTGATGCGAGATGAGGGACGCGGATCTTGACAAGAAGGAATATATAAAACAATTAAGGGATCGTTTTTCCTCACTTGAGGAGCGCGTTGACATGCAGGATGATGAACTGCTCGCATTGCTTCTCTCGTTCACAAACGCAGGTAAGGAGCTTTATCGCGTGATGGATGGGCTGTATGCCGATTTTGGCTCCTTCAGACGGTGTTTTCTTGCCTCGTATACAGATCTTATGCGGGTTGACGGCATGACTCATCACGGAGCGATGCTCATATTGCTTACCGCTAAGATCATTAACCTGAGAGATAAGTCACAGCTTATCGGACGGAAGATCACGGATTATAAGGAGCTGTTCTTAACAGTCATAAAGCCTTCGCGGGATGAGGAATTTTGGGCGGCGGTGTATGACGATTCGGATAGATTGGCAGCGGTTGAACTGCTTGCGTCGGGTTTACAGGGCAGGG
Source organism: Clostridia bacterium (assembly GCA_017482055.1). GTDB lineage: Bacteria > Bacillota > Clostridia > Oscillospirales > CAG-272 > Flemingiibacterium. Next base: position 112,316 of record JAFUOH010000001.1, read on the forward strand.
TTAGTGTAAATATCTCGGACATAATACGGTTTGTTACATATCACAATTCGAGAAAATTTGTTATTGGCCATTCTCATCCGGATGTATTTGAAGTGGTGGCATCGCCGCACGATATTCGTGTAATGGAGCTGATCGGAAGCTCGATGGGGAATATCGGTGTAAGGCTGATCGGACAGGTGATCGTTGCGGGGAGAAATGCGGAGTTTTTTGCTTATAGCCCACCGCAAAATAAGTAAGACAGAAATAAAAATGCCGTTGATAATATGCCCTGTGCGAGCTTGGAAATATAATACCGCTTCATGCCGATGCCGCTTCCGGATAAGACCGATGCGGTCTGCATATGCACGGATATTCCCGACCATCCGACTGCAAATGCACAGAGCAGCTCGGGAATGATTCCCGAGAGTGCGGCAAGTCGGCGACCTGCCAGTGTAAGCTCGCAGATGGATGCACAGAGCGCTGCGGCGAAGCCGCCGAGGAACCTGTCGGCGACAAGGCATGCCGCGTCTCCGAGAACGGCGAAAAATATCGCGAATGAGCAGATCTTTAACATGGTTAGACCGCCCGTGGCTACCGCATTTGTTATCGTGTCGGAGGTAGATAAGGCAGGCGGCTTGAAGCTTGCATGAGACGGCAGTGATATCCTGCGGCGCTGTGTCAGCCCGACCGCAAACGCGGCGACAAGCTGACAGAGAAAGAGCCTGATGCCGAAAGCAGTGCTGCCAAACAGTGACATTCCGAGTGTGCCTATACAAAATGCGGGGCTTGCGTTGTTTACATAACCGAGAAGCCGTTCGGCTTCACACTTTTCGAGTGTGCCGGAATCATACAACTCGCGTACGCACAATGCGCCTATGGGGAATCCGCCGACACAGCCGAGAAGCAGCGCATATACCGCTTCCTCTCGAATGCCGAAGAGTTTTCCGATCGGTCTGCCGATGAGCCGTGCGACTGTCGCAGACAGTCCCGAGCCGTTCATTATGCCCACCAGCACAATAAACGGAAACAGCGACGGAATAAGGCTCGATGCACAAATGCCGAGCGCGCTTTTTACGGAAGCGGCGGCAAGAGTCGGAGAGCGCAAAAAGTATCCGAGCAGAAAAAAGCATAACAGCCACAGTATCGCCGTATCAAGGCGCGGTGCTTCCGTCGTGATGGTGCCGATACGCTTCTTTTTTATGCTTACAATAATAATCACAGCCTTTGTTTCATATTATTAAACCGACGTGAGAGCCACGGTCTTTCATTAACAATTATGCGGGGTCGGAGAGGTAATATGAGTAAAAATCGCAAAAAGCCGTTGTCGCAGCGTATCTGTGAAACGCTTGATATACCTGTCGGAACATTCGGCAGAATTTCATTCATTGAAGCGGTCAGCAACCGCGAGCTTTGTATTGACGGCTGTGAAGGACTTATCACATATACGGAAGATCTTGTAGTGCTTGTGTTGTGCGACGGCTTACTTACTGTCAAGGGGTCGGGACTTGAGCTGCGGAGCTTTTCGGGCGGACGGGTGTCGGTGAGCGGGATAATATCAACTATCTGCTACGGCGCGGAGAGTGAGGCTGTACATGACGGCTGAGCTGATACGTTGGTTTTACGGCAGCCGTGATTTTCGTGTGCCGCCCGATGCGGCAGACAAGGCGGCGGATTTACTTACTAAGTCGGGCGCGGATTTTAGACATATGCACGCGGGGGAGAAAGGGCTGACCTTTTCTCTGCCCATACGCGACTGTGTGAGTATTGAGCATATACTTGCAAACAATGGGATCAAATATGAAACGCTTCGCGATCACGGTTTTCGCTATCTTATCCGCCGCTACCGACGAAGGATCGGCATTCCGATCGGTGCCGTGCTGTTCGCGTTTATACTGTGGTTTTCCGAGCAGTTTATCTGGACGGTGGATGTTGTGGGAAATGCCAATATATCCGCTCCGGAGATTATAGAACGTCTGGAGGCGCTGGGATGCGGTGTCGGAACATATATCCCGGGCGTAGACTTTGATGAGCTGCACAACCGATTTTTGTTAAAATACAATGATGTTTCGTGGATCTCGGTCAATGTGCGCGGTACGGCGGCGACGGTGGAGGTACGTGAGATGGAGCTGCCCGATACGGTCATAGACGAGAACACACCATATAATCTTGTTGCGAGTGAGGACGGCGTCATAGAGTATATGGAAATACTCCGAGGTAAGCCTGTCGCGCGTGTGGATGAGCTTGTGCGCAAGGGCGAATTGCTGGCTTCGGGAATTGAGGAGGGTAAGCATAGCCTTAGCCTGGTACACGCACGCGGAAAAGTGCTTGCAAAGGTGAAGCGCAGCGTCCGCATTGAGGTGCCGCTTGAAACCACCCGCCGTGAAGCAACGGGAGCCGAATATACCGAGAAATATTTGAACATTTTCGGAATTTCGCTTAAATTTTTCGCGAACACCGGAAATATGGCTTCGGAATATGATAAAATAGAATATGAGATGCTCACAAGAAGCAATAATCTGCGTTTCTTTGATGCGGTTGAGCTGCCTATTGCTGTGGATGAAGCGGTTTTTGTCGAATACGCGCAGATCCCCATCACTTACACGGAGGAGGAAGCGCGTACCGAAGCGTACCGACGGCTCAGAGAGGAGTGCGCGGCGATTACAGAAGGTTGTGAGCTTGTCTCCCGCGAGATCAGCGCGGGACTTAGCGGCGGTGTTTATACTATAGACTGCGAGCTTACGGTGATAAGCGATATCGCCGAGGAGCTGCCCATATATACTGACTGAGCTTTTGAAAACTAACATACAGGAGATTAAATATGCCAGAAAAAACGATATTAACGGATTCGCCCGAGCAGACTGCTATTCTGTTCGGAGAGCTGGATACAAATCTTGAAAAGCTGGAGCGTGCGTTCGGCGTCACCATCAAATCCCGCGACAGCGTAAATACCGCGGGAAATGCCATATGCGTAAACGGCTCCGACCTTTCGGCGGTGGAGCGTGCCGTAGATGCACTGGGGTATTTAAAGCGCATGGCGAAATTAAACAATACGCTTACCGAACAGAATGTAGACTATGTGATCGACATGGTGTTGGACGGCAAAAAGAGCGAGCTTTGTGAGCTTGATGATGATACAATCTGTCTTACCACTCGCGGTAAGCCCATAAAGGCAAAGACTGTCGGTCAAAAGAAATATGTGAATGCTATAAAGAAAAATACAGTGGTCATGGGTATTGGACCCGCAGGTACGGGTAAGACCTTCCTCGCCGTTGCAATGGCTGTGACGGCACTCAAATCAAAGCAGGTGGAGCGCATTATCCTGACCCGTCCCGCTGTGGAAGCGGGTGAAAAGCTGGGATTCCTGCCGGGCGACCTTCAGAATAAGATCGACCCCTATCTGCGCCCGCTTTATGACGCGCTATATGAAATGCTCGGCAACGAAGCGTACGGACGGTATGTGGAGCGCGGGATCATCGAGATAGCGCCTCTTGCGTACATGCGCGGAAGAACACTGGACGATTCCTTTATAATCCTCGACGAGGCGCAGAACACCACCCCCGAGCAGATGAAGATGTTCTTGACGCGCCTCGGCTTTAATTCAAAAGCCGTGGTTACAGGCGATCTCACTCAGACCGACCTGCCGTTTGGAAAAAAGAGCGGTCTTTCGGAAGCCGTGAAGATACTCGAAGGTATCGAGGATATTGCGGTGCATCGCTTCAGCGAGCATGACGTGGTACGCCACCGCCTTGTGCAGAAGATCATCTTAGCATATGAAAATTACGATAAGTCAAAGCAAAAGTATAAAATCAGAAAGGATAACGAACAATGAGACATTACATTCATTTTACCAACGAGCAGGACAAAGAAAACGTGACAAGTGAGCTTCGCTGTCTTGTGAAGGCGGCGATCTACGCTTCGCTCGCATACGAGGATTTTCAGTGCAGTGCGGAGGTATCTGTGACCTTTACCGATAATGAGGGTATCCGTGAGATCAACCGTGAGCATCGTGACATTGATTCAGCGACGGATGTACTTTCCTTCCCCATGATCGGCGATGAGGGCGACTACGACATCAACATGGGCAACGAGGCGGTGATCCTCGGCGATATCGTAATTTCCCTTGAGCGCGCCCGTGAACAGGCGGCGGAGCTTGGACACAGCTATACACGCGAGGTAGCGTTCCTCACTGTACATTCGGTGCTCCATCTGCTTGGCTACGATCATGTAACAAGCGAGGAGGACGAGGCTGAAATGTGCCAAAAGCAGAATGCGATTCTTGAATATATGGGCATTGGCAGATAGATTTTCGCTATAGACAAACGCGTGAATATATGGTATAATATAAGTATATCCGCAGTATATGTCGGAACAGCTACATTACAATAAAACAAAGGACAAGCATTATGACAAAAACAGGCTTTATAGCTATAGTCGGACGCCCGAATGTGGGTAAGTCCACGCTTCTTAACGCGCTTCTCGGTGAGAAGATATCCATTGTTTCGAATAAGCCTCAGACAACGCGCAACCGTATCACGGGCATACTTACAGAGGGAGAGAATCAGTTCGTATTCCTCGATACACCGGGTATGCTCAGCCCCAAGAATAAGCTTGGCGATTATATGGTAAAGACCATCAATTCCGCCATTGGTGAGGTTGATGCGGCGATACTTGTGGTGGATGCCGCAAAGCCTGTGTCCGAGGTAGAAACATCCATGCTTAAGCGCTTTAATAAGCAGGAGATTCCCGTTATACTTGCCATCAATAAAACCGATACCGTCAACGCAAACAAGGTCGCCGACTGCATTATGGCGTATTCGACGCTGTGCGATTTCGCAGCGGTCATTCCCATGGCGGCGGTAAAGGGAGAGGGCGTTTCCATCGTCACCGATGAGGCGGCAAAGCTGCTTCATGAGAGCGACTGGTTTTTCCCCGAGGATATGCTCACCGATCAGCCCGAAAGAATGCTGGCGGCGGAGATCATCCGCGAGAAGCTTCTTCGCACGCTGAACGACGAGATACCCCACGGCACTGCTGTCGTTATCGAAGCCTTTGAAGAAAAAAAGACCATCATCAAGATAAGAGCCGAGATCTTCTGCGAAAAGGATTCCCACAAGGGCATCATCATCGGAAAAGGCGGCGCAGCGCTTAAAAAGGTGGGCACATGGGCGCGTGAGGATATGGAAGCCTTCTTCGGTGTGCAGGTGCATCTCGATCTCTGGGTAAAGGTAAAGGAAAACTGGCGCGACAATGCGGGACTTTTGAACAGCTTCGGCTTTACCGAGGAATAAGATGCTTTATACCGTCAAGGGGCTGGTCCTGCGCGAAACTGTGGTCAACTCCAACGCACGCTATATAAACGTGCTGACCGCCGAGCGCGGACGGGTGTCGGTGCTGGTGAGGGGAGCTGTGAGGCTGCGCGGGCGTTTTACCGGCTCAACGCAGATATTCTGCTACAGTGAGTTTGTTTTGTACGAACGCGAGGGCAAATATACCCTGAATGACGCTTCACTGATCGAAAACTATTTTCATCTTTGCGAGGATTTCGACAGGATGACAGTGGGTACATATGTGCTGAACACCGCCGAGTATGTCACAAGCGAGGAACAGCCCGAGCCCGAAATACTGCGGCTTGCACTGAATACGCTGTGGGCACTGACCCATTATAAGGATAAGGAACTGCGGCTCATCAAAGGTGTTTATGAAATGCGCCTTGCGATGCTGTGCGGCTTCGCTCCCAATATTGTTAACTGTCAGGTCTGCGGTCACGGTGTTGAGGACTCATCAATGTTCCTTAATGTAATGGCGGGAAGCATGACTTGCAAGGGATGCTCGGATAAGATACATAAGGCGACATACATTGAAAACGAGCGCACGGTGGACAAAATGAACACTGCGCAGATCGTGATACCGCTTGCTCCCGCATCTGTGCTTGCGATGCAGCACGCTATCTATGCGGACATGCCGCGGCTGTTTTCGTTTGCGCTTGCGAGCGAACTGCTTCCCGAATTTTCTTCGGCATGCGAGAGGTATCTTGAAAACCATGTCGATCATCATTTCGCCGTGCTTGATATGTTGGCGTGGTGAGCCTTTAAAACGAAAGGAACGTTATAATTGAGTAATTACAAAAGAGCCATAAAAACGCTCGAATACGATAAGATATTAGCAATGCTGGCGGAGCGTGCGCCCACCGAGGGCGCACGCGAGCTGGCACTGGCGCTTCGCCCCGAAAATGATCCCGACCGCATACTGCGTATGCAGCGTGAGACTACCGAAGCTAAGGATATGCAGGCGGTCAAGGGCATGCCGTCCTTTGGCAGGATAAAGGATGTGCGCGATGCCGCGGAGCGTGCCGCAAAAGGTGCAGTGCTCAGTCAGCGCGATCTTTTAGATATCGCCAATGTCCTGCGCACCTCGCGTTCTCTGCTTGAATACAGTCGTACCGACAGGCGCGGTGCGGTGGCACTGGACGATATTTTCGAGCGGCTTATCACCGATAAAAAGCTCGAGGATCGGATCCACACCGCCATAATCTCGGAGGATACCATTGCTGACGAGGCAAGCCCTGAATTGTCGAACATTCGCCGCAAGATGAAGAATACCAACAACCGCATCAAGGACTCACTCCAGAGCTTTGTCAGCGGCGCGTATTCGAAATATCTGCAGGAAAATATCATCACCATGCGTAACGGTCGTTATGTTATCCCCGTCAAGGTGGAATGCAAGAACGACGTGCGCGGTTTGGTGCATGATACATCTTCCTCGGGAGCGACATTGTTCGTGGAGCCGCTTTCGGTAGTCGAAGCCAACAACGAGCTGCGCGTTCTGCAGGTCAAGGAGGCTAACGAGATCGAACGCATCCTTACCGAGCTGTCTGCAGCCTGCGGAGCCATTGAGCAGGCTATCAAGCTAAACTATAAGAATATAACCGAGCTTGCGTTCATATTCGCCAAGAGCGACCTGTCATTTAAACTTGACGGTACTCCCGCTCGCATCACCGGCGACCGCCGCATGAATCTTGTTCGTGCGCGCCATCCTCTGCTGGATCCGGCGAAGGTGGTGCCGATCACGGTGACGCTGGGCGGAGACATGAGTACGCTGGTCATTACGGGTCCCAACACGGGCGGAAAGACGGTTACAATCAAGACTCTCGGACTCTTTGCACTGATGGCGCAGTCGGGACTGCACATTCCCGCCTCCGACACCTCGGAGATATGTATATTTGACGACATTTTTGCCGATATAGGTGACGAGCAGTCCATTGAACAGTCGCTGTCCACGTTCTCATCACATATGGTGAATATCGTTGGCATTACCGAAAAGGTCAATGGACGTTCGCTTGTGCTGATAGACGAGCTTGGTGCGGGTACCGACCCCGTTGAGGGCGCGGCACTTGCCATAGCGGTGCTTGAAAAGGTACGTTCGGTCGGCGCACTTTGCGCGGCGACCACGCACTACGCGGAATTAAAGGCGTTTGCACTGGAAACCCCCGGCTTTGTCAATGCCTCCTGCGAGTTTGATGTCAATACGCTTAAGCCGACCTACCGTCTTATCATCGGTACGCCCGGAAAATCCAACGCATTTGCCATTTCCTCAAAGCTGGGACTTTCCGATGAGATAGTAAACCGCGCAAAGGAGCTTGTCAGCGAGGAAAATAAGCATTTCGAGGACGTTATAGAAAAGCTGGAAGCCAGCCGTCTGGAAATGGACAGAAACCGCGCCGAGGCAGAGCGCCTGCGCCGCGAGTTTGAGGAATACAAAGCGGTGAACGAAAAGAAGATCGCCGATCAGCTTGCGTTTGCGGAGCGTGAGCTTGAAAAAGCGCGCGCACAGGCTGTTTCTATCGTGGAGAGCGCTAAAATATCCAGCGAATACGTTATGGATCAGCTTGAAAAGGTCAAAAAGGAACGCGAGAGCGCAAATCTTGCATCTGCGCTTGAAGAAGGTCGCCGGAACATCAGACGTCATCTGCGCGAGAGCGACAACAAAATAAATCCCGTTATCGAAAAGGTGGCGGAGGACTATGTGCTGCCGCGTCCGCTGAAAAAGGGCGACGATGTACTGCTCATAAACATTAATAAAAAGGGTGTTGTATTGGATGCCCCCGACAAGGACGGAAACGTAAACGTCCAGGCAGGAATTATCAAGACTCGCACCAAGGTGTCGAATTTAATGCTGCTTGACGAGGATAAAGTCACCTTTACCGATGCACAGAAAAAGCAGATCGCGGCGGACAAGTACCGTGTGACCGTTTCGCGTGACTTCAAAAACGAGATCGACCTGCGCGGACTCAACGGCGAGGATGCATGGTATATGGTGGATAAGTATTTCGACGAGGCGCATATTGCGGGCATACACTCTCTGCGGCTTATTCACGGTAAGGGCACCGGAGCGCTTAAGAACGCGCTGTGGCAGTATCTTAAAAAGGATCCGAGAGTGGTATCCTACCGCTACGGCAAATACGGTGAGGGTGATCTTGGCGTTACGGTAGTCGAAGTAAAGTGACTGCGTCATGATGCGTATTGGTAAGAGCCGCTGCAGGCAGTGTGGCACCGTGATTGCCGCACTTGCGCTTTTGACCGTGCTTGCGGGCTGCAGTGATGATGGTGCAAGACTGCATATTGACGGCGATACCTTTTATTACGACCCCGACGACGCGTTTGACTATGAGAGCTATTTTGCGGAGTTGAGGGAAAGATCACTTCCCGATAGTGAGACTGCGGCGGACACCCGGTCGCTGCTTACCACAGCTCCCGAGGATACGGAAGCCGTACAGGTGGTTACTGACACCGTACAAGCAGACGACACCTCTGCAGTGATCGTGACGGAAGCCATTGAGACTGCTCCCTCCGTTGAGACCGCACAGCTACCCGAGACGGATACGGTCTACTGGGTAAAGAACGGCGAGGTGTGGCATGTGAGCGCGAAGTGCTCCACGTTGTCGCGCTCGAAGGAGATACTGTCGGGAACAGTGGAAGCCGCAAAGGAAAGCGGCAAAGAGCGTGTGTGCAAACGGTGCGGAAAGTGATACGTTTTCAAAGCAAGTGTAAACGCAAGATGTCGCGGATATGAACAATATATAAAATTACGCTCAAAAAGCCGCCTAAATTAAAAAAAGCGATATTAAATGTAAAAAAGGCTTTATTTTTCTCCGCGGGTCTGCTATAATATAAGTATAGAGCGGATAAAACCGCCATTATGGGGAAAAAACAAATTTTAAAGGAGATATTATCATGTCCGGAAAAATGATTCTGGGTGCACAGATGTACACCGTCAGAGATTTCACCAAAACAAACGAGGATTTCGCACGCACCATGGAGAGGCTTGCGAAGATCGGTTACAAGTATGTGCAGGTATCCGGTATCGGTAAGGAGGTCACTCCGGAGGCTATCGCAAAGGCGTCCAAGGATACCGGTCTTAAGGTAGTGCTCACACATACTGCTGTTGACCGTATTCTTAACGAGACCGACAAGGTTATCGAGGAGCACGATCTCTACGGCTGCGACGGTGTCGGCATCGGCGGCATCTTCATGTACAGACCCTTCAATCTTGAAAGCTTCAAGCGCTTTGCGGACGACTTTGCTCCCGCAATCGAAAAGATCAAGAAGGCAGGCAAGCACTTCCTCTACCACAACCATATGTTTGAGTTTGAAAAGTGCGAGGGCAAGCTTTACCTTGATCACATCTTAGAGGCATCTCCCGACATCGAATTCACCCTTGACGTTCACTGGGTGCAGGCAGGCGGTGCCGATCCCGCGCAGTATATTGAAAAGTATGCTGACAAGATCTTCACCACCCACTTAAAGGATTTCACCGTTGTGGACAACGAGCGCAAGTTCGCGGCTGTAGGTGAGGGCAACATGAACTTCGACCGCATCATCGAAGCGTCCGTTAAGTGCGGCATCAAGAACCACATGGTCGAGCAGGACACCGTTCCCGAGGGTGCGGATCCCTTCGACTGCCTGGAGACCAGCTACAAGAACATCATGACCTGCTACGGTCAGTATTTTGAACAGTAATTTTATATTGAAACATAAGGAGAAAAAAAGAAAAATGGCAAAGTTTGTTTTAAGCGCATTCGCAGATGAATATTCCAAGGTGTTCGACGAGCAGTTGGTCGGACTTAAAAAGCATGGTATCGGTTACATGGAGATCCGCGGCGTGGACGGTAAGAACGTTTCCGCGCTCACCGAGGAGGAGATGTACGCAGTAAAGGCAAAGCTCGATGCGGCAGGCATCAAGGTCTACTCAATCGGTTCGCCTATCGGTAAGATAAAGACCGACGAGGATTTCGAGGCTCACCTCGACAAGTTCAAGAACTGCTTAAAGGCGGCGAAGATACTCGGCGCTTCCAATATGAGAATATTCTCCTTCTACATGGCTGACGGCGTTACTCGCGAGGAGGCGCGTCCCCAGGTCATGGCACAGCTTGCAAAGATGTTAGAGCTTGCGAAGGAAGCGGGAGTTACCCTCTGTCATGAAAACGAAAAGGGTATCTACGGCGAATCCGCAGACTGCTGTCTCGATATCCAGAAGGAGTTCGGCGGCGAGATCAAGCTGATCTTCGACCCTGCAAACTTTGTAATGGATGGTCACGAGTCTTATCCGAGAGCGTATGAGATGCTCGGCGACAAGATCTACTACATGCACATCAAGGACGCAACTCCCGAAAAGTGCATCTGCCCCGCAGGTTGTGGTATCGGCGGTGTACGCGAGATACTCGCAGATCTCAACAAGAAGCGCGACGGTGAGTTGATCCTCACCTTAGAGCCCCATCTCAAGGTGTTCGAGGGCTTCAACGATCTCGAAGCGGGTGAAAAGACCAAGATGCCGAATACATACGCAACCAGCGAGGAGTCCTTCGCAGCCGCAGTAAACGCGCTCAAGGGCATTATCGCAGATATTCAGAAATAAATAACGCCATCTGTGATGCCACATATATGTGGCGTCACATTTGGTATATACGGAAATGTGTGAAATCAATAAATAATTCACATCGAGCATGAAAGGAGTACGCACATGGCAAAACTCAAAATGCTTGCGATCGATCTCGGCGCGTCCAGCGGCAGAGGCATCATCGGCAGCTTTGACGGCGAGAAGATTACGCTTGACGTAAACCATCGCTTCCCCAGTGAACCTGTTACCGTTGCGGGCACATTTACATGGGATGTTCTGCGCATCTTCCATGAGATCAAAAATTCCATACGCAAGTGTGCGCTGTCGGATGACAAGAACATAAAGTCTATCGGTATAGATACTTGGGGTGTTGACTTCGGTTTTATTGACAAGAAGGGTAAGCTCATGGCGAATCCCGTACACTATCGCGATACCCGCACAGAGGGGATCATTGATTACTGCGACAGATTCGTTTCCAAGGATGAGCTCTATAACATCACAGGTTTGCAGTTCCTTAATTTCAATACCATATATCAGCTTGCTGCGTCTATGCGCGACGAGCCGGTATATGTAAACAACGCCGACAAGATGCTGTTTATGCCCGATCTTCTCAACTACTTCCTGACGGGTGAAAAGTTTGCCGAGTACACCATAGCTTCCACCGGTGCGATACTCGATGCGAAGTCGCGTCAGGTGTCACATGAGCTCCTTTCAAAATTCGGTATCCCCGAAGGCTTGTTTGCTCCTATCGTACAGCCGGGTCACACCGTTGGTAAGATACTCCCCGAGATTTTGGAGGATGTGGGCGATATAAAGGCTGACGTCGTAAACGTCGCGGCTCATGACACCGCAAGCGCCGTGCTTGCCGTTCCCGCAAAGAGCGACGACTTCATCTTTTTAAGCTCGGGAACATGGTCGATAATGGGCTCCGAGGTGAAGGATCCAATTATTTCCGATGCATCGTTCAAATATAATTTCACCAATGAGGGCGGCGTTGAAAATACCATCCGCTTTTCAAAGAATATCACCGGTCTGTGGCTCAAGGAGGAGTCCAAGCGCCAGTGGGCACGTGAGGGTAAGGATTATACCCACGACCAACTGTCCGATATGGCACTGGCGTCGAAGCCGTTTCAGTCGCTTATCGACCCTGATAACGCACTGTTCGCAACTCCGGGCAACCTTCCCCGCCGTATTGCGGAATACTGCAAGACCACAAATCAGCACGTCCCCGAAAACGAGGGCGAGATCATGCGTTGTATTTTTGAATCGCTGGCACTGCGTTACCGCTACACTGTGGAGTGCATAGACGAACTGAAGGGTCACAAGACTCCCTTCATCAATATCGTCGGCGGCGGCACCAGAGAAGTTATCCTTAATCAGTTTGCCTCCGATGCCTGCGGTCGTCCCGTTTACACAGGACCTGTCGAAGCAACCGCTATGGGCAACATCGCAGCACAGGCTATTGCGGCAGGTGAAATTAAGAATGTTGCCGAAGCGCGTGAGATCATCGCCGCTTCCACCGATATCGGCTGCTATGAGCCTAAGAATACCGAGGCATGGGATGAAGCATACGAGCGCTTCAAGAAGCTTATTCATAAGGCGTAAATATACTTTATAATGATACTTGATATCAAACAGCTCACTTTGGAGCAGAAGCCGGGCATGGTATTATGCGCAAGACGCCTTGTTGACAATGATCCCGACAGCTTGGAGTTTACGATAGAGCTTATAAAAAAGCGTGCGCTGGGCTGTGTGCAGTTCCCGTCGTTTAAGAGCGATGTTATTTAAAGGGTGCTTGCAGAGGCTGATTACCCTATTCTCGTTTTTTGTGATACAGAGATGGGCTTTCCGACCTCCGAGCTTCCCAAGGTGGATCCCGATTTCCCCGCATCGCTGTCAAAGAAATGTATCGACATCATCAGGAACAAGGGATTTGACGGCGTATGCTTCACCGACTCCTTTGCCATGATGGGCGTTTTGCGGAAATACGTCGAGGAAAACATCAACGGCATGGCGATTGCGGCAGGCAACGATATCATACTCCCCAACTACCGCACACCTACACGTAAAGTCTCCGCAATGCTCAAAAAGAATTTTGAGGACGGCGCTTTCACTATGGAACGCCTGGACGAAGCCGTCAGACGCGTGCTTGCGGCACAGGAATACTACGAAAAGCACAAGGTGAATGCAAATCCCGCCACGGCTGAGGACAAAGAGCTTCTTCGCAGCGTGTCAAGGGATTGTATCACCGCCGTAACGGATGAGGGTGTTGAAGCGGCACTTGGCGGCAGCAATGAGGATAAGCTGTTTGTTACCGTAACCGAGCAGGATGCGGGACAAGATGTCCACAATCCGGAAGTAACCGCTGACGGCTTGTATCATCCCGATAAGATCGCGAAAAAGATACACAGTGAGTTCCCCGGGTGCGGGTGTAACTTTTATCCCCGAATTTTCCGGCAACAAGGACAATGACCGTGTGCTGACTGAGGCTACCGGGTACAAGGAAGTGATATTTATAACTTTCTGCGCGACCGCGCCCTATCGAGGCCAAGGGTAAGCTTCCGTTTGACGTGAAGCTAAAACAAAATCAAATTAAGGAGAAAAGTCTGAAAAATGGATCATTTTCAGACAATGGAGGTTTGTAACTTTCGCGCCTTGCGCCACGAATTCCTTGCGGGAATCGTCACAAACCTCCCAAATAGTTAGAAAGGAATAGTCATGACTATGAGTACACAGAAGGCATACGAGCTCGCGAAGGAATTATATGCTTCTATCGGCGTTGACACGGACAAGGCGATTGAGCGACTTAGCGAGATTCCGGTTTCCATGCACTGCTGGCAGGGCGACGATGTTCGTGGCTTCGAGAATCCCGACGGTGACTTAACTGGCGGTATTCAGACCACGGGCAACTATCCCGGCAGAGCTGCCACAATAGATCAACTACGCGCAGACTACGCAAAAGCGACCTCGCTTATCCCGGGTAAGAAGCGTATTAGCCTCCACGCCATCTATCTTGACGCAAACGGCGAAAAGGTAGACCGCGACAAGATCGAGCCGAAGCATTTCACCTCTTGGGTACAGTGGGCAAAGGAGCAAAAGATCGGAATCGACTTCAACCCCACTTGCTTCTCTCATCCGCTGAGCGCAGACGGTTTTACGCTCTCTCACCATGATGACGGTATCCGCGCATTCTGGGTAGAGCATTCTATACGCTCCCGTGAGATCGCCGAGTACATAGGAAAGGAAATGGGTGAGCCTTCGGTAACCAACCACTGGATCCCCGACGGCTTCAAGGATATCCCCGTTGACCGCTACGGCTACCGCGAGCGCCTTCTCGATTCCTATGATAAGATATTCAAGGGGCAGAAGCGCGAGTACAATCTCAACGCGGTGGAATCTAAGGTATTTGGTATCGGCGCGGAATCCTGTACTATCGGTTCACTTGAAATGTGTATGGGTTATGCGATCAAGAACAACCTATTGCTTACCCTTGACACAGGTCACTTCCATCCCACAGAGGTGGTTTCCGACAAAATCTCGTCGGCACTGCTGTTCCTTGATGATATCCTGCTTCACGTATCCCGCCCTGTTCGCTGGGACTCCGACCATGTCGTCATCTTTGACGACGAGCTGAAATATATCGCTCAGGAGATCACCCGTCACAATTTCGACAAGCGAGTACACATCGGTCTCGACTTCTTCGATGCCTCCATCAATCGAATCGCGGCGTGGGTCATCGGTACACGAAACATGCAGAAGGCGCTGTTGTACGCACTGCTTGAGCCGTCTGAAAAGCTGATGCAACTGGAGCTTGAGGGCGACTACACCTCCCGTCTCGCACTCCTTGAGGAACTCAAATCCTACCCCTTCGCGGCGGTTTGGGACTACTACTGCGAGAAATCCGGTGTTCCCGTTCGCGACGAGTGGCTTAAGGAAGTCAAAAAGTACGAAAAAGACATGCTTGCACAGAGATAAAGCACACGCCGCACCTGCCAATGGCAGGTGCGGCGTGTTTCATTCATTGTCACCGAGAAAAATGATTCGAATCTGCCGATCAAGCTCGTCGGCGTCCATGCCTTTTTGAATAAGCGGCTGTATGACCTCTCGGCTCTCTCTTGCATGGGGAAGTTTAGCGGCGAGCGCCTCGGCTTTGTCCTTTTTGCCGCATTTCAAGTACAAAAAGCAAAGTGCGGCGCGGGTCGTTGCTTTCTGCTTTTCGTTTGTTGACAGTGGAAGCCCCTTTTCCATAAGCGCCGCCGCTTCCTCCGCCTTACCTTGAAGCGCCAAAACCTCCGCAAGTCCGAGAAGCATTTCGGCATCGCTCGGATAGATGAGCAGTGCATCGCGGTATACATTTTCCGCGGCGGTAAGCTCACCGCCCTGCATAAAATCGTGCGCGGCTTTGTGAATACCGTACAACGTTTTGTCAGCACGGATGGTGTCCATGCCCATAAGCAGATCGACGCTTGTTTCAAAAATATTGGCGAGTGCGGGTAAAAACGTGATGTCGGGATAAGTTTCGCTCCGCTCCCACTTGGAGACGCTTTGCGGCGTGATGTGGAGATATTCTGCCACATCCTCTTGGGTGAGATTTTTTAGAATGCGGTATTTTTTTATATTTTCCGCCAAATATAACATGAAAGTCCTCCTGTGTGCTTTTTTTGTAAGCCGCGCGCTGCCCACGTAAATATTATATCATATGCAGACCGAGTACACAATAGCGCAGTTTTTTAGTTTGATTCGCCCGCCGGGCGAGCTTATTCACCACCCGCCGCATATTTCCTTGGCGTGATACCGACCATGGTGCGGAAAAGCTTAATAAAATACGAAGGGTTCTCAAAGCCGCAGGAGTAGCAGACCTCGGTGACGGAGAGCCCTTTTTTCAGTTGTGCGCAAGCGTAGTTGATGCGCAGACAGTTGAGGTAGCTCACATAGGTCACACCGGTCTCCGCCTTGAATTTCTGACAGAAATAATTTTTGTTATAGCCAAAGACTGCCGCGGCTTCCTCCAACGTCGGACTGTCGGTGAAGTTTTGCTCCGACCATTCGATGATGCGCCGTATGTCATCACTTCTGTGCGCAGCGAAAGTCTCCGGCTGCGACTCGCCAAGCTCCGTCAGCCACTTAAAAAAGCCCAGCGTCGATGTGAGCACCGTAAATATCGACTCCGATTCAAAATATGTGCGCTCGATGCTTCCGACCACATCGGGATCGTCTATATAATAGGGAAGTGATTCAAACGAATGCCCGCATCCCTCAAGCACCGATTCAAGATCAAGATATTGCTTCAGCGTAAGGTGATTTATCTTCAAAACCGACACATATCCGTCACTTTTTTGATATTCTATGGAATGAACAGCGTTCGGTGGGATGTAATACGCAAGATGATCGGTCACCTTACAATGCTTGCCGCCGATGTGAATATCACCTACAGCGCCGTGGTTTACTATGATCTCAACAGTATCGGCATAGTGCGGCGGAGTTACGATTTCTGTTTGAAATCTGAGTATATTGGCATCCCAATGCTTCTTGCGTTTAAACTCCTTATGCTCCTTGAAGGCTGTGATAACACGCTTCATTGTGAACCTCCATATTGGTATATTTATCTCAGTATATCATATAATTCTGAATATTGCAATATTTCGCCTTAAGATTGTTGCTTGTTATCGCATTATTTTTACTGTATAATACTAATATAATAACATTATTGGAGGTAACATCATGCAAAAACACAGAATAGGAATTATCGGATGCGGGGGTATCGCAAACGGCAAGCATATGCCATCCATCAAAAAGCTTGGTGATTGCGAGATGGTCGCGTTCTGCGACCTTATCGAGGAAAGAGCTAAAAAAGCGGCAAAGGATTTCGGTACTTCCGACGCGAAGGTGTATACCGATTACCGCGAGCTGCTCGCCGATTCCACCATCGACAGCGTGCGTGTGCTGACGCAGAATCGCTGTCACTGTGAGATAACCGTTGCGGCGCTTGAGGCAGGCAAGCACGTTCTTGTGGAAAAGCCCATGTGCATCACCCCCCGGGAGGCAAAGCTGATGCTTGATGCACGCGACCGATCCGGAAAGCTTCTTGCTGTGGGTTATCAGTTCAAATTTTCGAACGAGGCTCAGTATGTACGAGCCGAAACAGAGGCGGGCAATTTCGGGGAGATCTATTTCGGAAAATGCCGCTCGCTGAGACGACGCGGCGTGCCGACATGGGGCGTGTTCACTCAGAAGGAGGAACAGGGTGCAGGACCTCTTTTCGATATAGGTACTCATGCGCTTGATATGATGCTCTATGTCATGGACAACTATGAGCCGAGGATGGTCGTCGGCTCAATGTACGACAAGATGAAGGATGAGCCTCGTTGTGCAAATCCCTTCGGCGAATGGGATGTTGACAAGTTTGACGTTGAAACCTCGGCATTTGCCTTCATTACGATGAAAAACGGTGCTACGATCATTCTTGAGTGCAGTTGGCTTCTCAACACTCTTGAGGGATACGGCCCCAAATTCCTGCTTGCGGGAACAAAGGCAGGTGCTGACACATTCACGGGCAAGCTTCTCGTAAACACAGTGAAGCACAACCGCCAGACCGTTGAGGAACCCGACTTCAAGGCAGGCGGCATTGCTTTCTATGACGGCGTTTCGGTAGATCAGAACTACCTTGAGCAGCGCAACTTCATCGACGCTGTTCTCGGAAAAGCGGAGCTTGTCAACACCGCGGACAGAGCCGCTGTGGTTACAAACATTCTTGCTGCGATTAAGGAATCGTCAGAGAGCGGCAAGCCCGTATATTTTGACTGATTGGAGGAATGAAAATGTTCAGAGTTGCACTTGTGAGCCGTTGGCACGGTCATTCACACAAGCCCGATGAGCGATATGTAAAGGAATTTTTGAAGCAGCCTGACTGCTCTGTTGTTGCGGTTTGGGACAAAGACCCGACCGTAGCGGAGGAATGGGCAAAGGAATACGGTGTCAACGCCGAGCCTACCCTTGAGGCGCTCCTTGTGCGCGAGGATGTGGACGGCATCCTCGTCACTTCTGCGCCACAGGATCACAGGGAGATCTTCATAAAGGCGGCGGAGCATAAGAAGCACATATTCACCGAAAAGGTGCTTGCGCTTACCCTTGAAGATGCCTATGCTATCCGCGATGCCATCAAGAAGAACGGTGTTAAGTTCTATATTTCCTTCATGCGCCTTGGCATAAAGCAGTTTGCTTATGCAAAAAAGCTCATCGACGATGGAACACTCGGCAAACCCGTGCAGTTCCGCTGTCTCTGCGGACACCGCGGCGGACTTAACGGAGATCTTCCCGAATATTGGTACGATCCCGACGTTTGCGGCGGAGGCGCCATGATCGATCTCGGGTTCAACTCGGCATATCTTGCAAGATACATCATGGGAGACATGGAATCGGTAAGCTCTAACTTCGGGTATTCCGTTCTTAACAAAAAGGTTGAGGACAACGCCTCATGCAGTGTATCCTTCAAAAGCGGCGCTATCGGCTCCATCGACGCTACCTTCACCTCACCTTTAATGAGCGTATTTGAGCTTGCGGTCTACGGTACAGACGGCGCATATTACACCCGCTTCGGCGGCTGTGATATGGCACAGCTTCACCTGAACGGCGAGGAGGTGAAGGACATTCCCCTTGACGAGATCCCCGTCATTCTCGATAATCCCGTTGTCGCATGGGTAAAGGCATGTACCGAGGGCGCTTCCGACGAGATATACGGAATCGATGCGGCGGTGGATATGGTGAAATTCATGGTTGCGGCGTACCGTTCCCACGAAAACGGCGGCAGACACGAAATGGTTTAATTTATATTTAATTTATAATTAAAGGAGAACACAAAAAATGAAAAGAACATTTTCGGCTTTATTGGCGCTTTCTCTTATGTTATCACTCAGCGCGTGTCAGAGCGATGACGGCACCGCAGATACAACCCCAACCGATACTGATACGCAAACCGTAACCGCCGCAACAACCGAGGTCGATATTTACGCCGAGCTTCCCACCGGTGATTTTACCGGTGAAGAGTTTGTCTTCGCCAACGAAATCGGTTCCGGAAGCTGGTCAATACTCATGCTCGACTGCGAAAATACCGGCGAGGTTCTTGACAGCGCTGTATTTAACCGCAACCGCGCTGTGGAGGAAAAGCTCGGCATAACCATCAAGGTGGAGGAATATGCCACCGGTGGAGCTCTGCTGGATGCACTAAACAGAAATGTCATGGCAAACGAGGATCCATATGATGTCTATGATATCCCCGCAAATGTAGTCGCACCGCTGATACTTCAGGACTATTTTGTGGATGTTGATACGCTTGGACTTGACCTTGAAAAGCCTTGGTGGAACGACACCGTCATGGACAGCCTCAGCTTCAACGATACCTGCTATTCCATCGCGGGTGATCTGAGTATTATGCTTTGGGAGGCATCTTACGGTCTTGTATACAATAAGGATATGGCAGAAAGGCTTGGCATCCCGGACCAATATGAGCTTGTAAAGGATGGCAAATTTACGCTTGACTCAGTATATGAGGCTATGAGCCTTGCATATCAGGATGACGGAAACTCCGAGGTAGACAGCGCTGACACTTTCGGCATGACCGGAAATCTCCGTCTGATGACATATTCCATGATAGCGGGAGGAGAATCGATCATTCCCAAGGACAGTGACGGACTTCCGTATTTTGAAGCTCCCAGTGAACGTCTGATTGAAATGTATGAAAAGATCTTCGATGTATACTTCGATAACACCAACGTATGCCTTGCCAACAAGCTGGTATTTAAGGATAAAAGCAAAAACTGGCATTCCATATTCACCGACGGCCAGGCGTTATATTATTTCGAACCCATAGGTTCAAATGTTAAGTTGAGAGATGTGAACTTCGATTTCGTTTTTCTCCCAATGCCGAAATATGATGAAGCACAGGCAGAGTATATCACTCCGATCCTTCAGTTCGCGCATACAATGCACGTAACCAAGGCGAATGATAACCATGAAATGATCAGTGTTGTGCTTGAAAATCTTGCGGCGGAATCTCACAGAAATGTACGCCCCGCATATTTTGAAAAGGTGCTTGAGGGTAAGCGTACAAGTGATGACAGGGATATTGAAATGTTTGATATCATCTTTGACAATCAGGTGTTCAATCCCGCCGCTGTTTACAATTGGGGCAAGATGGCAGACACGCTGAATAACACCGCACTGTCCGGCAAGAGAGAGATCACATCAAGCATCGCATCCATCACATCCGTGATACAGTCCGATATCAAAGCAACCATTGAATATTACAGTTAAACATAACCCTACAGCTAAAAATCACCGTTTCGCTTTCTGAAACGGTGATTTTTGCGCCCATAGCTCCGTCTGTGCTTGACTTTTGCGCATCGGTGTGGTAGAATAATGGTAAATACTATATGTGAGGTAAGGCATATGAAAACCCGTGATATTAATATCCGCGACCCGTTCATCCTCGTTGACGGTGGCAAATATTATATGTACGGTTCCCGCGGCGCGTCCTGCTGGGGGAATACCGAAAATCCCGACTGCGGCTTTGACGTTTATATCAGCGACGACCTTGAAAACTGGAGCGAGCCCATATGTATCTTCGAAAAGCTTGACGGTACACTGACCTTTACCTGCCATCAGCCCAATAAGAATCCCCTTGAACGCCCGCAGTTCGTTGCCATTGCCGAGCGCGAGGATTCACTTTTTGTAATATGACCCGGTTTCGTGACCTCCGCTCTCGGAGGTCACGATATTTTTCTTGACAATTTCCCGCGCACATGGTACAATAGTAATATCCCAAAGTGAAAGGATAATACCTATGAAAAAAGACTCCGATACCCCGCGGATATGCGAGTTCTGCCGCTTTGCAAGCGAAATAAGAGCGACCGAGGATATGCTGTGTACCCATCGTGGCGTTGTCGATAAAGAATACACCTGCCGCAAGTTTATTTATGACCCGTTGAAGCGTGTTCCCCGCGCACTTCCCGAGCTCGTTTCGCTTGAAGATATTTAATCTACAAAAAAACGGAAGAATATGTATATATTTTACACGAAATGTTAGAATATTGTCAATTTTTCATTTTTCTCTTGCAATTTTGACGTGACCGTGGTAAAATGTATAATGTATTAAAATTTTAACTATCTAAAATGATTGCGAGGAAAATATAAATGATCATTATCATTAAACCCAACACAAAAAAGGAGCTTGTATCAAGCTTTGTGGCAGAGCTTGAAAAGACTCCCGGTCTGCAGGCGCACCTTGTAGACGGTCTGCATACAACGATCATCGGTCTTGTCGGCGATACCTCCAAGATCGACATAGATAATCTGCGCACCAACGATATCGTTGAGGAAGTAAAGCGCGTACAGGAGCCCTATAAGAACGCTAACCGCAAGTTCCATCCCGATGATACAGTTGTTGATATCGGTAAAGGCATCAAGATCGGCGGCGGACATTTCCAGGTCATCAGCGGTCCTTGCTCGGTGGAGTGCGAGGAGCAGATCTGCGAGATCGCACGCCGTGTAAAGTCTGCCGGCTCCACCATGCTCCGAGGCGGCGCGTTCAAGCCGCGTACATCTCCCTATGCATTCCAGGGACTGAAAGCCGAGGGCATTGAGCTGCTTCTGGAGGCAAACAAAGCAACAGGTCTGCCGATCGTCACTGAGATCATGGATGCGGCACATCTCCCGTTGTTTGAGAATGTTGACGTTATTCAGGTCGGCGCGAGAAATATGCAGAATTTCGAGCTGTTAAAGGAGCTCGGTCATACCCGCAAGCCCATTCTTTTAAAGCGCGGTCTTGCAAACACCATCGAAGAGCTGCTTATGAGTGCCGAGTACATAATGGCAGGCGGCAACGAGAATGTTATCCTCTGCGAACGCGGTATCCGCACCTTCGAGACAACTACCCGCAACACATTTGACGTATCGGCGATCCCTGTACTTAAGAAGCTGTCGCATCTTCCCGTTGTTGCCGACCCCAGCCATGCGGGCGGTATCAACTGGCTCGTTGAGCCTCTTGCACTTGCCGCAGTTGCCGCAGGCGCAGACGGTCTCATGATCGAGGTTCACAATAATCCCGCAAAGGCGCTGTCCGATGGCAAGCAGTCGCTGACTCCCGATGAGTTTGACGATGTTATGGTCAAGATCAAGAATATTCTCGCCGCTATGGGCAGAAGCATTGGCTGATTTGTGTAAATATGAAAAACGGGCTGAACAGCCCGTTTTTTGTGTTTATATCCTAAGCAGCCGCTTGGCGTTGCCTGCTAATATCATTTCCTTTTCGGTATCGGTGAGAGTATTGTCAAAGAGAATTGCGCCGACATACATTCCCGGGGCGCATGTGGGGTAATCCGAGCCGAAAAGCAGTCTTTCTGAGCCGACCTCGTCGATAAGATGGCGGACAGCACCGTAACGGAATATACCTGTACCCGACAGGTCGAGGTAATAATTATCGCTCATTCGCATTCGGTCGATATGCCGCATTAATGCGGCGTATTCACCGGGGTGCGCAGCGACAAAGGTCACATTAGGATGTGCCTTCACCATTGCATCCATCTCGTCATCCCCGCTTGAATGGAAGTTGACGATCATATCATATTTTTCCGCCTCGTCGAGGATCACCGAAAAGCCCTCGCAGGAATAATCCTTCCAACCGTCGCAGTACGGTACGAGCTCGCCTATGAGTCTTACGTCCGCTTTATGCATGCGGTGTATCTCCGCTATCGACTCTTCTATAAAGGCCGGATGTACATGGAAGCCGGGGATGTAAAAATCGCCGTAATGGTCACGTAGTGACAGTGCGATATCGTTGTTGTGCTTTAAGCGTTCCCAGGTCGAGTCGAAGTGATGTCCCTTTCCTTCTATGACCGAGCCGCATATTTTCGACACACCGAGCTGCCCAAACACTTCTTTTGTGTAGTCGGGACTCATCTTAAGATTTTCCTTGTGCTTGCAGATGTTGTTGTCATCCTCAATGAAGGGATGGGTGTGAAAATCAATTATTTCCAAATCCATATTAATTACCGTGGCTTTCGTGTCGGCGAAAGCTTCCTTGTGTGGGGATTTTAGACGGTTTTGCACGGCGAAAGCAGCAAAAACCAATGTGTGAAAAGTATTTTTCACGCTATACTATTGTAGCATAATTGTTTTATAATGTCAAGACTATGCTGTCAAAACCAAAAAACAATAATATTTGGGGAAAAGAAAAGAGTGCAAATGACGAGTTTTTTCCAAAAAATATTCCAAGACCGTTCGTTATGCGAGCGGTTTTGTATTTTGTTTAAAAAATTGTGATTTTGTAGAAAAATGTGCAACATCGAAAAATACAACTTTGTTTGATGCCTCATAACCAAATTGGAGATAAATAACAAAATTAACAAACAAAGCTTTAAATGCATTAAATAGCATTGACGGGAACGGGGAATTGTGATATAATAATCGTGCGGATATATACACATTGGTATATGATGCTATATACTAATGTGCATATACCGTAAATTTATTTTATTAATAGTGAGGGGAAAACTATGAAGAAAAGCTTTTTAAAACTGATTTCGGTCATGACTGTGTGCATAATGGCAGCGTTTGCTTTTGCAGCGGCATTACCGATCTCGGCGGCTGAGGCGGAGGACTATAAGGTCACCGTAACCGTGCATGCTGTAGATACAGCCGGCACTCCGGTGTCCGGTATTTCGTTTGATATCACCACCTACCCTGCTGAAGGTGCCGGTGGCGAAACACCGACTGTCAAGACTGTCACCACCGAAGCAAACGGTTCAGTAACAGTCACACTGCAGAAAAGTGTCCTCAGCAATATTGTTGACTGTACGATTTCGTCTGAAAGCAGTACGGACTATACTTGGGGCGGCGCCACCAATGATCCAAATAATCCGGTACGTACTGCGGAAATCTCCGGCGAAGGTGCTAAAAAGGGCGATAAAAACCACAATGAGGTCGCTGATATAAGCGGTGCTGTAGGCGATGTAAGCATTGCTTTTACGATTAAGGTAGAGTCTAACGACAGCAGCATCGAAGGTCACTCTATCACCTACAAGCCTAACACCGAAGCTGAGGTCGCCGGTATGCCTTCGGACACCGATACCGTATACAACAACGACGGTTCGCATGAGTTCGCTCTTCCCGAAACTGCTCCTGCTCGTACGGGTTATAAGTTCCTCGGCTGGGCTGAGTCCGAGAGCGGAACAGTGATTGATAGTACTACGTATAATGCCGCGGGCACGGCTGCTCTGTACGCTATATGGCAGGCAGAGACATACACTGTAACTTTTGATGTAAATGAAGGTGACGCACTTACCCCCGGTACCATGGACGTTACCTACGATGCCGCTTACGGTGGGCTGCCTGCTCCCACCAGAACGGGTTATACCTTTGATGGATGGAAGGACGCAAGTGACAACGCGGTAACCGCGGATACCGTCTACACCGTTGCAGACGATTCCACCTTGACCGCACAGTGGATCGCTGTCACCTACACCGTAAAGCTTGATGCAAACGGCGGTACGGGTAGTATGGACGATATGGGCTGGGACTATGACCGCGGTTATGCACTCCCCGAAAGCACCTTTACCAGAGTCGGTCACACCTTCGGCGGTTGGAATACCGCTGCCGACGGTACCGGTGAAGCTTATGCCGATAAGCAGAGCGGT
Organism: Clostridia bacterium; assembly: GCA_017482055.1. Lineage (GTDB taxonomy): Bacteria > Bacillota > Clostridia > Oscillospirales > CAG-272 > Flemingiibacterium. The sequence goes on from JAFUOH010000001.1 coordinate 136,876, forward strand.
GTCAAGAATCTTGCGGACGAAGCAGGCGAGGTGGTTACCCTCTATGCACAGTGGACTCCCAACGTATACAAGGTAAAGCTCGTGCTTAATGGCGGCGAAGTCGTTGAGGATGATGTTACCGAGTACACCTACGGTGTGGGTGTCAGACTGCCCGACGAGGTGGAAAAGAAGGGCTACGAGTTCATGGGTTGGTATGACAACAAGAACTTAAGCGGCAGAAACGTGACCAAGATCACCGCTACCGATATCGGCGATAAGGTATTCTACGCTGATTGGGATAACAAGATCAACGAGGGTATCCTCGCTGTTATTGCCAAGAAGAATACCAAGCACGATGTGGAGATCATTGACGATATCGCAAACGGTGAGGTAGAGACCTCCCACGACGATGCATACAGGAATGCTACAGTTACCGTTACCGTAACTCCCAACGAGAATTACGAGCTTGCCGATGTGACCGTGGTGGACAGCAACGGAGATGTCATTGAGCTTACCAAAGAGGAGGACGGTACATACACCTTCAAGATGCCCGGCAGAGACGTATCCGTCAGTGCCGAATTTACCGAGATAACAACGGAAAATGAAGAAGAAAAGCCTGTTGATACTACTGAGCCTGTTGAGGGCAGCACGGAGTGCTTGAGAAATGAGAGCTGCCCCTTGGCATCCTATGTCGATCTTGACCGCAGCGAATGGTATCATGACGGTCTCCACTATGTATTGGCAAATAAGCTGATGGACGGCAATGCCGACGGCTCCTTTGGCGTAAGCGGTGATACCACACGTTCTATGATAGTTACTGCGCTGTGGCGCCATGAAGGCTCACCTGTAGTCAACTATGCTATGAGCTTTGCCGACGTTGCTTCCGATGTTTCCTATGCCGAGGCTATCCGCTGGGCGGCTGCAGTAGGTGTTGTTGAGGGTTACAGCGATATCGCGTTCGGACCCGATGATGCCGTTACCCGTGAGCAGATGGCGACGATCATGTGGCGTTATACCAAGCTCAAGGGCGGTGACGTGTCTGCGTATAAGGACACCTCGCTCTCATATGCTGACGCTGCAAATATTGGCGAATGGGCACTTGATGCTATGAAGTGGGCTTGTGGTACGGGCATGATCGAAGGTGTCCCCGGCAGCCTGATAGTGCCTCAGGGAAGCTCGACACGAGTTCAGACTGCTACTATCCTTTATCGCTACTTCACAAAATAAAGCATAACAAAAAATCCTCTCCGACGGAGAGGATTTTTTGTGTTAACTATGCGCTTCCGAGTCTATCTCGGTGTTGGTCATGACCTTTTCACAGTCGGATATTATCTTGGTAGCCATGTCACGCAGGACGTAGAATTGTCCTTCGCCGTTTACTGTGTAATACGCGCGCCTGGTGGAGTAGGGGTAGAATTTATACTCGGTGATCTTACCTGCACGGGTCTCGATAGTAAGTGTGAGATAAGGTTCGCTTGCTTTGAGCGCTGTCACTTCATCCTCGGATATGTCATCGGTGGCATAACCCTGGAGATATATCGACAGGAGCGCCTTGTAGAATTGGCGATAATTCTGTACTTCGGGCTTAAAGTCGGTCTCGCGCTCGGTTACAACGAGCTCCTGTGCCTCACCTACGAGGTCGTAGATGCGTGTAGCAGTCTCACTTTCGACGGTGATAGTGGCAACATCGTTGATGTTCATCATAAATATGGGTGTATCGACCCATTTGATGAGATCCCATTCAAGCCATGCCATTGTTGTACCGTCAAGCTCGGTGACGAGGTCGAACAGCGGAGAATATGCGTAATAGTTGCCGTTTTCGTTCTTTTCGCTGAATACCACGAACTGTTCGATTTCCTGATACTCATAGTAGATGCTGAATGCGGGATCAAGAAGACCGTATTCGGTGAGTTCCTCCTCTGTGGGAGCGTATGCCAGCGTGCTCGTGCCCGTAAAGTTGGTCAGAACCTCAAGAACGGTGGTGTAGCTTGTAGTGTTTACGGCATAACCGGCAGGATAGATCATCTGATAAGCGCTGGTAGATGCCGCAGCTTCCTTGGCTTCCTCATCAAGATATGTGAGCATGATATTTACGTCGTCACCCTGCATCACAGCGAAGTTCTTTATGGTGAAGTAGTCGTTTGTATTCATCGGAAGAGTCAGCATGGCGGTGATCATGTTTTCAAGGGGCATGAGTACCGTGTTGCCGATGGTGGTATCGAGCACATATACCGCGTTTCTGTCCTTGTAGCGTACGTAGTAGCCGCCGCCGCTGGGGATAAGGTCGCCGATGTATACAGTGTGCTCCTCACCCTCATGGGTAGTGAGCGTATACCACGCGGGATTCTGGTCCTCTGCAAGACCGTATTCGGACATATCCTCACAGTCCATGGTCACACGCTCCATTGAGAGCGTGTAGCCCGTACTTACCACAAGGGAGGAGAAAAGCTCCTTGCTGTAAGGCGCTGCGGGATGATCGATCACATAAAATGCCTCGTCGGTCTCATCGTAGTAGAAGCCGTACTCGCCGTACTCGTTGTGTATCTCGATAGACTTAATATCTTTGCGCTCATAATGGTCAAAGATGAGGATGCGGTCATTTGTGCCCAGCACCTCGCCCTCAAGCAGTTCTACGGTCTCCTCGGTCACTTCCTCGACGTAGTTTACGATGGGAAGCACCACAAAGAAGTAGGCACAGATGGCGGCAACGACTATGATCGCCATTATAAATATGAGACGCCCCTGCTTTTTCAGCGCGCTTGCACGGCGCTTCTGATCAAGTGTGGGCTTTGGCTCCTCGGGAGCGGAGAATATTGTTGACTTCTCCGCTTCCTCGGTGTTGCCGTTTTGAATATCGTTCTTATCTTGTTCTGTCATGCGTGCTTTCTCCTGATCCAGATAATGATGCCTGCGATAAATACGCATGCGGGAATAGCGATAGCCAGTGTCCATGTCCACGCGCCTGCCTCGGATTCGAGAATGTCGAGGGATTCGTCCTCAAACACCTTAAATTTAAGGTCAATCGGCACCTGAACCTTACCCATAGCGCGCATCATTGTATAAATGATATCGCTGTTGGCGTAGGTGGGTGAGAGGAATGTGTCCGCGGTGAAATACTTGGAGCCGATAGCGAAAACATAGGAGTAGTGGGGGGTATTGTCAATGTAGCGTGTCTCACGGCTGAACGCTACGAGAGGAAATTGACCTTCCTCGACTACCTTTCCGTCAACGTACTTCTGTGCCTTGTCGGATGTATAGATAGCTGTAGAGGTCTGACGGTTGTTGTTGTAGTCCCAAAGGAGGTTGATGGGACTTGCATAGTTGACTATTGTCTTGGGAGCAGTACCTACAGACACTATATCGCTTACAAGCGATGCGCCGAGAGAGTTTTCTTCGAGAGAGTACTGACCCGAGAGGGCATAGTGGTTGGTGTCAATGGAGTTTGACGGATCTTTCAGTACGGAATCGTCAAATTCGATACCCCATTCAACGAGAAATTCCTCAAGCTCGGGAAGCTCGGCTGTATCGGGGTCCATGAATACCATCAGATTGCCGAAGCCGTCAAGGAAGTCGTCGATTTTTTCGATTTCGGACTTTCTGCCCGCTGTCGCCTCGGAGATACCTTCAAAATCATAGAGGGGATTTGAGATGACGATAAGGCGTGCATCCTCGTGAATTTCTTCTGTGGTGAGGTCGATGGTGCGAAGCTCGTAGCCCGCGTCATAGAACAACTCCTGCATGGAGGTGGATATGGACTCGCCGTGAGTATAAGTAAAGTAAGCGATGGGGGTCTCAGCCTGCGTACACTGCACCATAGCGGTGATAAGTTTCTTTTCTCCGTTGAACGCCCATACGGTAGTGTTGTCGGTATCGATCACGAACAGCGCTTCCAACGCAAATACGCGGAACTCGGAGCCGCTTTCAACGATTACGGTCTGCGAGTTGATGGAATCCGCCGCGGAGTTCTTGTATTTGATGACCGAGGTGGGGTTCTTGACGGGATCGAGATAATCGTAGGTGATGTTGTCGTACTCGGAAGCCATTTCCTTTACAAGCTCGAATACCATCTTCTGGGCGGTGTTGGATTCAAGCTCGTCGTAGGGAGCGCAGAAGTGTATTTGTATGTCCGCTTCGATGTCGTCGAGCATCTCGCGCCCAGCATCGGTGAGTCCGTAAATACCCTCGGCGGTGAGATCGACATACCAGTTGTTTTTGTAAGCGAACGCAGAGAAAATGACGTTTGCGATGACTACGGCGGCAATGACCACTACGGTGAGAAGTATGGATATGGAGCCGTGCTTTACTTTTTTGCCCATTTCAAGGGCTTTTTGATTTCTGTTCATGATAAATTCCTCCCTTCTCAAATCACGACCAACGGCGCTTTTCGTATACGCGCACGGTGAGGAACATGAAGATGAAGCAGATGGAGAAGTAGTAGAGGAGCGAAGCTATGTCAAGGATGCCGTAGCCGAAGTTGCTGTAACGGCTGAATACGGATATCCAGGTGAGCGCAACTCTGATAGCGTACACATCAATAAAGCTGGAGAGGAAGCCAATAACCAGCATAAAGAGGATAACACCGATGGTGCCGACAGCGGCTACGATCTGATTTTCGGTCAGCGCCGAGATAAAAAGACCGATGGCGATGAACGCCGCGCCGATCAGCAGAATACCCACAGAGCTTGAAATAAGCGTTGCGGTGTTGGGTGTGCCGTACTTATAAAGCAGGGAGAAGTTGATAAGGCTGCCGAACACAAAGGTGCCTGCAAACATGGTGAAGGCGGCGAAGAATTTGCCCGCCACCATTCCCATAAGGCTTATGGGAGATGTAAGCAGCAGCTGTTCGGTACGCGCTTTGCGCTCCTCGGAGAACAGCTTCATGGTAAGTATGGGAACGAGCACGATAAATGCCCACATAACGAATGTAAAATATGAGGACACGCTGCTGTCGATGCCCATCAAGAGCGTACAGAATGTGAATATAAACGCATTGACCGCAAGGAACATCGCGACAAACACATAACCGACGGGCGAGGTAAAATACGCCTGCATCTCACGCTTGTATATAGCTAACATCAGTTATTGTCCTCCTTGTTTTCAAATTCGGGCAGCTTGATATCAAACTGCGGTACCTCACGGGACTTTTTCGGAGTCTGCTCCTTTTTATCCACCAGCGAGATAAAGATATCCTCAAGATTGGTACCCTGAGATTCAAGACCGATAAGCGGCCAGTTGTTTTTTGCCAACATAAAGAAAAGCGTCTTTCTGATATCTACACCTGAGCTGCTTTCGATGGCGTATAAGAAGCTGTCGTTTTCACGCTCGCCGACAGCCTCGGCACGAGTGATCTCGGGAAGTGCGCGAAGCTCGCGGAGTATATCTCGCTGAGGACCGCAGATGCGGGCGTTGAGACGGCGGCTGCCCTCCAGCATGTTGATGATGCTCTCTGTCTTTTCATCGGCGATAAGCTTGCCCGAGTTTATAATAAGTATACGGTCGCATACCGCCTGTACCTCGGTGAGGATATGTGTGGAGAGGATGACGGTATGGGTCTCGCCGAGCGTTCTAATGAGCGAGCGGATCTCGATTATCTCCTTCGGGTCGAGGCCTACGGTAGGCTCGTCCAGGATGATAACTGCGGGATTGCCCACAAGCGCCTGTGCAATGCCCACACGCTGCTTGTAGCCCTTTGAAAGATTCTTGATAAGGCGGTTTTTGTTGTAATCGTCGATTATCTTGACTACGCGGCAGATCTCTTCAAGGTGCTTCTTGCGGTTGAGACGACAGCCCTTGAGATCGTAAACGAAATTAAGGTATTCGCGAACGGTCATGTCAAGGTAAAGCGGCGGCTGTTCGGGAAGATAGCCGATGAGCTTCTTGGCTTCCATCGGATCCTCTAAAATATTGATGCCTCCGATCTCGGCTGTACCGAGTGTGGACGACATATAGCCCGTGATGATATTCATGGTGGTGGACTTGCCCGCACCGTTCGGTCCGAGGAAGCCGACTATCTCGCCTTTCCCGATGGAGAAAGTGATGTCATCGACAGCATATTTGCTTCCGAACCGTTTGACCAGGTTCTTTACTTCTATCATTGGTTTTTCCCCCAATTTTATTTTGGTGATATGTATGATATTGCTAAAATAGGCTGAAAAGCCTTTCAGCAGGCTGATGGTGCCCTATAAAGGCACGACAAAAGTATACCATAATAATTTGAACAAATCTTGAACAATTGTGCCGTTCACATAATAAATCGGAAAAGTTTCCGTATATCGTCACTTTGCTGCGCCCAATGTTCACAAAGCTGTCACATACGAGTGTGAATTTAAAGTGAGATCACAGACAGCATGGTGCCGCGCTTCCCGTGTGAATAACGGTGCGAGAAGAACAGCTCGGGATGACAGCAGGTACACAGCTCCGATGTGTCTATGCGGGATTCATCGAGCCCGGCTTCGAGAAGTATTCTGCGGTTCATACCCACGATATCTGCGTGGAGCTGTCCGTCTTTTTGGCGGATGAACTCATGAGCCATATCGGAACCCGTAAGTGCGGTGACGGATTCGCGAAAATCCTCGCCCACCTCGTAGCAGCAGAAATGTATCGCCGCTCCGACAGCAGCGCGGATATTACGTGTATCTGCGCCAAGAGCGCACATTTTTCTCACGCATTCCGCCGCAATGCCCGATGCAGTGCCGCGCCAACCCGCGTGTACCGCTCCGATGACATGTGCCTCCGGGTCACAGAAAAGTATCGGCACACAGTCGGCGGTCTTAACTCCGAGCGTTATACCCGGTTGATCGGTGACATATCCGTCGCACTCTTTGTCGGTTTTTGTAAAATATCCCTCGCCTCGCATGCAGCTGTCGGCGTATACCACTTTTGATGAATGTATCTGGTGACGACTTATGATGCTTTCGGGAGCGATATCAAGTGCGGCTCCGAGGAGACGGAGATTTTCGAGCACGACTGCTTCGCTGTCACCGCGCCCGAAGGCAAGGTTGAGCGAGGCGGTATGGGTCTCGCGGCTGATACCTCCTACGCGGGTCGCAAAGCCGTGAGGAACCGAAATAATGTCTGATTTTAAGTATTTAACGCCGTTTTCGGCTGTGATGAGTCTGAATGCCATCGATACCTCACAAAGAGAACAGTTTTATTACCTTTATCGCACTTCCCGCTTCATATTCGCGCACTTCGGCAAGAGCATAGAAGCCGCCCGCACCGTATAAGCGCATGCGGGTGCCTACGGCATGCGCAGTACCTATCTTTTTCTGATATATCTCGTTGCCGTCCCGGGACAGCTTTTCAAAAAACGGCGGCAGCTTGACACTCGGCAACTCGGAAAACAGCGATTCGATCGGGAGCAGCAGTGCTTGCCGTTCTTCGATCGTCATTTTATCAAGCGCTTCGAGAGTTGTACAGGCTTCAAGCGCAAATCCACCGCTTGCAAGACGTGTGAGCGAGCTCATGACTCCCCCGCAGCCCAGCTCTGCACCGATGTCGGCACAGAGGGTGCGGATATAGGTGCCCTTAGAGCAGTGAACTGTGAGTATGTAGTCCCGTTCGGAGTCGCCTGCTTCCGCTTCAAGTGAATATATCGTTACGGGGCGTGCTTCACGCTCGACGCTGACACCGCGGCGTGCCAGATCGACTAATTTCTGTCCGTCCACCTTAAGCGCCGAATACATCGGCGGTACCTGCATGATGTCCCCCGCGAATTTCTTGCAGGCGTTGTAAACATCAACACTGCTCGGAATGCGGTCGGATTCGGTCAGTACCTCACCGGAGGTGTCCTCGGTGTCGGTGGTGATGCCGAGCCGCAGCCCCGCACGGTATTTTTTGCTGTCGGAAACAAGCAGATCGGCGGCTTTGGTGGCTCTGCCGATGAGAATTGGCAGAACGCCTGTAGCCATGGGATCCAGCGTGCCTGTGTGTCCGACTTTTTTTGTGCCGAACAGTCGTCGCATACGGTTGACGCAGTCGTGGGACGTAAGCCCTTCGGGCTTGTTTAGAAGTATAACTCCCGATGGCTCGGTCATAGTGCGTCCGCTCCTTCAAATGCTCCCGCCGCGTCAAGCTCACAAAGCTCGCGCTCAATGACCTCGATAAGTGCCGCCTCGGCAAGCTTTTCGTTGTCGGCGTTAAGCGTACAGCCCGCCGCTCTCTTGTGACCGCCGCCGCCGAATACGGCGCACAGCTTTGCCACATCAGCGACACGGTTGGAGCGCATGGAGACCTTGTAGAGCGTGGGATGATCGGGACTTTGCTTTATGGACATGCCGATCTCCACGCCTTCGATACCGCGGGTGAGAGAGATGATGTCCTCGATATCCTCGCGTGACACGTCGTTTTCCTTCATCATTGCTTGGGTGAAGTTGATGACCGCCACGCGGCTGTTATTGTAAAAATGCAGAGCATTCAGAGCCGCACGGGTTGCGCGTATCTGAGAAATCGGACGTGAATCGTATAGACGGCGCGCTATCTCCGAATGATTGATGCCGGCGCGATGAAGCTCGGCAATACGCATATGGGTCTCGGCGGTGACCGCCTCAAATTTGAAGCTGCCCGTGTCGGTACATATCGCCGCCCAAAGCGCTGTCGCTGCAGAGCGATCAAGAACATCGTGACCGCGTGACTTGAACTCACGGAAAATGTCAACAATGATTTCACCGCAGGCTCCCACGTCGCCGACATAGGTCTCCTTTGCAAACGGGGAACCGAGCTCATGGTGGTCGATGGCGAGGTCTACCTTATCACCATATTCGGGCTCGATGAGGTCAAGCAGCTTTGAGGTGGAAACATCCACGGATACGATATATTCGGGGGTGAAGTCGTTGGGAAGCGTTTCGGGACGCAGGGAATCCACTCCGAAAATGAATTTGAGGCGCTTCGGGATGGTGTCATCCGAGTTTATGACTTCTGCGCGCTTACCGAGAGAACGGAGAAGTGTACGCAGTGCAAACGCGCTTCCGAGGGTATCGCCGTCAGGACGCATGTGGGTGAGGATGAGCACATTCTGCGCCGCTTCAAGTCGGTCGCAGACCTCTTTAAAGGTGATATTGGATAGCTCACTCATTGGTCTGCTCCTCGTCCTCTGCGATTTCGGTAAATTCGATCTTGTTGAGCAGTGAGTTTATGTGTGCGCCGTATGCTATAGAGTCGTCGGTGACAAAGGAAAGCTCGGGTGTCTGGCGAAGATTCAGAGTCTCCGCAAGTCGCTTGCGGATATAGCCCGAAGCGCTCTTTAAGCCCTTGCCCACTTCTTTGGTGTCGCCGCTCATCACGGAATAATAGATCTTTGCAAATTTTAAGTCGGGTGTAACATCCGCCGCAGTAACACTTACGAAAGCATCAGATACACGCGGGTCTTTTATTTCGCGCAGAATGCTTGAGAGCTCTTTTACCATCTCCTCGTTGATTCTGCCTCGTCTGTATTTTGCCATAAAGTCCTCCGATGTTGTGATAATAAAAGTTAATACTAATATTTTATCATATGTCGGCGCAAATATAAAGGCTCTTTTGTAAATTTCTTTGGTAAAATTCGATTTTTTTAGTGCAAGATGCGGAAACATATCAATATCTATTGAAATATTCATATTTTCATGGTATCATATTAAGGTAATGAGATAAAATTCCACTTTCGGAGGATGATAAAATGGTAGAACTCATACACGGCGGCGCATATCTCGCATACGGCAGCACCATCATCGAGGATGACGGAAATGCTGCGGTACAGCTTACGGCGCTTGGCAAGGGCGGCATATCAAAGGAAGAAGCAAAGAAAAACACGATGGCTTACGAGATCCTTACCGCTCACAATACAGGAAAGAGCGAAGATGATCTCCGTATCAAATTCGATGCGATGGCATCGCATGATATAACCTACGTGGGTATAATTCAGACCGCGCGTGCGAGCGGACTTGAAAAATTCCCGCTCCCATACGTTTTGACCAACTGCCATAACAGCCTTTGCGCTGTCGGCGGTACAATAAATGAGGACGACCATGTATTCGGTCTGTCCGCGGCACAGAAATACGGCGGTATCTATGTTCCCGCACATATTGCGGTCATCCACTCCTACATGCGTGAGATGATGAGCGGCTGCGGACGTATGATTCTGGGCTCCGACTCCCACACCCGTTACGGCGCACTGGGCACCATGGCTATAGGTGAGGGCGGTCCCGAGCTTGTAAAGCAGCTCCTCTGCCGTACCTATGATATCAAGCGTCCCGAGGTCATCGCAGTACACATGACAGGTAAGCCGCAGATCGGCGTCGGTCCGCAGGACGTAGCGCTTGCAATTATCGGCGCGGTATTTAAAAACGGCTTTGTAAAAAATAAGGTGCTTGAGTTCGTGGGCGACGGTATCGCAAACCTTCCTATCGAGTTCCGTAACGGCATTGATGTTATGACTACCGAGACTACATGCCTCTCCTCCATCTGGATCACCGATGAGGAGACTAAGCGCTATTTCGATCTCCACGGCAGATCCGATGCCTATAAGAAGCTGGCTCCCGGCTCGCTTGCATACTATGACGGCGTGGTCAAGGTAGACCTTTCGAGCGTGGAGCCCATGATCGCGCTTCCGTTCCATCCGTCAAACACCTATACTGTAAGAAACCTTATTGACAACGCTTCGGATATCCTTCGCGAAGTAGAGTTGAGCGTCGCAGAGCAGCTTGACAACCCGAATATCAAGCTTTCACTCACAGACAAGATCACAAAGGACGGTATCAAGGTAGACCAGGGCGTTATCGCAGGCTGTGCCGGCGGTACGTTTGACAATCTTGTTGCGGCGGCAGATATTCTTGCAGGACAGTCCACAGGCTGCGGTGCGTTCAATCTGTCCGCATATCCCGCAAGCCAACCCGCATATATCGAGCTTGTTAGAAACGGATCTGCGGCAAAGCTGATGGAAGCCGGTGTAACATTGAGAACCGCGTTCTGCGGTCCCTGTTTCGGTGCAGGAGATGTTCCTGCAAACGGAGGTCTTTCCATCCGTCATTCAACGAGAAACTTCCCCAACCGTGAGGGCTCAAAGCCCGGCAACGGTCAGATTGCGGCAGTTGCACTCATGGATGCTCGTTCCATTGCGGCTACCGCGCGTAATGGCGGTATCCTCACTCCCGCTACCGAGATCGAGGTTGAATACACCACTCCCGATTACAAATTCGACTCCACCGTATACGATCACCGCGTATACAAGGGCTACGGTAAGGCAGACACTGCGGCTGAGCTTGTGATCGGTCCCAATATCGCCGACTGGCCCGTAATGTCCGAGCTTACCGAGGATCTGCTTCTTCGCGTGGCATCGGTCATCACCGACCCCGTAACCACTACCGACGAGCTTATTCCCTCGGGCGAGACCTCATCCTACCGCTCCAATCCCTTAAAGCTGTCCGAATTTGCTCTGTCGAGAAAGGATCCGGCGTACGTGAGCCGCGCAAAGGCTGTACAGTCCTTCGAGAAGGCAAGACAGAACGGTGAAAATACTGCAGACGGCGAGCTCGCTCCTGTATTTGCAAAGCTGCGTGAGATCAAGCCCGGGGTCGATTCAAAGAACGTGGGTATCGGAAGCGTGGTTTACGCCAACAAGCCCGGTGACGGCTCTGCCCGTGAGCAGGCGGCATCCTGTCAGAAGGTGCTGGGCGGCTGGGCAAATATTGCGATTGAATACGCTACCAAGCGTTACCGCTCCAACCTCATCAACTGGGGTATGCTGCCGTTCATCTACGACAGCGCAGACGATTTCGAGGTAGGCGATCACATCTATGTGCCCGATGTGCGGTCGGCAGTGGAAGCGGCGAAGTATGAGTTCCCCGCGTACATCATCAAGGCGGACGGCTCTGTCAAGGCGATCACCCTTAAGATGGGCGAGCTCACCGACGACGAGCGTACCATCATCCTCTGCGGCTGTCTTATCAACTACTACAAGGCAGGAAACTGATCAAGCACATTGCCAAAAGTAAACTAAATATGAATTTTTGCAAAGCGGCGACACTTTTCGGCTCGTTATTCGTCAAACATAATGAATAAACCTCAAAGGAGGATGTGCATTATGAAGATTAAACTCGCGATAGTATTGCTGCTTTGCACTGCTTGTACCGTTATACCGTCATGCAAAACGGTGAGTGAGAAAACTGCCGCAGATAGCGGTACGCTGTTTCTCATCAACACTGTTACGCCGCACGAGGCGCGCAGTACAGTCATTCCGATTACGGAATCACAGGCGTCTGACGCTGATTCAATCGCTGTCATACTTACCGCACCCTATATAAACAGGTATACTCTTGACGGCAGTCTCGATTTTGATGCGTTTGTGGAATATCTGTCCGAATACTACACTGAATTGTACGGTGATCCACTTGTTATCTGCGTAACCGATATGATTGATTACGGCGATTCCACAGACGGTCGCGGTGTGGTGACGGTATTGGCGGAATATCATTCCTATGTGTCTCTCGAAAGCGGCAGAAACGCCGACACCCTGCGCGGTGGATGCAATTTTTTCTTTAGCTACGACGTGTCAAGCGGTGCGGACTTTTCTCCGAGACCTTTTGTTGAAGATACTTATCTTCACAGCATAAAAGAGGCAATCGGCAACGATTTTTCCGAATATACGGCAACTGTTGATACCCGCGGATATGTTCAGCTTGTCAAAGCGGGACATTCGGTGATTACGACTCCCGCAAAGTTTTGTTGGGAGCTGGGGGATTTTGCCGATCTGTGTAAATTCCGCATTGACGGCGATAACATTGTGCTTGTGATACGAGAAAACAACGGCGAGTACGGCGACGGAGATTGGACCGATGTGCTTGCCTATGCGTCCTCGGACGGCGGCGTGACATGGACGTCCTATTCCCTTGATTATACGCCAACTACCACTTCCAACATATTCGAGGTGACCTCTCTGGTACTCAATATGATCGACGATATGCGTGGTACCGCGATACTTTCCACTCCCCGCTGTGAGGTGTTCTTCTACGTTACAGAGGACGGAGGTGTAACATGGGAGAAGCGGCGCAATTTCAAGCTCCTTAATTACCGCATCGACGGACTTCATGCGGGAGGGCTCATAGATGATGAGCTCGGATTCATCTCGTTTATCGCCCGCGAGGGTGAAAATCCCAATGTATACATTACATATGACGGCGGACGCACATGGACGCTGATGGATATTTCCGCACCCGATGGAATATCCGATGCGGGTGCATACGCTGACATGGCGTATATCAGAAACGGTACTGTCGTTATTCCGATATTATACGCAGACGGCGAGAGAAACTACATATCCCGTGACAATGGTGTAACGTGGGAATGGGATAGGTAATATTTGACAATAATATAATAAAAAATCAAACGGAGGTATACTGACATGAAATTCAAGGATATGCCCTACGAGCGTGTCGATCTCGAAGCACTGGGCGCCGAGATGGACAAGCTCACCGAAAAGGTAAAGAACGCCAAGGACGGTGCGACGGTGCTCGAAGCGTTCCGTGAGCAGGAGAAATTAAGCGTTCACGCGCAGACCATGATCTCCATCGCTTCGGTGCGCAACTCCATCGACACTCGCGACAAGTTTTACGAGGCAGAGCAGGAGTTTTACGATATGGCACTGCCCGCATTCCAGGAGCATTCACAGAATCTGATGCTGGCTATTTTGGAGTCGCCTTACAGAAGCGCGGTGTCCGATGTGGCAGGTGAGCTGATGTTCAAGAATATGGAGATGGAATTAAAGACCTTCTCCCCCGAGGTCATCGACCTGCTTGGACGCGAAAACAAGCTGGTGTCCGACTATCAGAAGCTTGTTGCTTCCGCAAAGATCGACTTTGACGGAAAGACCCTCAACATTTCACAGCTTGCGGCGTACAAGGAAAATCCCGATCGCGAGGTGCGCCATGGTGCGTACAAGGCGGAAAGCGGTTTTTATATGTCTCATGCCGACGAGCTCGATAATATCTTTGATGAGCTTGTAAAGGTACGTACCGAGATCGCTCACAAGCTCGGATTCAAGAGCTTTACCGAGCTTGCTTACATGCGCCGCACAAGAAACTGTTATGATCCCCAAATGGTGGCAAACTTCCGTCGTCAGGTCGTGACCGATCTTGTGCCGATAGTTAAGGAGTTAAAGCGCCGCCAGGCGGAGCGCATCGGACTTACTCCCGACGAGATGCGCATCTATGACGATCCGTTCAGCTTCAAGGAGGGTAATCCCAAGCCCATGGGCACGCCCGACGATATTATGGCGGCGGGCAAGCAGATGTATGAGGAAATGTCTCCTCAGACGGGTGAGTTTATCAACTTCATGTATGAAAACGAGCTGCTTGATGTGCTTGCCAAGGAAGGCAAGGCAGTGGGCGGATACTGCACCGAGTTCCCCGAGTATAAGGCTCCGTTTATTTTCTCAAACTTCAACGGTACCTCGGGCGATGTAGATGTTCTTACTCATGAGGCGGGTCACGCATTCGCGGGCTATACAACCCGCAATTTCGAGTTCATGGAAAACGCTCAGCCTACTATGGAATCCTGCGAATGCCATTCCATGTCCATGGAATTTTTTGCATGGAAGTGGCTGCACCTGTTCTACGGCGATGATACTCCGAGAGCAAAATATATGCATCTCGAATCTGCACTGATATTCATTCCTTACGGATGCATGGTTGACCATTTCCAGCATATTGTTTACGATAACCCCGAGCTTACTCCTGCCGAACGTCATGAAGAATGGTTAAAGCTCGAAAAAATGTATCGTCCGTATATGCAGTTCGGCGATGTTGATTTCTATGCAGGCGGCAGAGGTTGGCAGAGACAGCTTCACATCTACCACTATCCCTTCTATTATATCGACTACTGCCTTGCGCAGACCGTATCCCTTGAATTCTGGAGCATGTCTCAGAAGGATTACGCCGACGCATGGGAACGCTACTATAAGTTCGTATGCGAGGGCGGCAAAAAGACCTTTGTCGGTCTGTGCGAGACCGCGGACATTATCGTTCCCTTTGAGGATGGTGCGCTGAAGTCTATCTGTGAGACTGCGGCGGAGTATTTGAAGTGATATGAAAAAACGTGTCATTGCAATACTGCTCGTTGTGCTGTGCCTTGCGGCTGTGGGCTGCGGCAGATTTGTAAACGGCAGTGAGACTTCCGAAAAGCAGTCCGCCGATACGGGTTATCTGAGCGGCGAGATACAGCGAGCGCTGGTGTATTATAACGGCTGTGTGTATGGATATGATTTTTACGACTATCTCCAGGACGGTCAGATACTCACTGACGAGCTTCCCGAGGGCTTTGAATATTCGGGCAGCACCGAGGGCGAGGATCCCAACCGCATCCCCTATGAGGAGCTTACCACTGCACAGATGTCCGACGGATGTGAGATATATTCAAGCACTGCCACATTTTCGGTGATATATGTGAAATATCCTGCCGAAAGCGATTACCGTCGGTTCATAGACGTGACCGACTGGGTCGAGGAACAGAATAAATAAAAGAAAGCTCTCTTTGACCGGTAGTAGCGGTCAAAGAGAGCTTTTTGATTAAAGATACTGTTTGATAAAGCTTGCAACAACCTCGGCGCAGGCGTCGATTCCTGCGGGGGAGAGGTGCACGTTGTCCTCACATATGTAGGTGTCGATGTGCGGCTCAACTACCGAATGCAAGTCGTTTATCACAACTCCCAGCTTTTCAAGCTCGGGCATCACCAATGCGTTGTATTTTACGATGTCCGCGTTGTCCTCGGTAGCTTCGGGACAGGGGCGCACGGGTGTGGTAGTGGCAAATATGACGGTTTTCGCCTTCTTTTTTAGTATCCGCGCGATACGGAGCATGGTCTCGACGTAAATGTCGGCGGACACAAGATTTCCGTCGCCGTAGCGGTCGGAGACGTCCCACAGACCGTTGTTCCAGTGGATGATATCCGCGCCGTCGATACCCTCCTCCCAGGTCCTGATATTGCGCAGTGTGTAGAACGAGAAGCGGCAGTTATCGGTAGGCTGCCACACCTCGCAGATATTCGATAACAGCTCGGGCACCTTGGTGCCGTAGCCCGCCAGTCGAATAGAATCACCTAAAAGTACGATTTTTTTCATTTTTCTTTTCCTCCAAAAAAATTTCTGCTACGATATCATTATATCATAGCAGAAATAAAATTTCAATAGAGAAAAATGTCTATTTCGCATTAAATAAGCGAAATTCGGTCATCTTCCAACGTGCTTTATGACCTTGTTATAGATTCGCACAAGAAAAAATGTCGAAAGCGCTACGGAAGCAAGCTCCGCAATGGGGAAGGACAGCCATACAAGGTTGATATTGTCCGTCAGCGACAACAAAAACGCCACGGGAAGCAGTATACCCAGCTGACGGGTCGCAGAGGTGATAAGGCTGTACACGCCGTTTCCCAGCGCCTGGAATACAGAGCTTACGGTGATACAGAAGCCCGCAAAGATAAAGGACAGCGAGATTAGCCTGAGTGCCGGCACGCCGATCTCGATCATTTTTTCCGAAGCCTCAAACAGCATCAGCAGCTTGTCCGGGATAAGCCACATGAGCGCGATGCCGACAAACATTATCGCCACCGCGTAAATACAGGAGATCTTGATGGTTTTCATCATACGATCACGCTTGCCGGCACCGAAATTGTAGCTGACGATCGGCACGACGCCGTTATTGAGACCAAATACGGGCATGAAGATGAAGCTTTGAAGCTTGAAATATGCGCCGAACACGGTGACCGCTGTCTCTCCGATGGCTTCAAATCCAAGCAGGATGGTGTTCATGCCCACTGTCATAAGTGATCCGATGGACTGCATGATGATGGATGGTACACCGATCTTGTATATCGAACCGATGCTTTCAAGGTCGGGACGGTATTTAAATGGGTTTACCGTTACCTCGGGGTTTAACTTCATGTTGAGGATAAGTCCGAGTATGGCGGCGATGATCTGACCCATGACGGTTGCGATAGCTGCGCCTGCAATGCCCATTGCGGGAATACCGAGGGCAGGCACACCGAAAATGAAGATTGGGTCGAAGATTATGTTGATTATCGCACCCACGCCCTGTGTTATCATGGAGAGCACTGTTTTACCCGTGGACTGCATCAGGCGCTCGAAGATGAACTGTCCAAAGAGACCGCAGGAGGCGCAGAGTACGATCTGCAAATAGACGATGGCTCCCTCGGCTATGACTGCGTTGTCGGTCTGCATATTGATGAATATCGGAGCAAAGAAGATACCGAGCAGCAGGAACAGTATATAGCTGCACAGAGCGAGGAACAGACCGTTGTTTGCAATGCGGTTGGCACCCTCGAAATTCTTCTCGCCCAGCCGTTTTGACAACAGCGCATTTACGCCGACCACAGTACCGCCGCCGACGGCGATCATGAGTGTCTGCATGGGAAACGCCAATGATACCGCGCCAAGCATTTGCTCGCCTATCTCGGGGATACGGGAGACGAAAATGCTGTCAACGATATTGTAGAGCGCCTGTACCAGCATCGACGCCATCATGGGCAGGCTCATGGTCAGAACAAGCTTGTTTATGGGCATGGTACCCATTTTGTTTTCTCTTGGTGTTTTTGTGTTTTCCATAGTTTGTGTACCTAATTAATGACTATAAAACACGAGGCGGCGCGGGAAGCGTCGCCTCGGTATTTAATTAAACGGTGTGTATCTTGTTTTCGGCATCTGCGTGGTCGGCATCAATGCCGTACTGCTGATTCTTTCTCCACTCAAAGAACTTGGTCGCAACCTGTTCAAAGAGTGCATAAGAGAGCACGTCCTCGTCCTGAATAGCCCAAGGCTTAACCTTCTCACGAAGCTCTTCAAGCTCAGGCTTTAAGTCGTCTGCGGGACGGTAGGTGATGGGCTTTGCGTCGCCGATTATCTGCTTCTGGAACTCGGGCTTGATGGGCATGGGAGACTTACCGTACTCACCGCGAACAAGTCCCTTGAATTCCTTGGTAACATTCTTGTAGCGCTCGCCCATGATAACGTTGAATACTGCCTGAGTACCGACGATCTGGCTGGAGGGAGTTACGAGCGGCGGATAGCCTGCATCGGCACGTACGCGCGGTACTTCTTCAAGCACTTCGATAAATTTGTCGGATTTACCTGCCTGCTTGAGCTGAGAAACAAGGTTGGAGAGCATTCCGCCGGGGACCTGATAGAGCAGTGCGTTTACGTCTACCTTCAGCACCTTGGGGTCAAGCAAACCGCTCTCCATGTACTTCTCGCGAAGCGGCATGAAGTGCTTGCTGATCTCGTCAAGCTTTGCAAGATCGAGACCCGTGTCGTACTCTGTACCCGCCAGGGATGCTACCAGCGGCTCTGTAGGCGGCTGAGAGGTACCCATAGCCATGGGGGATATAGCGGTGTCCACTACGTCAACGCCTGCCTCGATCGCCTTTATAAGGGTCATGGAAGCAACGCCTGCGGTGTAGTGGGTGTGAAGCTGAATCGGAACCTTTACGGTCTCCTTGATAGCCTTTACGAGATCGTATGCGTCATAGGGCTTTAAGAGACCTGCCATGTCCTTGATGCATATGGAGTCAGCGCCCATCTCTTCGAGCTGGCGAGCGTATTTGGTGTAGTACTCGGTGTCATATACGGGACCGGTGGTGTAGGAGATAGCTGCCTGAACATGACCGCCTTCCTTCTTGGTCGCGTTGATCGCGGTCTTTAAGTTGCGGGGATCATTGAGCGCGTCGAAGATACGGAGAATGTCGATACCGTTTGCGATGGACTTCTGTACGAAGTATTCAACCACATCGTCAGCGTAGTGACGGTAGCCGAGGATATTCTGACCGCGGAACAGCATCTGCAGCTTGGTATTTTTGACTTTATCGCGGATCTTGCGGAGTCTCTCCCAGGGATCCTCGTTTAAGAATCTCATGCAGGAGTCGAATGTAGCGCCGCCCCATGCTTCGAGAGAATGGTAGCCGATGGCATCCATTTTTTCAAGAATGGGAAGCATTTCTTCGGTCGTCATACGAGTCGCAACAAGAGACTGATGCGAGTCACGCAGGACGGTTTCGGTAATTTTTACTTTAGCCATTAATGTGTTTCCTCCATTATATCAGATTTATGTAAGGTTCGATATTATTTGAACATCGAGAGGAATACTCCCGCTGCCACTGCGGAGCCGATAACGCCTGCCACGTTGGGACCCATTGCATGCATGAGCAGGAAGTTTGCGGGATTAGCCTTCTGACCCTCCACCTGTGCCACACGTGCCGCCATAGGTACGGCAGAAACGCCTGCGGAGCCGATGAGGGGGTTGATCTTGCCCTTGGTGACCCAGCACATGATCTTACCGGTGATAAGACCGCCGCAGGTGGAAATAATGAATGCGGTGAGACCGAGGAGAATGATCTTGATCGTGTCCCAAGCAAGAAAGTTTTCCGCATTTGCGGTAGCACCGACGGAAACACCGAGGAAGATAGTAACGATATTCATGAGCTCGTTCTGAGCGGTCTTGGAAAGTCTGTCGGTAACGCCGCATACATTGAGGAGGTTACCGAGCATTAAGAAGCCAACCAACGGTGCCGCATCGGGAACGATGATGGCAACGACAACGGTAACAAGTATCGGGAAGATAAGCAGCTCAATACGGGATACGGGACGAAGCGCGGTCATAACGATCTCACGTTCTTTTTTTGTTGTTAGCAGTCTCATAAAGGGAGGCTGAATGATCGGAATGAGCGCCATGTAGGAATATGCGGCAATAGCGATAGCGCCGAGAAGCTCGGGAGCCAGCGTTTTGGTGACGAGGATAGCCGTAGGACCGTCCGCACCGCCGATGATGCCAATGGAAGCCGCCTGCATGGGGGTGAATCCGAGCAGCAGCGCGCCAAAGAACGCTACGAATACGCCGAGCTGTGCGCCTGCACCCATAAGAAGGCTCTTAGGGTTGGCGATAAGCGCGGTGAAGTCGGTCATCGCACCGACACCCATGAAGATGAGCGACGGATAAATACCGAGCTTGACACCAAGGTAGAGGATGTCTATGAGACCACCGCTGTTTATAACGGTTTTAAGCATGGTCGCCATCGGAACATGACCTTCCGACGCCGCCAGCTGTTCTGCGGTGATAAGACCGTTCTCAATGTAATATTCATCGAAGAAGAACTCCGTATGAATGAGGTTTGCGCCGGGAAGGTTGGCGAGCATCATACCGAACGCGATGGGAAGCAGGAGCAGGGGCTCGAACTTCTTGGCGATCGCAAGGTAGATAAGGACAAAGGAAATGCCCCACATGATGAGCGTTTTCCACCAGTCCCCTTCGCCGAGCAGGCGCATAACGCCTGTGGTACCTATAAAATTGTTTATTGTTTCTAACATAACACTGCCTCTTTAAACTAAGCCGGCACTTAGTTCATAGTAACGAGAACGTCGCCGGAGTTTACGGATGCGCCCTTCTGTACGTTTACGGAAGCAACGGTGCCGTCCTGCGGAGCGGGGATATCGTTTTCCATCTTCATCGCTTCAAGCACGCAGATAACATCGCCCTTCTTAACTGCCTGACCAACGGTAACGTTTACCTTAAGAATGTTACCGGGCATGGGAGCGGATACGGATACTGCGCCTGCAGAGCCTGCGGGAGCGGCTGCTTTAGGAGCGGCGGGAGCAGCAGGAGCTGCTTTGGGAGCTGCAGGAGCAGCGGCGGGTGCAGCAACGGGAGCCGCTGCGGGAGCGGGAGCTGCAGCGGCAGCAGGGGCTGCTGCGCCTGCGCCGAGCTCTTCAACTTCTACTTCATATACATTACCGTTAACGGTTACACTGAATCTTCTCATTGTATAATCTCCTTTATAATATTACTTTTTAGCCGTACGTCTGAAGGATACGACTCTGAAAGAGGTCTGAGGCTGATCCATCATCGAAGCGATGGCTGCGGTGATGACTGCTACGAGCTCTGCATCATCAGGCTCGTTGTAGATAGGGGTAAGCTCGGGCTCTGAAACTGCCGCAGGAGCGGGCGCAGGTGCCGGAGCTGACGCCTTTTCTCCCTTGGTGTCAGACTTGAAAAATACAAGCTTGAACACGCCGAGTACCGCCCAGAGAATTATAAGCACCGCGAATACGACGCCCATGCCGAGAAGGGTGGTCTGGAGACCGTACATGATCTTATCGGTCATGGTTTCAAGAACAACGGTATCGGAAAGGAAAATCGGATTGATACTCATTATACTACCTCCTATTATAAAGGAAGGTTGTTGTGGAGCTTCACAGCGCACAGTGCGTTCTTGGCGCCGAGCATTTCAAATGCGGCGGATGCACGCTGACGGAGCTCGTCAAGACAGATGATGTCGTCGATCTCGCCTGCCTTTGCAGCGACAACGGGGGACGCCATTACGCTGTCCCACTCGGCTTCGACTTCACCGCGCTTTGCATTGTCGGTAACCTTGTCGTTCCATGCGAAAGCGACTGCGCTCTTTGTAGGCATTGCGCTGATCTTTGCGGTCTCACAAGCCAGCGCGATGTCTGCGCCGATAGCCTTGGAGCCCATAATGGTGTAAGCCGCGCCGTATGCCTTGCCGAGAACAACGGTTACTTTGGCGTTGTTACTGGATGCGTATGCGGAAGCGAGCTTTGCGAGTGCCGCGCCGTACTGAGCTTTTTCGGCTTCAACGGATACTTCATAGCCCTCGGTATCAACGAGAGTGAGCAGCGGGATCTTGAAGCAGTCACAGAAGGAAACGAATCTTGCCGCCTTCTTAGCCGCGCCGCCGCAGATCTTGCCGCCGATGTGTGCGGGATTATTTGCAACTACGCCGACTACCATTCCGTTTAAGGTGATGAAACCGGTGAGCATGGACTTGGCGTACTGTGCGCCGAGCTCAAGGAATGCCGCGTCATCGGAGATGGCGGAAATAACGTCTGCCATCTTGTAGCCCTCGGATGCGATGATGGAAGCAACATCGGGGGTGAGACGGTTGATCTCATCGGTGGTAGCCGAGTAAGCGGTACCGTCTGCGTTGTTCTGAGGGATGTAGGAAAGGAGCTTTCTCACATAAGCAAGCGCATCGGTGTCGGTGTCGCATACTACGCTGATCTGACCACTCTTTGCCGCGGTCTCGATCTTGCCGAGCTCAGCCTTCTTATCGAGCTCATTAAGGACGAAGGGGGGATTTACATAGAATGCGCCGGTCTTTGCTCCGATGGTGATATCGAACATAGAAGCCACAGTAGCCATAGCGCCGCCGCAGTTACCTGCGATAACAGCGATCTGAGGAATGATGCCCGATGCGTCGGAGACCTTCTTCATGATCTTGCCGTAGCCTGCAAGAGCCTCAACGCCCTCCATAACATAGGCGCCCGCACTGTCGAAAATACCGATAACAGGTGCGCCGTTTTTGATCGCAAGGTCGTAAAGATCACAGATCTTCTTTGCGTGCATAGCGCCTACAGCACCCTTCATTCTGGAAAAGTCCTGAGCGAATGCGAATACGAGTCTGCCGTCAATAGCACCGTAGCCGGTGACTACGCCTTCAAGCTCGCCATTGTCATTGCCGCCGAATTCCGCGGCAAGCTTGTGTGCGAACGCGCCGGTCTCGGCGAATGTGCCCGCGTCAAAAAGCGCTGTGATGCGGCTTTTTGCGGTGGATGCTTCACCATCGGCGATCGCACGCAGCTCTGCAGCCGAGATGACCTTCGGCATGCCGTTTTGCGTTTTGTTCTCCATTTATTTACCTCCGAGTTAAATTGATCTTATAATATTTTTGGGAATCGGGGTGTTACTATGTCAAAAACATCACAGCTTGACACATAAATACCATTCTTCCCCATTATAAATATATTATAAACCAAAATCTCGAATTTTGCAATATGCAATTTGCTTTTTTTACATAAAAATTTCATATGGCAATATGTCCTTTTGACCAATAGCGCGTAATGTTTACAATAATCGGGTTTATTCCTTGAGGAAAGCGTGGTACAATTATAGTAAAATACAAAGTATAAGGATGATGACCATGATCATAGATTTTCACACTCACGCTTTTCCCGATAAGGTCGCCGAAAAGGCAATACCGAAGCTGGCGGGCATCGGCGGCATTGATGCATACGGCGACGGCACGGTGTCGAGCCTTATCTCCCAAATGAACGAGTGGAGTATCGACCGCGCGGTCATACTTAATATTGCAACCAATCCAAAGCAGCAGACCAATGTCAACAATTTTGCCATTGAGGTGAATTCTTCCTCCGATCGTCTGTATGCCCTCGGTTCGCTGAATCCCTTCAGCGAAAACATAGCTGAGGAAGCGCGACGTCTTGCGGGAGCGGGCATACGCGGTATCAAGATACATCCCGACTATATGGGAGTGCTTGTGGACGATGAAAAATTCGATCCCGTCTACAAAGCCTGCATTGAAAATGATCTGTTTCTCATAACCCATTCGGGTTGGGACTTTATTTCCCCCGATCTCATCCACTGCACACCGGAGCGGATACTGAATGTCCTTAAAAAATTCCCCGAGCTTAAGTTTATAGCGGCACATATGGGTGCCTGCAAGCTTTGGGACGAGGCGGAACGACTGCTCATCGGAAAGGATCTGTGGATCGAGACCTCTCTTGCGCCGATGTTCGGGCTTGACACGATACAGTATGCACGCATGCTTAATAATCATGATCCCGAAAAGATACTGTTCGGCAGTGATTTCCCGTGGTATGGCATGAATCTGGAGCAGGACTATGTGGAATCCCTCGGACTTTCGGAGGGGCTGAAGCGGAAGATCTACAGCGAAAACGCGCTTTCACTGTTGGGGGATAAATAAAATGAAGAAGATAGTAATAATAGACGGTCAGGGCGGCAGGATCGGCACACAGCTTATTGCCGCACTGCATGAGCGAGATGCCGCGGCTGAGATTATCGCCATCGGTACCAACAGTATTGCAACCGCCAATATGTTAAAAAGCGCTCCCGATGCGGCGGCGACGGGGGAGAATCCCGTGGTGGTAGCGTGTCGTGATGCGGACGTTATCGCGGGGCCGCTGGGGATTGTAATAGCCGATTCACTGTACGGCGAGATCACGCCAAAGATGGCGAGGTCGGTAGGGCAAAGCCGTGCCGCACGGGTGCTGATACCCATGAGCAAATGTGACAACGTGGTCGTAGGAGTCGGCGAAGTGACTCTCGGTGAGCTGATACGCGAAGCGGCAGAGACGATTTTGAGCAAAATTAAGCATATTGAGTAAAATTCGCGCACCTCTTGACAAACAGTGCGGTATATGATATAATATCCCCATAATGCGGCATGAAGCTGCGGCAGGGCATCGGCTCTGAACTCCGCCAAGCGGATATATCAATACATACGAACTAATACCATGAAGGTATCGGCGGCGATGCGTGCGCATCACCGTCCGATACCTGTTTTGTTTGGAGGTCATAATGAAAAAACATTACCGTACCCTTGTTTTTGCCGCCATGTGCTTAGCCCTTGCTATCGTATTGCCGTTTTTCACCGGACAGATCCCCGAGATCGGACAGATGCTCTCACCCATGCATATCCCCGCATTGCTGTGCGGATACATATGCGGTCCTGTGTGGGCATTTGCCGTCGGCGGAGTCGCTCCGCTTCTGCGAAGTGCCATCTTCGGTATGCCGCCGTTTCCGAGTGTCGCCCTTCCTATGGCGTTTGAACTTGCGGCGTACGGACTCGCGGCGGGACTGTTATACCGCCTGCTCCCGAAGCGCATACCATACATATACGTTTCGCTTATCGGCGCAATGGTATGCGGACGTGTGGTCTGGGGCATTGCAAAGCTGATTCTGACCGCAGCACAGGCGGGACAGTTTACCTTTGCGGCGTTCATCGCGGGCGCTGTTACCGGCTCTGTACCGGGCATTATCTGTCATATTATACTGATACCGCTCATTGTTATCGCGCTGAAGCGAGCGAAGCTGCTCGCGGACAATTAAAGGAGCCGCCATGACCGACTTTAAAGAAATCCTCATCTCACATGCCGCCGCGTACCCGCTCATGAAGCCCTGCGACGGGGTGAAGCTCGTCTATCAGGCGACTTTCGGCGGCGGGCACATGATCTCCGACGCAGATGCGGCGCATCGACGCATCATCACGGAATATGCCGCCATACCTCACACAGCCGCGCCCATGCGGGTAGAATCGCTCGGCGACACCGCGAGGGTATACCTTGACGGCGAGCTCTCGCAATATGAGCTTTCATTGATAGCGCGGATGTTTTGCGCCTCCGCAAAGCGTTACGCGCGCGGATACGTGGATGCCGACGAGACGACAAGACTGAAATTTGACGAACGGCTTTGTATGCTCGGCGAGGTATGCAAAGAGGGACATTTTGCGTTTACACCTGCGGAGCTTAATGCATATATCTCCGAATACCGCGCGGCAGGCTGTCCCGCGGTGAGCCACAGCGACGTCTATCGCGATTCATATTTACCCGCATATCGAGTAATCGACAGCTATTACGTGCGGCTTATTCCCGCCCTTGTTCGGCTCACGGCACTGCTTCCATCCTCGGAACGTGTCGTGGTTGCCATTGACGGGCGCTGCGCCTCCGGCAAATCCACCGCCGCACGGCTGATTGCCGACGTTTTTTCCGCCGAGACCGTGCATATGGACGATTTCTTCCTGCCGCCCGAGCTGCGCACTCCCGAGCGGCTATCGGAGGTTGGCGGCAATCTTCACCGCGAGCGGTTTGTTTCTGAGGTGCTCCCGCATCTTAGGGATACGGGCGGATTTTCATACCGTGTGTTCGAGTGCTCGACCTTTTCCTATGCCGACAAGCCGCGGTATGTTGCGCCATCAAAGCTCATCATCTGCGAGGGATCATACGCACTCCATCCCGCATTCGGGAAATATTACGACATGGCGATCTTCTCGGATGTGGATCCCGATGAGCAGTGCAGGCGTATTCTTCTGCGAAACGGCGAGTATATGCTGACCCGCTTCAAAAACGAATGGATCCCCATGGAAGAACGCTATTTTGAGGCATTCGGAATAAAAGATAAATGCGACCTTACAATATGAGGTCGCATTTTTTACATAGACCGCAATTTTGGAGTTGAAATTTTTTCTTATCTCTGTTATCATAAATACAGCGAGGGGAGGGAGTCGTATGTTTGAGGTGCTTTCATATATACATGAAAATATCACAAATCAGGTGAGTGCCGCCGAAACCGCGGAGCATTTCGGATATTCAAAGTGGTATTTCTGCAAGAAATTCCACGAGTTTTCCGGCATGACGTTTACGGAATATGTACGGCGCTACCGCATTCAGCTTGCGGCTATCGATATCCTCGCGGGAAAAAAGGTCACAGACGTGGCGTTTGATTACGGATACGACACCCCGGGAGGCTTTAATAAGGCGTTTTTGAAGGAATACGGCTGTATGCCGAGAGTATATAAAAAGCAGGCAAAGGAATGCCAGCTTTACTATGAAAGGAGAAAGAATTCAATGTATAAGCTGACGGATCGCTGTATGATGCTTCGCGATGAAGCTGTAAACGGTAAGCGCTATACGGACAAATACTGCGCCGAGCGGAATGTATACTTTTCAATCGGACTTTCCGAGGCGATGGCTAAGGGGCTCACACCCGATGAATGTATGGCGGGCGGAGTCGTGAATGTGCTGGAAAAGTTTACGCCGTTTATAGCTCCGAGTGAGCTTATCTGCGGCTTTAACTTCGGTGATGCGCCTGACAAGGGTGAGTCGAATATGCCCCAAAACGATGAGGCGGGTATATCACTTATGAGGGAGAACGGTATTTCCGAGGAGGATATCGGAAAGTTTTTCTCGGGTATCTGCGATTTGCCGCTTCCCAAAACCATTATGGGACAGGGCTTTACAAGAGAGTGTGATGTGCTGACACTTACCGAGGTCGAAAAAGCCGCCAAAGCCGAGCGCTCGTCTCTCGGGCGCAATACCAATGCCAATCATACCGTGATAGGCTACGAAAAGGTTCTGAAATATGGCTTTGAAGGTCTTTATAAGCAGGTGTGCGAATATGAGGCGAAAAACGGAAGCTCACCGCTTTATACATCCGCGAAAAGCATCTGTCTTGCCGCCATGAAAATGGGCGAAAAATATGCCGCAGAGGCAGAACGGCTGATAGCAGAGAATGATGCGGCGTACAGGCGTCAGGACCTTGAATTTATCGCCAAAACCTGCAGACGTGTGCCGAGACATCCTGCCGGGACCTTTGCCGAGGCGGTGCAGTCGCTTTGGTTTGCGCATATTATAAACACCTGGGAGGATCTGATAAATGCAAATTCACTCGGAAGGCTGGATCAGATACTGTATCCATATTACAAGTCGGATGTAGAGAAGGGTGTCATTACAAGGGAAGAAGCCTTCGAGCTTATCGGATGCCTTTGGGTCAAGCTGTACAGGGACTACGATGTCCAGCAGTCCTGTGTGGGCGGTACCTTCCCCGACGGCACAAGTGCGGTCAACGAGCTGTCTTACATGATGCTGGATGCTACGGAACAGCTTGATTTCATCCGCTGTCTCTCGGTGCGCTTCGGTAAAAATACCGAGAAGGAATTTATAAAGCGCGCACTTGAGGTGGTAGGTCATGTTCAGAAGGGTGTGCCGTTCTTCTTCAACGATGACGTAATGATTCCCGCGCTTATTGAAAAGGGCATATCGCGGGAGGATGCGTATAACTACACCCAGCTCGGATGCGTTGAAACCGTGATACCCGGCAGGTCCAATCCCCACGCCGTTGCTGGAGAGACCAATCTTCTGAAGGCAATCGAATTTGTGCTTAACAACGGCTGCAGTATGGTCGGCGATCGCTGTGCGACGGGAATCCCGACAGGCGAGCTTTCTATGTTTGACACATACGAAAAATTCCACGAGGCGGTCATGGTACAGGTGGACAATATAATCGACCTTGCCTGCTCCATCGTCAAAAAGCTGACCGACGGCATTGCTTCACCCAAGCCCTACAAATCACTGCTTACCGACGGCTGTCTTGAATCGGGTAAGGATTTCAACAGCGGGGGCGCGGTGTACGATTACCACCAGATAATGCTTGGCGGTATTCCCAACCTTGCCGATTCACTGACGGTCATAAAGAAATTTGTTTACACCGACAAAAAATACACATTACATGACATAAAGTCCATCCTTGAAGCAGACTATCCCGATGAGCGGGTAAGGCTTGAATTTCTTAATAAAGCCGCTAAATTCGGCAACGATATTGATGAGGTGGATGATATAGCCGTACAGATCACCGAGCACGCCTGCGATATGCTTGATGCGCTTTCGGAAAAATACGGGCTGTCGTTCCACGCACAGCCGTTTACCTTCCTCTGGATGCTGGATTACGGCAGAAACAGTGCGGCATCTCCCGACGGACGCCGTGCGGGTGAGCCGATAGCATACAGTGTATCGCCTATGCAGGGACGGGATTTCAACGGTCTTACAGCTGTGCTCAATTCCATCTCAAAGCTTCCCACAAAGCGTACCGCAGGCACTACATCCGCAATCGTTGAGGTGGATCCCAAGCTGTTCGGTGACCGCAACATTGATACGCTGGCGGATATACTCATCGCGGCGGGCAAAAAGGGACTGAGCAATGTGCAGTTCAATACGGTGGATGCAGATACACTGAGAGACGCAAAGGCACATCCCGAAAAATATAACAATTTGGCGGTTCGGGTCTCGGGCTTCAGCCAGAAATTCAATCTTCTTAACAGTGATCTCCAGGATCATATAATCGGAAGGACGAAGCACTCATGTCTGTAAGCGGGGTTATATCGAATATTTCCCGCGGATCGCTTCATGACGGTGTCGGAGTACGGACGGTGGTTTACTTCAAAGGCTGTCCCATGCGGTGCAAATGGTGTCACAACCCCGAAACCTTTGAAAAACGGTGTGATATAATGTTTGCCGCGGAAAAGTGCATCGGATGCGGTGAATGTGCGCGCGTTTGCCCCGAGTGTCATGTTATCGTGGATGGTGTGCTGAAATTCCGCCGCGAGGGCTGTGCGGGATGCGGCAGATGCGCTGATGCCTGCATGGCGGGAGCGCTTTCTGTGTGCGGTGAAAGATACACCGCCGAGGAGATATTCGCGAAGGTGATGAAGGATTCGCACTATTATAGAGAGAGCGGAGGCGGAGTCACGCTTTCGGGCGGTGAATGCCTCACCCAGGCGGACTTTGCGGTGGCGATCCTTGAAAAATGCCGCTCTGAGGGTATAAATACCGCCATTGAGAGTGCATTCTGCGTTCCGTTTGCCAACGTGCAAAAGGTGCTTCCGTATACCGATCACATTTTCGCCGATCTGAAGCATCATGATGCGGAGCTTCACAAAAGATACACGGGGGTATCAAACGATCTGATAATTGATAACCTCCGAAAAGTATCACAGCTTCATAAAAGCATGACAGTACGGATACCGCTCATCCCCGGCGTGAACGACAGTATCGGAGATATGAGCGGATTTGCTGGAATTATTCGCACATTCGGTGACGGTATCAAGGACGTGGAGCTTTTGCGGTACAACTACCTTGCGGGCGCCAAATATGAGAATTTCGGGCTTGAATATGTATCCTTCAGTGAGCGCGCGCAGTCGGACACGCAGACGAATGCTTTGACGGCGGCTCTTAATAGGGCGCTTGATGGCAAATGTACGGCCTTCTGCCGATGATCAGGCTCAGCAGTTATATGAAAAATGTAAAAGGAACCGATTCATAACGCATCGGTTCCTTTTCGTATTATTCGGTTTATGCCTGCTCTGCTTCATCCATCCAGCGGTTGAATGCCGCGAGAGTGGCGTCGGCATCGGGATAGCATCCCGCAAGCTCGGGACGCCAGGGAAGCTCCCATTCAAGGGAAATATATCCGTCGTAATCTGCCGCATCAAGCAGGGAGAGTACCTTCCCAAGCGGCATATCGCCCTCGCCGAGAGCGGTGTGGCGGTACTGAGTGAGGGTCTTGTCCTCCTGCCGTACCGCGTCCTTGATGTGAATGTGGGAAAGACGGTCTCCGATGATTTTTACGGATTCCTCCACGGGCTCATGAAATTCGATGGAATGGACCACATCCCACAAAACCTTCAGGTTATCATCACCCACAAGGTCGCAAAGCCGGCATATGGATTTTGCGGTAGACAACGCGTTGTGGGTCTCAGCCCAGACCTCCACATTTTTCGCCTTGGCGTAAGCGCACATTTCTCGAAGTGTTACGGCGATGCCGTCGAAATTCTGTACGGGCACCTCGTCGAAGGTCTTGATGCTTCCGCCCGCAAAGATGCGAATGGCTTTTGCGCCTAACGCCGCCGCAAGGTCGATGCACCGCTCGGCACGCTCCAAAGCCTTGTCGTTTTTATCCGCCACGCCTACCGACGTCGCAAGATCGACTATAACGCATCCCGCTGCCGCAAATTTGGTCTTGACCTCCTCTGCACGGTCGATGCCGTAGCCGCAGACAGTGTCATCCTTTTCAAGTCTTATCTCAAGTGCGCGGATGTTGGCTTTTTGCGCATACATAAGCGTTTCATCTAAGTCCGCGCCCATACAGGTGAGTGTGCTGAACGCGCGCTTGTACCGCTTCATGTTATGCCTCGGTATTAGCTTCGGTCTCGGTGGTCGCCTCATCCTCGGCTGCGGTACCTGCTTCGGCTTCCGCCTTTTCAGCTTCCGCCGCTGCCGCAGCTGCTTCCTCCTCGGTGAGCCACTTAGCGTAGAGGTTTACGGACTCGTAAATTTCTGTGGTGAAATCAAACTTTTCGGTAAGCTCCTTGTCTGTATACCAGCCGTCGAATACCATACCTTCCTTTGCCTCGGGAACATATTCCTCGGCGGTCTCACCCTTCTTTACGCGGGTGTACTCTACCTGCTCTTCACCGTCGTAGTATATCACGCGGCGGGTGAGCAGCATCAGCATGAAGAAGCCGGAAAGACGTCTCTCGCCGTCGCCTGTGTTGTCTTCATAGATGAAGCTTTCGGAGGTCAGCGAATATCCGTCAGGCCAAGTTGCGACGCAATAATATTCCTTGCCGTCAACGCCGTTGGTAAGTCTTGCGGAGGTTGCACCGTCTACGGGAACATATTCCGGGATGAGGACTTCGATCTTGGCGGTGAATTCGCCGTCGCGATTAAAGCAGTGTACATTGTGCGCTCTTCTTGTAGCGTCAGTGACGGTTCCATAATGGTAACTGCTGTCAGACGTAAATGTAAGAGAAGGAGTATTCCCATATCCGTATATCACATTATAATCCTGCACAGTGACATCGGAATCAGCTGAAACCCTAACTACCCAATCAAGCAAAAGGTCAATAGTGATTGCAACTTCGCTAAAATTCGAAGTGCTGTTATTATAAACGGATTCAAACACGCCATCGCTATTGGTGGGTGTTCCCTTGTCTAGGCGATACTGATGGTTGACCCATTCAGAATATTTACCGGTCTCGTCCTTGAAATATGTATTCCATGTTGATGCTACTTCGTTAATATTCTTCACCGGCACAACGATTTCGCCCTTTTCATACCACTGATAGGTTACGCCTTCGGGATAGTTTACCTTGATCGACGGGTCGGCTGCGGTAGGCTGCTTGGTGATCGCGCGACCGTCCTTCCAGATGGGTTCGTGGATGAAGTTAGTATTGGAGTGCGCACCTACAGCATAGTCCGAAAAATCTTGGGGGGAATATGTTTCGAAATTACCGCAGTCTATGTTCCATGTTTTCCAAGAGAGAAGCTCGGACGCGTATTTGGGCTTGCTTGCTATAAAATTTTCATCGGCTACCAACGTATCGAGCGTTGTAGTGTAATCTACGGAGTATTTATCAGTGTATGTTTCAAAGTACTTGGCTTTTTGGGTGTCATCCATATTGTCTATATTATCAATATCAGCACGTGTAAGTGCAGCAGTGCCCTTGTACACATACACATTCGCGTATTCTTCCGCCGCCGCGGGTACGATCATCGCCGCGATAAGCGCAATCGCCATCCACAACGAAATAAGGCCTTTTAATTTGTGTTTCATAAGATTTTCTCCTCACTTTAAAGTTTGAAAAATAATATCAGTTTCAAATGCCGCCATCCGTCGCGGAAGGTGTGCAGATGAGAATGACCGTTTCTTTTGTCCCGCCGAAGTACGGTGGGGATCTCGCAGATGTCCGCGCCCGACAGCGCGAATCTGCCTATCATTTCCGTGGCAAATTCCATGCCCTTGCAGGAAAGTCCCAGCGACAGCGCCGCCTCACGGTCAAAGCCGCGGAGTCCGCAGTGAAAGTCGCCGATATGGGTGTTGTATCGAAGCCGTGCGATAAGGGAGAGCGCAGGCACGCCGAGCTTGTGCAGAAAAGGCATGGCGCCCTTTTCTATCCCGCCCTTGAAGCGGTTTCCCATAACAAGCTTATGCCCACAGCGAAGCTTTGCCACAAATCCGTCAAGGCTTGAAAAATCGTAGCTGCCGTCGCAGTCGCCCATGATGATGTATTTGCCCCGTGCGGCGTTTATGCCGCCGATAAGTGCGCTTCCGTAGCCCTTTTCGGGAACGGTGGTGACCCGTGCGCCGAGGCTTGCGGCGAGTGTCGCCGAGCTGTCGGTGCTTCCGTTGTCGGCGATCAGCACCTCACCCGAAATGCCGCTTTTTTTTAGGTAATCCATAGCCTCGTTTACCGAGAAGGCAAGCGTCTTTTCCTCGTTGAGACAAGGCATCAGTATTGTCAGCTCTATCATTTGAGCTTACCCCGACCGCCCTTTTTTACGGGCAGGCTGATATTCAGGAGCACCGCCGAAAGCAGTGCCGCTATGGATGAAATAAGCGCACGGTAGGTGAAAAATTCGTGTATCAGTGAGTGGTTGTTAAGCATCATGTAACGACCAAAAATGACAGAACCGAGTATGATAAGCAGTACGGTTGCACATTTTTGGTCGGCTTGCTTGCTTCTGAAAAGATACAGCACCGAGAAGATGACCGCCGCGGTGAGTGCCAACCCCACGAGCATATGCGGAACGTCTATGCGCTCCTCGCCTCCGAAAATAGTGGAAAGATTGGCGATGAGTGCAAGGGGTATGCGCGCTATGCCGCTTTCAAAGCCGAGAT
Source organism: Clostridia bacterium (assembly GCA_017482055.1). Classification (GTDB taxonomy): domain Bacteria; phylum Bacillota; class Clostridia; order Oscillospirales; family CAG-272; genus Flemingiibacterium. Next base: position 169,888 of record JAFUOH010000001.1, read on the forward strand.
ACGAGGTATCGCCTGCGATACGTTCGCCTGCGGATGATAGGGCGGTGACGAGCTTGTTCTCGCCCGTCACAAGCGATGCAAGCGTCCATTTTGATACAAATGTCGCGGCGTATGATAACAGCCACGCAGCGCCGCAGGAAAAATACAGAATAAGATTCGGCTTAAGCTCCCCGAGACGTTTTTCTTTAGCACGCACCGCAGTCACAAGCACTAACGGTAGGAGTATCGACACGGTCTCGCAGGTGAGAAAGTCGAAAAACGCTATCAGTACACCGCCGAGCACCGACAGGTATATGAGAAAGCTGTCCCGTTTTCGCTCGAAAAAGAGGTACAAAACGCACATCAGATAGCCGATGACAAAAGCGGGGATGTATTCGAGACTGAGGCGCACGTTCCAAACAGACACTGCCGCAGAGGACAGTATAAGCACTGCCGCAATGTCGCAGTGACGTGCCTTTATAAGCATTGCAGCCGCTAAAAGTGCCAAAAGCACCACCGCCGCAAAGCCGATGAGCTTGATTCCATCGACGTCCGTGAAAAGGTGGAAAAGGCGAATGAACATCGCCGAGCCGTGCCAATATCTGGTGTAGTCAACGTTGTATTCCGTGTCCGAGTCGATAAGCGACAGGTAGAAGCCTATACTCTCTCCCAAGCTCTCGCCGTCGTAATATTTGGTATCCAGCGCGGACACAAGCGGGGCGCCACGCCCCATGTTCATGCTGAGCTGGAGCAGTATCGTGTCGGCATAATTGTCGCTGATCGCATTGAGTGCCGCACCGTTCTCGAAAGTAAATGCGTCCTTATCCTTATAGCTAAAGGCGCTTTTTAACATATTATCCTGTATTGCGCTGTTCGGGATCATAGCCGACAGTATCAGCATGAAAAGCAGCGCGGCAAGTGTCACACAAAACACACCTATACAGCATGCGGCGGTTTTTAACTTTTGCATCATTACCTACTTCATAACATGAATAACCACTATTACACATGGAAATTATATCATAATTCGACCCGCTGTGTCAATAGTTTTTCTGATTTTTTATACTTGTTTTTTCAGCGATAACCATGGGTAAACCTCAAAGTGAATTTTGCCGCATTATAATGTTTTAACAGCGCTTACAATTATTGTTGAATTGTGATGTTGCAATATAATTAAACTAATCCGATTCGACAATGTGTTCCCGCTTGAAACGACCCAAAGCGACATGTGCATCATGCATAAATTGCGGGGGTAACGTCAATTATTTGCGTTGTGGAATTTTTGAACAAATACTTGACAACGATATACAATGATTGTATAATATAATCATACTCCTTCCCGGAATAAAATCATCGGGAACACAAAAAGTAATTGGGAGTTAAACCAAAGCGGTAGTCCGCTATGATGATCTTACATAAAGGACGGAAATTTAGATGGATGTAATAAAAACAGAGCGTACTGTGACAAAAAAGGGAAGCTTTGACGTGATCGTGGTCGGCGGCGGAATCGCGGGAGTTTCGGCTGCGGTAAGCGCCGCAAGAGCCGGTGTTACGGCTCTGCTTATCGAAAAGAGCATAAATCTCGGCGGACTTGCAACGGGAGGTCTTATATCTTGGTATGAGCCGCTTTGCGACGGAAAAGGACAGAAAATGATGTGCGGTATGGCGGAGGAGCTTATAAGGCTTTCCTGCCGCTACGGATTTGACAATCTTCCAACCGCATGGGACGGAGACGGAAGAAATAAGCAGAGAAATGAGCGATATTCCACCTTTTATTCTCCCGGAATCTTTTCGGCGGCGCTGGACAGCTTTGTTACAGACAGCGGAGCACAGCTTCGCTTTGACACGCTTGCGACTTATCCCGTAATGAACGGTGCTCACTGCGAGGGAGTCGTTGTTGAAAGCGCAGATGGATGCGAGTTTTTTGAGGGTAAGCTCGTCATAGACGCCACAGGCGACGCGTCGGTCATGCACCGCGCGGGCGTTCCTACCGTTGACGGAAAGAATTATATGACATACATCTCCCACTGGTTTACACACGATGACGCGAAGAAGCTTGCCGAGGATGGCGATATCTGCGCTTTCAGAAGATGGCTGAACGCCGGAAGCGATATGCTGGGTAACGGTCATCCCGAGGGAATGAAGCAGGTTTCGGGTACAACGGCGGATGAGATCACCGAATATGTTATTACGGGAAAGAAGCGTATGCTCGAGCGAGTTGCAGAGCTTGACAAGAATAGCTTTGATATTATGATGATACCCACCATGCCGCAGTTCAGAACTGTTCGCAGAATCGTGGGAAATACAGAGTTCTGTGCGGTTGATGGGCAGGAATTCTCCGATTCTATCGGTGCCTGCGGCGATTTCCGTCCGAGCGGTATAGGAAAGCATTATCAGGTGCCATTCGGAGCACTTTGGAATAACAGCTTCCCAAATCTGCTGGCGGCAGGAAGGATCATCTCCGCACCTGCGGGTGACGGCTGGGAGGTATCCCGTGTCATACCCGTTTGTGCGCTGACAGGTGAGGCGGCAGGAAAAGCTGCGGCACTATGCGTAAAGGCGAGCAAGACACTCGACAAGCTGAACGCAGCCGATATTGAGGCGATAAGAGTCAACTGATGATCACACAAAAATAAGATCGGAGCGGATCACAAGTGCGTTGATCTGCTCCGATGTTCGTTATATGCTTTCACTAACCCTGAAAACAAAAGAACCCAACGACGTATACACGTCGTTGGGTAATGGCGGAGAAGCAGAGATTCGAACTCTGGAGACCCGTTAAGGCCTACACGATTTCCAATCGTGCGCCCTCGACCAACTAGGCGACTTCTCCGTATTGGTTGAATACCTCAGTATTATATCATATATTTTGCGCTTTGTCAAGAGGTTTTGAAAATATTTTTGCACGAGGTGAAAAATATTTTAAATCAATGAAATCGCGCGGTCGCTTCTCATTGGAAGCGACCATATCGCGAATGTATTGACTATCAATCCTCTACCATAATCATCGCTTCGACATTAGTGGAGCCGTCGGTGCGGATCGTGCGGAAATAATACGTGCCGTCAACCTCACTCATGTATACCTTAAGCGTTTCTCCCTGCTTTGCCTCGGCGGCGAAGCTGATACCAACGCTGAGTACACGCTTTTTGGCAATATGGGGGATGAAGCAGCAGAGCATGTCGGGGTAGTTGGTGTTGTTCATGTGACGATTGGCGTCAATGTCGCTGTATACTATAGTCCGCTCGCCCACAAGGGAGAGTGACAGCTCACGGGGGATATGTACACGGCGGGGAGAATCAAGCTCCAGCGGCTCATCGGTTTCAAAACCGAGAGTGACATCCTCCACACGGTATATCTTACGGTCACTTATTCCGATAAGTCCCCACACGGATGCCGCTTCGGCTATAAGCTCGTCTTGGCGACGGATCTGATAGCAGCGGTTGAAGCTGACTCCGCGGCTGTCGCACGCCCAGGAGCTTACAGATATATCCTCATATGCGTGGAGATCACCGTATATGCTCATGTTAATGCGGCTGAGTATGAACGCTCTGTCCTCGCTGACAAGCTGTTCGGCTGTGGGACCGAGCGCGCGGAGCTGGAGATTTGCGGTTTCCTGCATGTAACGGAGTATCAGCGAGGGACGCATCTTACCCGACTCATCGCAGTCGTGGGAATTTACACGGAAATTTTCGATCCATTTCATGGCTGTAACCTTTCATAAAAATATGCTGAAAACATCGGTGCCAAAGCACTGCTTGGCACCGATGTCATTGTTTCGATAGGAATTAGAGGGTATTCGCGGAACCGAGAACGTTCTGGATTTTGTGAGCTACCATCTTCTTTACCTCGGTACGAGCTACGGAGAGGTAAGTTCTGGGGTCGAATACGGAAGGATCGTCGGTCATAACGCGTCTGATACCTGCGGTCATTGCAAGACGGATATCGGAGTCGATATTGATCTTGCACACTGCGAGGGTTGCAGCCTTGCGGAGCTGTTCTTCCGGAATACCTACAGCGTCAGGCAGCTTGCCGCCGATGGAGTTGATCTCCTGAACGTACTCCTGGGGAACGGAAGAAGCACCGTGGAGAACGATCGGGAACTCGGGGATGCGCTTTGCGATCTCTTCGAGAATATCAAAACGAAGCGGAGGGGGAACGAGGATACCCTTCTCATTTCTGGTGCACTGCTTGGGAGTGAACTTGTATGCACCGTGAGAGGTACCGATGGAGATAGCGAGAGAGTCAACGCCTGTGCGGGATACGAATTCCTCAACCTCTTCGGGTCTTGTGTAGGAGGAATGCTCAGCTACAACATCATCCTCAACGCCTGCGAGGACACCTAATTCACCCTCGACAACTACGCCGCGCTCATGAGCGTACTCAACGACCTTCTTGGTCAGAGCAATGTTGTCCTCGAAGGAATGGTGAGAGCCGTCGATCATAACGGAGGTAAAGCCGCCGTCGATGCACGCCTTGCAGATCTCGAAATCTGCACCGTGGTCAAGGTGGAGAGCGAGGTCGATATCGGCATCTGCGATAGCAGCCTTAGCGAGAGCCATAAGGTACTCCTGCTTAGCGTACTTTCTCGCACCTGCGGAGACCTGAAGGATAACGGGAGAACGAAGCTCGCCCGCAGCCTCGGTGATCGCCTGAACGATCTCCATGTTGTTGATGTTGAAAGCACCGATAGCGTAACCGCCGGCATATGCTTTCTTAAACATTTCTTTTGTGTTTACAAGTGCCATGTTTTTACACGCTCCTATAGAATTTTATATTTTAACTCTATTATTATACCCCAAGCACGCATATAAATCAAGAGCTTTTACGAAATATTATGTAAAATTTTCTTGTATGCGTGAGTATCTGTCACTTTAACTTCCGCTTAATTGAATTGTCAAACAGGTGCAGATCAAACTCGGGGGCGAGCTCGGGCTCGATTTTTGACAGCGCGTCCATCATTTCGCGGTACTTTTCCTGCGCCGCAGCGTTGTCACCCAGGGACCTTGCAAGCAAGGTGTCCGCGTAGCGTCGGACGTAGTCGGTGTGCCTGTAAAGCAGCATCCACGAGCGGGCGTGGGTGGGATCTTCCATACCCATATGTGCTCTCGCCACAGGCTCGAATTCGCAGGCTGTCACCATGGCACGGCGGAAATTCTCCTGCATTTCGGCGCTGCCGACCCATCCGCGGTGCTTCACCCTTTTGTTTTTTCCGAGCTCGTCGTCAAGGTTGGTGATGTCTGTTTTTACCTGCAGCACGTCGGGACTCATGAGGTGCGATATTTCGCACAGGTAATCCTTGGCAAGCTTATAGTCCTCGCCGTAAGCGCCTTCGAAATATTCCTCGGCGAAGGCGTCAAAATCGGTGGCGGTGTCGTACATTCCCGCGGCGAAGGCGGACATTGCAAGCCCGTTTGGGAAGAAGGAGCGCTGTGTCTGGTCGCTGATTATGCCGTCAAAGCCGAAGGCGCCGATATTTTTGCAGTCCTGCAGGAGCAGCTCCGAAAGGCGCATATAACCGGGGTCGTCGAAGTGGTGGGTGTACATATGATACTCGTACACAAGCTTACGTCCGTCAAAGGCACGCTTCCACTCGTCGATCATGCGCAGAGTCATGGGAAAGGAGTTGGCAAGCCTGTAGTCGTTTTTGACATATTCGGGGGTAGCACCTGTGTATGGCGTATCGTCGTAGGGCTTTGAATAATCACGACCCGTGACCGCCGTCAGCATGATAAAGCGGTCGGGATTTTTGATCTTCTCATAAAGCGGCGCCCACATGGTGTCGACATAGAGAATAAACACTACCTTGGTGGCAAAACCCTCTGCCGTGAGCGCTTCATCAAGCTCGTTAAGCATCGCCACATACAGATCGGACACGCGGTGAGGCTTACAGCTCTCGCATTCGCATTGATTGTTGGTGGAGTCGGACAGCCAGACGTGAAGAAAGTCGATGAAGGGCTTCTCTTTGACGTAGGAGACCAGCCAGTCGAGCAGCTTTTTGCGTACATCCGCTCTGGAATAACACAGCTGGGTGAAGTTGGGTGAGCGGCTGAAAAGTCCGCGCTTACCCTTTACAAGCGCGGTGTCGGCGACCGCTTCATCTGAGAGGTGATACTCCACCGAGCGGTCGATGTAGTGTACACCGTAGGGCTCAAGCAGATAGCCGTGACCGAGGGCGTGGTGCTGGAGCCCCACTTTCTTGATAAGCCGGTCGAGCTCCTTCACATACTCGCGCACCTGTTCAAAGGAGACCTTTTCGTCCTCCAAAACGGTGTTCGACAGATGCTTGTACCAGCGGCTAATGTAGTTGTAGGGCACCACCTGCTCCATCATGAACATGTTCATGCCCACCTTGGGCGACCATATAATGGTGTCGCGGACATGCTCGAAGCTTACCGCGCCCTCGATGCACTCACCGCGAAAGGGGTAGGACGCCGCGTGACGGTATTTGCAGGAAAAATCGGACATGCCGCGCTTCGGAATATATTCTCCGTCCTTGCCGGGGCGGATAAAGCGGCAGCCTGCATGTTTCAGGTAAACATAGACCGAAAGCAGTATGCTTCGGATATTGCTGCCCGCAATGTACCCCTCTCCGTTCTTCACGTCTACGTACATAATGTCATCGGTAACGGGGTCCTTCACCTCAGGCGTTCCGAGACCGAGGTCCGACATGAGCGCAAGTACTATAGCGCCGTCCGTGTCACGGCTGTGGGTGTACTCGATACCTGTGCAGAAGCCCTCGCACATCATGTCAAGATACTTTTTTAACTCCTGTGCCGCGTAAACGGAAGTCTCGTCCTTGTGTAACGTTCTTATTACCATCAGTGGATGCTCCTTATATTCAGATCAATCTTAACTTACGGTATTTCTGCGGCGTTTCGCCGTACTTCATCTTAAAGCGTCGGGAAAAATAGAACTGATCGCAGAAACCGAAGCGCTCACTTATCTGCAGCACGGTCAGATCACTTTTTAAGAGCAGCTGCTCGGCTTCGAACAGTATTACGTCGTCGATATAGCTTCCGATAGTCATTCCGACCTCGGCTTTGAATTTTTTTGCAAGAGTGCTTTCGGAAACAAAGGAGTTTGCCGCAAGGTCGCTTATGGCAAGACGCAGATTAAGGTGAGATTTAATGTAGTCCATGGCGAGCACCACACAGCGGGAATAGTGTGTGGTCTTTAATTTGATGCCGTATTTGTCTATCAGCGTGAGCAGGGAGGTGTATATCTCCTGGCGCATCCGCAGACTGTCGATAAGTTCACTGCTGTGAGCGTATCGCAGCATGTCGGCTATAACGCCCTCCTGCGGGGTGTATTCCATCACCGTGTGAGCACATCTCAGCAGGTCTGTGCCGTTGAAGTCGTTTAAATTGATGTGAAAATAAAGCTGCTCCATGGAGCTTTCACAGGCGTGGCGGAATGAGTAGCCCGTGGGGAACAGATAGCATTTGCCGACCTCAAGGCGCATCTTTTCTCCATCCTTCATGATGTACGGAGCACCGCCGACTATATAATAAAGCCTGGCATACATCGGTGACACGATGTTGCCTATCCATTCCTCGTTTGTCTTGGCGTGGCCGGAGTCGAGCAAACGAAGCCGCACGTCGTTAATATCATCGTTCATGGAATAATTTCTGTCAATTATCACCAGAGTTCCCGCCCCCCTGTCGCGTGTATACGGAAATTTACCGAAATATCCATATTTTTACCGAATACTACCTTGCGCATGCCTTTTATATACGGTATAATATGAATGACGGCATTATGCTGCGGACGAAATGTCCATATATATATCATACACCAAAACTCACTCGAATGCAAGAGAATTTCAAAAAAAGGAGTAGATTTTATGTCAAGCTATGTTACCCGCAAAACTCCGGGCGATACTGTCTGGTTTCGTCATGACCGTTTCGGTATGTTCATCCACTGGGGACTTTACGCAATGCCCGCAAGACACGAATGGATAAAGTCGCGCGAAATGATATCAGAGGAGCACTATGACAAGTATTTCAAGTACTTCGACCCCGATATGTATGACCCCAAGGAATGGGCGCGTCAGGCAAAGGCGGCAGGTATGAAGTACGCTGTGCTTACTACAAAGCACCATGAGGGCTTCTGTATGTGGGATACCGCTTACACCGACTATAAGTGTACCAACACCAAGGCGGGACGTGACCTTGTGCGCGAATATGTGGACGCTTTCCGTGCCGAGGGGCTTCATGTGGGCTTCTACTACTCCCTCATCGACTGGCACCACCCCGACTTCCCGCTTGATATGATTCATCCTCGTCGTGAGGACGCGGACGCCGAGGAGTTAAACCGCGGCAGAGACATAAAAAAGTACGCGGAATATATGCGAAATCAGGTTGAGGAGCTTCTTACAAACTACGGTAAGATCGACATCCTCTGGTTCGACTTCTCGTATGGCAAGCGTAAAATTCCCGACGATAAGCCCTGGATGACCATGGCGGCAAAGGGCAAAAACGAATGGGAAGCCGAGGAGCTTATCGCCCTTGCACGCAAATTACAGCCGGGCATAATCATCGACAACCGCACCGAGATCGAGCAGGATATCTGGACTCCCGAACAGTTCCAGCCTACCGAGTGGGTGCGCCATGAGGAAACGGGTGAGCTTGTTACCTGGGAGGCTTGCCAGACCTTCTCCGGCTCGTGGGGATATTTCCGCGACGAGCAGACCTGGAAATCGCCGGAGATGCTCATTCGCATGCTGATAAACACCGTATCTCTCGGTGGCAACCTGCTGATGAACGTCGGACCGACTTCGCGCGGCTACATAGACCATCGTGCCGAAGCGGCGCTTAAGGTCTACGCCGACTGGATGAAGTATAACAGCCGCTCGATCTATGGATGCACAATGGCTGAGCCCGAAATACTGGAGCTCGGAGTGCCCGACGACTGCCGCTATACTCAGAGTGAGGACGGCAAGCGCCTGTATGTCCATTTGTACGCGTACCCCTTCAAAACACTCTGCCTGCCGGGACTTGGTGGTAAGGTCGATTACGTACAGTTCCTGCATGACGGCAGTGAGCTTAAGTTCTCGGGCGCTCCTGTTGAGCATTACACCGCAGGTGCGGAAAACGTCAAGGAAAACGGCGCGCTCCGCATCCAGCTCCCGCCCGTGAAGCCGGACGTTATCGTGCCTGTAATTGAGGTATTTTTGAAGTAGATCCGATGATGTAATAAAAAGCACCTGCCCGCAGGCACAGCCTGCGGGCAGGTGCGATGTTATTAAATGCGGTATTTATTCGTTGAGTGTTGAAATGTAGTTCTGGATGTAAGAGTTTGCGGTCTGCTCAAGAGAGGCATAGGTGGAGGAGAAAATATTCTGTCCCGACCGTACTACGTTCGTGAAGATCTTCTCCATGCCGCCGAGCACATTGGCGCCCATGAAATCGGTGTACTGATTCTCAGTAATGATATCGAGCATCTGCGAAGCGCCGTCAAGGTCACCGCGGGTGTATTTGAATTTCAACGTGGTCTCGTAGTATGCCGGCATGACTCGCTTATAGCCCTCGTATGCCATATATTCGGTTACGGCGGACACCATTCCGGGGTCGATGACGGTTTTGGGTACCATGCCCCACTGCACAAGCCGTTCTACGGGCGAGTAATAATTTTCAACGGTGCTGTCGAGCTTGGGTGCGGGTATGATGCCGTAATTAACGTTAGCTTCCCGTATATGTGCCCACGAGCAGATATAGAAGCGGTTTACAAGGAACAGAGACTGACCCTGACCGAACATGGTAACATGTTCGTCGTTGTTTGAAGAATTGAACACGCTTTCCGTGTCATTGAAAATAGCAAGCAGCTTTTCCACAAGCGCAATACTCCGCTCGTTGTTAAGCGCAAGCACCGGATAGCCGTCCTCGTCACGCTCGGTAAAATTCAGTCCCGCCGCGTACGCCATATAGTCTATCTGCCAGTAACCGACATGTATAAACCCATACGTATCTTCGGCGTCACGCAGCGTATTGCCGTTTTCGTCGTTGTATACATCCTTGCAGAGCTCGGAGAGCTTGTCCAGGGTCCAGTCTCCGTCAAGCACGATGTCATATATATCCTGCTCCGACAGTCCTTTTACGTTTTTCATCATATCTATATTGAAGAATGTACACACAGAACGCTCCAGAGCGTTATAGTTGATAGGACCGAACAGTATGCATGGGTCGCCCGCATTTACCGAAACCGATTCGATGTAACTTCTATTCCACCAGGGCTTGTCAAGATCTACATACGGAAGATCGGCGACGGACATATACAGCCCCTCATATACAGTAGACTGTACGTAGTTTGATACTCCCCATACCATCTCGTAATCGTCGGAGGCGGCATTTATCGACTGACGTGCAAGACCTGCAATTTCATTGGAGGCGTTATATTGAATATCAAAGGTTATACCGAATCTGTCTTCAACGCTCAAAAGTCGGTCATATAGAGCTTGGCTAAGGGCGTCGGCATTGTTTTCAATGTCAAATTCGTTGAGATTTTTTCCGAGGTAGTCTCCCGCAGTGGAAAGAATTCGGAAATCTGTGCCGTCATAGCGCAGGTCGTTTGGAATATTCGGAGATTCCGAAGCGTAAGTATCCGTTTCGAGGAACGTATCTGCGGTATCCGAGGATAAGCGTTCCTTGGCGGTATTACTGCTGCAAGAGGTCAACAGGAGCGCGGCAAGAATAATGAGTGAAAGTGATCGTGCAGGTTTCATATGCGAATTTCTCCCTTCGTAGTTGTGTGATATCGGGCGACGGGTTCGTATGCGAAAATACCATCCGCTTTCATTATATCACAAAATCTGCTGATTTTCTATACGGATATTGCGGTGTTATATACAGGGATTGCGGTTTTCGGCGGCTTACAATATATTTCATATTACTCTTGACTTTCGGGTAAAATTATATTAAAATAATATTGAATATAACCTCTGTAGGAGGAAAAATATAATGATAGACAAAAATTTCGCCGAAAAGTTTTCGCGCATGCGAAAAAGCAGCGGCATAACACAGCAGCGCTTAGGTACGATGCTGGGAGTAAGTAACCGTGCGGTGTCAAAATGGGAGACGGGGCTTTCACTGCCGTCCACCGAAAACGTATATAAGCTGGCGAAGATATTCAGCGTGCCCGTAGACCACTTTTTTTCAAAACAGGACGATATTTTGCCGTCCGAGACGAAGCCTACGGGGATGAAGTCGCTTGCGGGAATATACCGTATAGGCTGCGGACCGTCAAGCTCGCATACCATAGGTCCCGAGCGGGCGTGCGGCATATTTAAAGAAGCTCACCCCGAGGCGGACAGCTTCAGAGTTATCCTCTATGGCTCACTTGCCAAAACGGGTATCGGTCACGGCACCGACAGGGTAATAAAAAAGACTCTCGCGCCAAAGCCCTGTGAGCTGATCTTCAACAAGGGTACGATGGAGCTTGAACATCCTAATACCATGGATATATACGCCTTCAGAAGCGGACGGCAGGTCGCGCACAGCCGTGTTCTCAGCGTTGGCGGCGGTAAGATCGTTATGGACGGCACCGAATACGGCGAGGGGGACGATGTTTATCCCGTGTCATCCTTTGAAAAGATCGCGGAATACTGCAAGCGGGAGAATATCCGTCTGTGGCAGTATGTGGAGCGGATCGAGGGTGAGCAGATCATGGAGCATCTTGCCGAGGTCTGGCGTGAGATGAAGCGCAGCATCAACGATGGTATTAATGACGAAGGTATTCTGCCGGGCGGTCTGGAGGTCAAGAAGCGTGCAAAGCAGCTTTACAACTCCGAGCATATCGACGAGTCTGCCGAGACCCGTGAAAACCGCATGGTCTGCGCATTTGCGTTCGCGGTAAGCGAACAGAATGCCTGCGCCGAGCGCATTGTTACTGCGCCCACCTGCGGTGCCTCGGGTGTCGTACCCTCGGTGCTGTATTATCAGCAGAAAAAGCGCGGTTATACGGACACCGAAATAGTTCACGCTCTCGCGGCGGGGGGGATCGTGGGCAATCTTATCAAAACCAACGCCTCTATCTCCGGCAGTGAGTGCGGCTGTCAGGCGGAGGTGGGCAGTGCCTGCGCGATGGCAGCGGCGGCACTGGGCGAGCTGTTCGGACTCAGGCTTGAAAAGATCGAATACGCGGCGGAGATCGCCATTGAGCATCATCTCGGACTCACCTGTGACCCCATATGCGGACTGGTACAGATTCCCTGCATCGAGCGCAACGCCGTTGCGGCGATGCGCGCCATCAATGCTGTCAGCCTTGCGGGTTTCCTTTACGATTCCCGCAAGATCTCACTTGACAAGGTCATCGAAGTCATGAAGGAAACAGGTCACGATATTTCTAAGCAGTACAAGGAGACTGCCGAAGGCGGATTGGCAAAATTAAAGCCTTCGCTTTGATTTTATGTAAAGTTTGCCGCATCGCGGCAAGTTGAATTGTTGTTATGGTTGGAGGGTTATTATGTGGAGACAAAGGTTATGCTTGGGCGTTACGCCGACGCTTGGGCTTGCGGTGGAGGAGCAGATAGCGCTGTTTGCAAAGACGGGATTTGAGGCGTTTTTTACCGGCTGGGATCACGGTGTTCCCGTTGAAAAGTATAAGGGTGTGGGCGATGAGCTTGGGCTTATATATCAGTCTATCCACGCACCGTTTCATGGAAAGGCTCTTGCCGCAAACATGTGGCTTCCCGGTGAGGTCGGCAGGATTGCGGCAGGAGAGCTTTGCCGCTGTCTTGAGGTGTGCTCGGAAAACGAGATCGGTATAATGGTGGCACATGTTTACATAGGCTTCGAATATGAAATGCCCGACGAGGCTGTCAAAGCCTGCGGACTCGAAAATTTCGGCATTGTTGCGGATCGTGCGGCGGAGCTCGGGGTCAAAGTGGCGTTTGAGAATACCGAGGGTGAGGAATTTTTAGATGTGCTCATGCAGGGCTTTAAGAATCACCCCGCCGTGGGCTTTTGTTGGGATACGGGACATGAGCAGTGCTACAATCGAGGCAAGGATATGTGTTCGCTCTACGGTGACAAGCTGGTCGCGACCCATTTAAACGACAATCTGGGTGTATACGATTTCGGCGGCAAGACCCGTCCCCGCGACGATCTGCATCTTCTGCCCTTCGACGGAATAACAAATTGGCAGAGTGTTGCCGATAGGTTGGATGCCTGCGGCTTTGACGGTATTATGACCTTCGAGTTAAAAAGAGCGAGCCATGCGGGACGTCATGACAACGATATTTACGCACAGATGTCACCCGAAATGTATGTCGCCGAGGCGTATAAGCGTGCCTGCCGTGTGGCGGCGATGAGGAGAGGTTAACAGATAGGGAGGAATCACAAAATGAAGATCACATATATCGGTCAGATGTGCTACCTTATCGAGGCGGGCGGCATGCGTATCGTCACCGACCCGTATCTATCATATGCGGTGGACAATAAAGACGAGGGCATAGCCCGCAAATACGCGCCGCCGTACACTCTTGCGGAGCTTGCGCCCGACATGATAGTCATCTCTCATCCGCATATAGATCATCTCGATCCGCAGACACTTGCGCCATTCTACCGTCTGCGCCGCCGCTCCTTTACATTGGTGCCCGCATCCTGTGCCGAGGAGATCGCAAAAATCGGCGGCGAGCCTGTGCCAATGTCTGCACCCGAGCCCGCGAAGCTCGGTGAATCCTTTCGTCTCGGCGGCGTTATCATAACTGCCATCCCCTGCGCGCACACCGAGCTGCACCGTGACGCAGACGGTGACTACATAGAGCTGTCCTACCTCATCGAAGCCGAGGGGAAGAAGGTATTCTTCGGCGGCGATATGAGTATGTATGATGGTTTACTTGAAGCGCTGTGTGAGATGTCGCCTGATGTGATGCTTCTGCCCGTCAACGGAAGCGACTGGTTTCGCACCTCGCGCAACATAATCGGCAACCTCGACTCAAATGAAGCTGCCGAACTCGCCGCGCGAGTCGGCACTCGGATGTTTATCCCGGGACACCACGACCTGTACGATTTCAACGGCTGTCCCAATGAGTGGATAGAGTTCTCCGCAGATAAATTCGGCGCGCCGTTGCACAGGCTTGAGCCGTGCGAGAGCGTGGAAGTGTGAAAAATAATGACTGTCAGCGCGGTCGGCACTGACAGTCATTATTTTATTTGTATCCTTACTTTTCAAGCCCCTTAAGGAACTCAATGCATCTCTTGACTTCCTCGATGCCGGTGGGGTCACAGCCCTCGGACTCGACTACCATCTTCATGCCGAGCTCCATCGCCTTTGCGCGAACTGCTGTAACGGGAGCCTCGCCGAGGCCCAGGGAGAGACCCTTGCGGTCGCGGGTGCCGTCTTTAAGATGTATCACATGTACGCGGTCCTTTAATTTGGTGATGGTTTCAACGGGATCCAGACCTGCACAGAATGCCCAGTAGGTGTCGATCTCAAAGTCGATATCGGTCTCCTTCTGAAGTATCTCGTGGACGATCTGGCCGTCCTTGTTGGGCTTGAACTCGCCGTCGTGGTTGTGATATGCAAGGGTGATACCCTCTTTTGCCAGCATTTCCTTGTATTTGTTCAGCTTTTCGACGAGTACAGCAGTCTCAGCGGCGGTCGTGTAGGGCGCGCCGGGGATTATGTAATTCTTATTACCGATAGCCTGATGATATTTTATAGTCTCGGCAAAGTTTTCATCAAGATCCTTGAGCGAGCTGTGGGTTCCGCTCAGCTTGAGGCCGTATTCCTTAAGCATTGCGACTACATCCTCTGCACTGTGACCGAAAAAGCCTGCGGGCTCAACGAATTTGTAGCCCATTTCGGCAACCTGCTTGAGTGCGCTCGAAAAATCGTCTTTGGTGAGATCGCGCACACTGTATAATTGAAGTCCGTATTCTGTCATGATCTTATTCTCCTTAATAAAAATAGACTGTAGGAAATTCATACTCCCACAGTCTATTGTATCAATTTTCACTCATTTTGTCAATACATTTACAGAAATTTGCGTATCAGTGACAATGATGGCAGGAACAGCCCTCGCTGTGGAGATGTACCTTCTCAGCCTTGGTGCCTACCTTAACGGTGCCGTAGTATTCCATGAGCTTGATGTACAGACCACCCTGAACGGTACGGTTCTGGAAGCCGATCTTCATAGATGTAACCGTGTCGTACCAGTCGGTCATGGGCACACGGCTGGGCATGACGTTGTATGCGGTCCACAGCGGTGCGATGTAGGACTCAAACTCCTCCTTGGTGGAGCAGAGAGTCGCAGTCCAAACGATCCAGTCGGACTTGGTGTAGCTCTTTCTTGAATCGAGAGGCATACCGTAAGCGTTGAAATGAGTACGGTTTGCACGTGTCTCGCCGTTCCATACATCCTGGGGAATGAGTCCCGTGCCGAACAGCTTATCCCATACGATATTGTATTTCATGCTGAAGGTGCCCTTTTTGTCAAACGCCAGACGATAGCTGCCGTCGCCGTTGGAGGCACGGAGCAGCCAGTTGATAGCTATCTTGCGCGCTTCCTCCATGTAGGACTTAGCCTTATCGGCAAAGCCCAGCTTTTCGCACAGGACAGATATACCCGCAAGACCCATGACTGCCTTCAGCGACAGGTTGCAGTTGTGTGCGAGATGACCTGCGAAGTCGTCGGTACAGAGCTGATTTTCGGGGTCTACACCGTACTTGATAAGGTAGTTTGCCCACTGCTCGAAGAGGTCAAGGTTTTCCTTGGCAAAATCATAGTTGTCTGCCGCAACCGAATAGGCGGTTGTCATGACAAGCATATTGCCGCATTCCTCGACAGGCATCTGCATTTCAAATTTAAGCTCGCCGGTCTCCTTGTTAAGACCGTACACCTGACCGGT
Organism: Clostridia bacterium; assembly: GCA_017482055.1. GTDB lineage: Bacteria > Bacillota > Clostridia > Oscillospirales > CAG-272 > Flemingiibacterium. The sequence continues at coordinate 185,716 of JAFUOH010000001.1, forward strand.
GACAAGCGGATACCGTCCTGCGTCGTGCGGTGCAAAATCGTACTTCCATGCATCGGACTTGGCGAATTTCATAACGGGACGCATCATTGCGAGCACAAGCTCGGGATTGTATATGAGGAACATGGGGATGGAGGGGTAGCTTACGTCAACAGTCGCCGCACAGCCGTTGGAGAAGCACTCCTTTGAGATAAACAGCAGCTCGCCGTTTGTATCGACCACCAGCTTGTGTGCGGCGATTACCTGACGGTACGCAAGTCTAAGGAGATCGGAATATTTTTCGCCGCCTGCCTTGGTGGCATCAACCAGCAGCTTTTCATCGAAAGCGACTGCCTTGCAGAGAAGTGTATCATACTCTGCGTATGCTTCAACAACAGCTTCCTCGATGGTCTTACCATCCTTGTTCCAAATGGACTTTAACTTGCTGCCGAAATAATCAATGGAATAAATATCGTCGTAGGCGAACTCTATAAGCGCTTCGCCGTCAACGGAGGTCTCCATGGTGACTGTGCGCACCGTGCGTTCGGTACCTGCCTTGGGGTCGGTCACCTCGGTGAAGCTGCCCTTTTCGAAGGAAGCTCCCTTTGCAGCCATGTAGAAGTATCCCCAGTCGATGCGCACGCTGTCGCCCGAGCGCCACAGCACAGGTTGGTCAACGCTGCCCACTTTCACCATGTCGATGCCATCTCTGCTCAGCGTGTCAACGGTGATGTCAAACTGCCCCACGGTGTCAAGGCACAGCTCCTCGGAAGCGGTAATTTTTGCTTTGCACACATGAGCCTCACCGTCAGTGGAGGTGACCGCAAGCTTCAGATAGCTTACGGGACGGGTCATAGTGGTGAGATCATCCAGCATAAGGGGGGTGAAAAATGTTGCTGTGAGCTTGATGCCCGCACCCTCGAAGGTGTAAGCCGTATACATCGCGGTGATATCAACGTCAGTCTGAGCGAGCTCATCCGCATCGCCTTTACCCATGAAGCGGTAGTCGATACCGTCAACATTCAGCACACCGCGAATCATATTGCGTCTGTCGGAGCCGTCGCCGGGGATGACGCCTCTGGTCATCTTACGCTGACCGGTCCAATGAACGGTATCGTTTTCTGTAAGTGTGTCGGAATCCGACCACACGGAAAAATATGGGTCAACGGTAATAAGCGGTACAGCAGGTGCACGAAGTTTCATAATATATATCCTTTCTGAATGAAAAAATTTCATATGTATGAAGACGCAAAACGTCTCTGTATACATTATATATTATTATTTTCACTCTGTCAAGGGGCTAAGGTGTGAGATATTGCCAAAATTGTTGTGTAATATTATCGATCTTTATTCACAGCATGCAGGCTGTTTGAGATCACAAGCCTCCAAGCGCTTTGATATCTTTACGAACCGTTCATCATCGCGGATGGAGTGGAACCACTTGCCGTCGAGGTCCTCGATATACCATCGCGGCAGTATCCAGGTGTTCCAATCGTATTCGAAGTTAAGACACAACTCGCGGTGCTTGAAGCCATCATTTTGCTCTAAACAGTAAAATCGTGCTTTTGCTGTAAAGCCTTCAAGTGCGGGCGATGTGGTACCGATCAAAAATTCTTCCTTGTTGTCGATAGCCATGATACGCTCGACGAGCGACGCGATATCTTCGAGCACGGTCAGCGCGTTTTCATACTCTCCGAGCTTCGCCAGTGCCTCTGCATACTGCATACCGATAGTTACGCGGCATTCACAGAACAGATCGACGCCTCCAAAACCGCTTACAATATTCTCATACGATGGCGACAGATCGCACACGGCGTTGATATAGTCGAGATTGAGTTTGCAGTGCCACTTTGTATACTCCGGCTCAAATTTACCGAGCCTCGTCCAATTGGCGCGGGCGCTTGTGAGATTGTCGATGGTATACCAAAGATGGAACTTGCGTATTGGCTCATGCTTTTCCCAATCGCCGCGTCTGCGGTAGCGGTACAGACGCAGCTTGGCTTCGGTAAGATCCTCCCGAACGGCATTTTCGCGGATAAACCCGTCGATATGCTCGTCGTCTTCAAGCTCTGCCATGTGGTGAATGATATTGTACTGCTCATACCGCGAGCAGTGGGTCAGCGCGGCATCGGTAAGAAGCCGGATTTCCGCCATAACATCCTTGTTTTCGTAAAGCTTATTATTCCAGATGGAATTGTACATCTCGAAAAAGTTGTACTCATGGCATTCACGCATATCCCGTCTGATCTCGCGTATTACCGAGATAAGTGCCGTAATATCCGACTCGTTTGCCGCCTTGACAAAGCGCTCACTGCGTTCTGTGCAGACTTTTTCCTTTGCTTCGGATGAACAGCTGAGCATTGAGTCCACCGACACGCCGAAAAATGCTGCGATGGTGGGCAGCAGCTCAAGATCGGGATAGGTGGTGCCGTTTTCCCACCGAGAGATTGCCTGTGGGGATACGCCGAGCTCCGCGGCAAGCTCCTCCTGCGTAAGCTCCATAATGCGGCGATTGTTTTTAATATGATATCCAAGATCAAGCTTCATAATAAACCTCGTATTTTCTCAGCGCTGATGTGTTTTTACCGGCAACTATATGATAACACAAGTCGTGAAAAAACACAAGCGCGCATTATTTGAGAAAAATTCTCGGAAAGCGAGAATAACGGCTCCGCCACAAAAGCGGAGCCGTTATATTTTGGTTATCAGTTCTTGCCGATGGTCTTGGCAACGTCCATGAGGTCCTCGAGGACTGCTCTCTTTTCGGCACAGCGAGCTTTCATCGCTTCAAGCTGCTCGGCACTGAATTTCTCAAGGTCGCCGTCCTTCAGCTTATTCTTGTACATACGGTCGGTAACCAGTGCCCACGCGATGTCGGTGGCAACCAGCTTGCCGTCGCGCTCGCAGACTACGAGGTCGGACTTGCCGTCAAGTACGAGATCTACTGCGAAATCGCCCATACGGGTTGCGGTAAGTCTGTCGCGGAGTGTGGGCGCACCGCCGCGTACCATGTGTGCAAGGCGGATGAAGCGGGAGTCGATGTTAGCTTCTTTGTTCATACGCTCGGTAAGATTTTCACCGAAGCCCTTGGGCATACCCTCGGAATGCATGATGAGGAAGCTTCTCTGACCCTTTGCGCGAAGCTCGATGAGCTTTGCAATGCATGCGTCCTCGTCGAAGGGAAGCTCCTTGACCGCAACAGCGTTAGCGCCGCATGCGATACCGCACTCGATAGCGATGTAACCCGCGTCGCGTCCCATTACTTCAATGACCTCGCCGCGTGCGTGAGACTCACAGGTATCGCGCAGGCAGTCAGCCGCGTGGAGAACGGTATTCATAGCGGTATCAAATCCGATGGAATAATCTGTGGAGGTGATATCGTTATCTATGGTGCAGGGGATGCCGATGGTTGGAATACCGCGCATGGAGAGGTCGGTAGCACCGCGGAAGGTGCCGTCACCGCCGCATGCGATGATACCGTCGATCTCGTTATCCTTACAGGCCTGTATAGCCTTAGCCATGCCTGCCTCGGTAGCAAACTCGTCGCAGCGGTCGGAATAGAGAATGGTACCGCCCCAACCGGTGATGTTGGCAACATCCATGGAGGTAAGGTTGCGGAGCTCGCCGCTGATGAGACCGGTATAGCCCTTGCAGATACCTACAACTTCAACACCGCGTGCCAGTGCGGAACGTACGACCGCGCGTACAGCCGCGTTCATACCCGGGGCGTCGCCGCCGGAGGTGAGTACGCCGATTTTTCTGAATTTTGCCATGATATTTATCTTCCTTTGCATATGAAATTATTTTTAGGTGTTTCTATCGTGAAATTTTTCACTACTCTATATTGTAATATATTTTCGGCGAAAAATCAAGGGGTTATTCGACATTTTTTACATTTTTGCCTATATTTTTCGTTTGGATGTAAGCGAGCACATCCTCTTTACGTAACTTCCGCACGATCAACACTCAACGTACCAACATCAGCGAGACTATCTTGAACGGCTTAAAGTCTATCGTGACCTTCCCGTCAACGATGTCGAGGCGCTCCTTGACTTCCTCTAACATATTTACAATATATGCTTCTTTCACGTCGGGTGCGAGGGTGAGCTCACAGGAGGTGCGGCAGCGCTCGCATTCGTAGAGGCGTGCAATGTACGCGTTCGGAATATCCTCGGCGGGCTTGACTGCCTCGCAGATAATATTGGATTCGCTGATCTTTATAAGCGGTGTAAGCTCGCTTGTCAGCTTGCCGGGGACGACGATGGGAGCGTAATTGAGCATGTACGCAGGGCGGACTACATTCTCCGCACCGAAAGCACCCTCGTGGGGCAGTAGGGAGTAGGTCAACTCATGTACACCCTCGTCTCCCGTGGTGTCGGGACGACAGCCGCCGCGATGAAGCGACAGACGCATATCCGAGCCCTCAACGGATATGCCGTACTTGCAGTCGTTGAGCAGTGCCACGCCGAAACGGCTTTCCGAGATGTCGGTCCACTTGTGGTTGCAGACCTCAAACTTCGCCGCTTCTATGCTGTTATTTCGCGTGGTGGGGCGATCCATATGACCGAACTGGATCTCGTTCTTGACCGTAGGGGAAGAAATATCAACGTCAAAGCCGACCTTCAAGAGCGCATGCTTTTCCTTCCAATCAATAAGGGTGTGGAAATCAATGCGGGGGGACTTCGAATTGAATATCATATCCTGGGTTAGATGCGAGTTGTCGCCGATGGCGTATTCCGAGCGGATGCGCAGCTCGTACGCTCCGCAGGCAACGAGCTTGCTTCCGAGAAATTCCACGCGGCTCGGCTTCTTTAAAAAGACATCGTAGTCTATGTCCCAGTTGTCGTAGTTGTTGGGGATATCCTCCGTGAGATAGAACTTGTTCAGCGGCGCGCCGCCCTCACGGCGTATCTCTCTGCCGGTTTGGTTGTATTTAAGCGAGGAAATATATCCGTTATCGTCAAGTGTTACCGTGACAAAGCGGGTGTGTACGATCTTTGACGCCTCATCGTAGTCAAATTTCAGCGACAGATCGGTTGGAAGATCGCGAAGCTCGATAGATCTTGCACCGTATGCGGGAAGCTCGCCAATGTCTGCTACATAGCGCTCTCTGCCGCAGATATCTGTGATAGGCTGACCTATGGGTGCGTCGAGATATACAAGATCTTCGCGCTCAAAGGAGAGGGGATTAATGACTGTGATACAATTACCTTCCTCTGTGAGCCCTGAGGCAAGACGTGCCGTCTCGGCATCCGCGCGGGCGATGACATCGGTGACCTCGCGGCGTGCAAGGTCGTTTACACAAGAGATGGATGTGCCGGGAAGAATATCGTGAAACTGATTTTTTAAAAGGCATTCCCACAGCTCGTCACTGCATTCGCTCTTGCCGCTTCCCGCCAGTACGGCAAGAAGCTCCATATTATGAAGTGCTGTTTCGGCTTTTCTGTTGTTTCGCTTGATATCGTGCATCTGGGTCAGCGTACCGCGGTGCAGCTCAAGATACAGCTCGCCGCTATATATCGGCAGATCCTTTGCGTCGGTCTCGATGCGCTTCATAAAATCGGAGACGGTGGTCTCTTCCACCGTGGGCATACCCGCAAGTCCTGTTACACGGCGCGCCGCTTCAAGCATTCCGTAGGTGGGGCCTCCTCCGCCGTCGCCGAAGCCGTAGGCGATCAGCTTGCCGTCGTATACCTGACGGTGCTTGATGCTGCCGGCAGCGAAAATCACCTGCTCCGCATCGGGGAAGCGGTGCATGAGATTAAGGTGAGTCGTGACCTCGCTTCCGTCAAGACCGCGCCAAATAAAGGTGTCAAGAGGAAAATCATTAAGATCGTTCCAACTCATTTTAGTTGTGCAGAAATACTTCACGCCGCATTCGCGCATGATCTGCGGGATGGCGGCATTGTAGCCGAAGGTGTCGGGGAGCCAGAAGGTATCGGAGGTGTAGTTGAAATGCTTGCGCGTGAAGCGCTGTCCAAGCAGAAATTGACGTACCATTGCCTCACCCGAGGTGATATTGCAGTCGCATTCCACCCATACGCCGCCGTTTGGCTCATACCGTCCCTCGGCAACACGTTTTTTGATGCCCTCGAAAATATCGGGGTAATAGCGACGCATCCAATCAAGGTGAAGTGCAGAGGATTGAATGAATTTATATTCGGGATACTGCTCCATCAGTGAGAGCGCGTTTGCATATGTACGGGCGCACTTGCGGACAGTCTCGGATATGGGCCACAGCCAGGCTGTGTCCATATGGGAGTGACCGATGATGCCCACATAGCCGCGTGTATCATCGTCCGCTTTTCTACAAAGCACCTTTGCCATTATCTCACGGCAGCGCATCAGCGACTCGTGCCACGCCTCGGATGTGTGATCGAGTGGGAAACGAAGCAGCTCCGCATGCACGGATTCAAGGGCGCATCTTGCGTCGGCACGCAGAAAATTGTCGGCGGGTAGTTTGATGGCAAGCTGAAGCAGAGCAGTGAGGTCGAAAACGAAATCCTTGACGATCTCGTCCATTACACAGATGTCTATACCCTCGTAGGTGCGGATGAAAGCGGCGTTGTTTGATGTTTCACAGCCATAGTTGCTGTAGGGAGCGGCTCCTGTGGTGAAGTGACCTGCGTAGCATTCAAATGCGAGGTCATAGGTATCGCCTGCCTTGGCATTCTCGCAGATAAGCTCGGCGCAGTGCATGGCGCCGATGAAGTCGTTCTTACTGTTAAATATACCGCAAGGCTTGCCGTTAACAAAGAAAAGGATCTCATAAGCGTTTGTGCGTGCCACGCAGAACAGCTTTTTGCCGTCTGCGCATTCGGGAACGGTTGCTTTTCCCGTGACCCACATGGTCTGCCACTCACCGCCCCAGCGCCTTCCGGCATCGAGCGGCGCAAAGCCCTCGGCCGGGACCGAGCGGTAGTGCTCCTCGGTTTCGAGATACTGCGCCGCTTCAAGCTCGCCTACCTTTGTAAAAATGAGCTTTGAATATATATCGGCGGTGTTTTTGAGTTTCAGCAGCAATTTATCGCTGTAGCGATTGTATATCATAATGTTTTCCTCCGTTTGTATGGTCGTACTAAGTTAATGATACCGCATTTTGGACGGTTTGTCAATAAATAAACGCGAGTTTACGAAAAAATAGCTAATAAACCCCGTTAATTATTAAAATTCCGAGAAATTTCCCGTAAAACCTTGCAATATTACATTTCATCATGTATAATAATAGTATTATATATGAAAAGGAGTGATAATTACCCATGAGTGATAACCCCACACCTGCCCGACGATGCACGGCACCGAGTAACATGACAGCGACACATATAGCGCCGCCATGATCTCCGAAAACAGGTACAGCGACCTTATACTATATCATCAATGATTTAATTATTTTAGGAGATTATTATGCTTGACGGCAATACAATATCAATGATCATAGCGATAGTGATACTTATCGCAATGTCCGCCATGTTTTCGGCGACCGAAACTGCTTTTAATACAATCAACCGCGTACGTATGAAGAATTTAGCTTCCGACGGGAATAAGCGTGCGGCTTTGGTGCTCAAGCTGTCGGAGGATTACGACTCCCTGCTTTCCACCATACTTATAGGCAATAATATTGTAAATATCAGTCTTACCGCGATAGCAACGGTGATGATCATCTCATGGTTCCCGACCGGCGGAACGGCGCTGTCAATTGCGGTGACCACTGTGCTGGTACTTATTTTCGGAGAGGTATCTCCGAAAAGCATCGCCAAGGAAAAGCCCGACAGCTTTGCGATGACTGTAGCTCCTGTTATCCGTGTGGTAATGGTTCTGTTTACACCGCTCAATTTCTTCTTTCGCATGTGGAAGAAGCTGCTTGCCAAGATATTCAAGCTGGGCGGAACTCAGGCTATGACCGATGATGAGATAATGACCATAGTGGATGAGGCACAGCAAGACGGCGGTATAGACGAGCAGGAGGGCGAGCTTATCCGCTCTGCCATCGAATTTGTCGATGCCGAGACAGCCGACATCATAACACCACGTGTTGACGTGGTTGCGATAGAAAAGGATACCTCATTTGAGGAGATCACCGAGATATTCCACACCACGGGCTTCTCTCGCCTTCCTGTATATGAGGAGACAATAGACAACATTATCGGTATACTTCACGAAAAGGATTTCTTCTATACCTGCAAAGAGGGAAATTCCGATATTATATCTGTTCTCAAAAAGCCGTTCCTCATCACCTGTCACGTAAAGATATCAAAGCTGCTCACCCAGTTCCAGCAGGCAAAGGCTCACATGGCGGTAGTGCTTGATGACTACGGCGGTACCATGGGTATCGTTACATTAGAGGATGTTATTGAGGAGCTTGTGGGTGATATTTGGGACGAACACGATGAGGTGATCGAGCAGGTGACCGAGAATTCTGATGGCACAGTAACGCTGACCGGCGATACCCGAACGCTTGAATTGTTCGAGCTTTTCGAGATGCAGCCCGAAGATGAAGACGAGCTTCCGCAGACCGTCAGCGGTTGGGTCACGATGCAGTTGGGTGAATTCCCCGAGGCAGGCATTGCATTCGATTATGAAGCCTTGCATGTTGAGGTGACCAAGGTAGACGATAAACTCGTGGAAGAAGTAAAAATAACCAAGCTTACTCCCGAAGAAGCAAGTGAAAAATCCGACGATGCCGAATAAATCAAACGAGGCTGTCTCACCGCGAGGTACAGGCAGCCTTTTTTGCCGCTAAGATGTGGGCGAGTGCGATATGCTTGCGTTCTCCCATATGTAAAAACTATCCGAGCCCAAACAATTTTACGCCATAACGCAAAAGATTTACAAAATGTTCAATCTGTCGTAAGGCGTAATAAACGAGTTTGGAGTAAAATTATATAAAATAAGATCGGAGGCTTGCGAGATGTTCGGATATATAAAACCCGTTGCCGCCGAGCTGAAGGTCAAGGAATATGAGCTTTACCGTGCGGTTTACTGCGGACTTTGTGCGGCACTTGGAAGAAATACGACCTGTGTGTCAAGGCTGTCGCTGAGCTACGATTTTGTGTTTCTCGCTGTTGTGCGTATGGCGCTGGCAGGGGAGAGAGGAAAGATCGAAAAGCGCCGCTGTATCGCTCATCCCGCAAAAAAGCGTGCGGTACTTGCGGATGCCGCACAGCTTGATTATTGTGCAAGACTGTCCTCGGTGCTGACTTATCATAAGGTATGCGACGATATAAGCGATGACCGCGGTATAAAACGTCTCGGTGCGCGGCTGGTGCTTCCAATAGCTGCGATCATGAGAAAGCGTGCGGAGATGGATTCTGATGCGGAGGGATTCATTCGAGACAAGCTTGCCGAGTTGTCACGTTTGGAGGCTGAACGCTGTGACTCCTTTGACCGTGCAGCTGAGCCTTTCGGAGAGCTTATGGCATATGTGTGCGCCTATGGCTTTGAGACCGACAGCCCGCAATACCGCATTGCAAATGTTATCGGACGTCATATCGGCAGATTTATTTACATCATAGATGCGGCGGATGACCTGGAAGCCGACATAAAAACAGGCGCATACAACCCGTTTCGCATGATGTATAAGGAGCCCGAAGCTGAATTTGAACAGCATATACCAAATATAAAAACCGCGCTTACCATGGAGCTCATGGGTGTCGAGCGAGCGGTGGAGCTTATTGACTTCTCCGCGGTGCCGGAATACGGCGAGCTGATACGCAACATAATCTATTTGGGACTCCCCGAGCTTTGCGAGCGCATACTTAACAAAAACTCCGCCGAAAAAGCGGAAGATGGAGAATAGAAATATATGAACGACCCTTATAAGGTGCTTGGCGTTGAACGCACTGCGACCGATGATGAGATCAAAAAAGCCTATCGTGAGCTTGCGCGTAAATATCATCCCGACAACTACGTAAATAATCCGCTTTCCGATCTGGTGGAAGAAAAAATGAAAGAGGTCAACGAGGCGTACGATCAGATACAGAAGGAACGCGCCGCAGGAAGCTCATATTCCTCACAGAGCGGCACGGGCTATTCCTCGTCGGGCTCATACAGTGACTATACGCGTGTGCGCGAGCTTATCAATGCCCGCCGTTTTTCGGATGCGGAGCTGATACTTGACGCGGTAGGTCAAACGAACCGCAATGCGGAGTGGAATTTTCTCAAGGGCTGCGTGCTTATTCAGCGCGGCTGGTATTATGACGCGCAGAAGTATCTTGAGACTGCCTGCTATCTTGATCCCTCGAATAACGAGTACCGCACAACGCTTGAACGCATACGTCAGAACACGCAGAGCTATGGCGGCGGTTACCGCACGGCGCGCAATGTAAGCACGTCACCGTGCGATATCTGCACGGGACTTATCTGTGCCGACTGTATGTGCGAATGCTGCGGCGGTGATCTGATTTCCTGCTGTTAGGGAGCTTTTTATGAAAAATACAAAAAAGATCGCTCTTGCCGCTATTCTCGCGGCGCTGAGTGTTGTAATACTGCTGTTGGGATCTATTATTACCATATTTGATCTTACATCGGTGGCGCTTGCATCGCTCCTTATTATGATCGCGGTAATAGAGTTGGGCGGCGGATATCCGTATCTCATCTGGCTTGTGGCGGGAATACTTTCGATACTCCTTGTACCGGACAAATTCGGAGCACTGCTGTATCTCATATTCGGCGGTATCTATCCTATCTTCAAGGCTATGTTTGAGCGGCTTCACTATATCGTGTCGTGGGTGCTCAAATTCAGCTGCTTCAATCTTATGATGATAATCGTCATAATCGTCGCAAACTACATTATGAAGATACCCGACACAGGGCTTGGCTTCACGCTCCCACTGTTCGGTATATGCAATTTTACATTTGTTTTATACGATCTCGCCACAACTCAACTGATCACGCTGTATCTTATCAAGTTCAGACGACTGCTCGGACTTAAGAATTTTTTTAAATAATACCGTTGGGACTGTGTAAACAGTCCCTTTATGTTTCTGCCGCGATATTGACAAATAGAATCAAATATAGTATAATCTACTTAAACAAACCATGGAAAGGACCAACGAAATGAAATTTCATAAGCTGATGAATCTTATGCGCACACCGCTTGCACTTCTGCTTGCGGTATTTATGCTGTTTTCAATTGTCGGATGCAGTGCGGAGGACATAGGCGAGGGTTTAACGCTGGCGGGCGATATAATCGATCTGATCGACGAGATCGAGGTAGACGGAACAACAGCTACATCTGACACAGGTAGCGTTGTAACGGAAGCCGATACGATGCCAGCCCACACCACCGAAGCCGTGACCGAGTCTGTCATCGACGAGGACGGTTACTATTACAGCAAGGATAACGTTGCGCTGTATCTCCACACCTATAATAAGCTCCCCAAAAACTTCATCACCAAGTCCGAGGCGGGTAAGCTCGGCTGGGAGGGCGGTTCAGTGGAGCGTTACCGTGAGGGTGCCGCCATCGGCGGAGACAAATTCGGCAACCGTGAGGGTCTGCTTCCCAAAAAGGACGGCAGGGTGTACTATGAGTGTGACATCGACACATACGGCAAGTCCGAGCGGGGCGAAAAGCGTATCGTTTATTCAAACGACGGGCTTATCTACTACACGGGCGACCACTATGAGTCGTTTACGCTCCTCTATGGTGAGGAATAAAGGCGGTGCGGTATGAAGGTCATAATTCTTGACGGTGCGCGTTTTACGAACAAGTCGGCGGCGCACGAATACATAGCGGCGTCCTTGAATTTCCCCACCTATTACGGCAAAAATCTGGACGCGTTGGACGACTGTCTCTCGGAGCTGCCCCGTGACACTGCGGTGGTCATCACAAACGCCGGGCGTGCAAAGGAAAACCTCGGCGCTTACGCCGACGGTATCCTGGACGATTTTCGCGACGTGCTGGGTGAACGGTTTTGCGTTTGTATATTTGAATAGAGCGAAAGGTCTCCCTCGGTGCTTGAGGGAGACCTTTTACTATTTTTGCAGCGACTTTCCCACCTCGCGGAGTATGTCCGCCGCAGGTGCGGGGATGCGTCCGAGATGATCTGGACCAACGTTCAAAAGATAATTGATGCCGCGCTCGCTTAAATGATCTTTAAGCTCAATGACCTTTTCTGCAGACTTCCAGTGGCAGTCGTAAGACTTATAGCCCCAGGTGTCGTTGAGCGTTGCCGGCGTCTCGAAAAGACCGTCCTTCATGTATTCGTCGGGTATCTGATTATCGCCCCAGGAGCGGTAATCACCGAGCCCGTTGCCGATTCGGGAGTTTACAAGACAGTTCGGCTGGTACCGCTTTATCATATCGTAAATTTCGCGGCTTTGCTCCACTGTCATATCGAGCGGAGTGTCACACCATACAAGACACAGTTCACCGTATTTTGTGAGTATCTCTTTCATCTGCGTTTTGATCTTGGTCTCAAAAAGTCGCGTGTAATCTTTCTCACTATTGTTCGGGAAGTCCCAACAGTTGCACCATGTGCCGGCGCTGGGATGGGGTCTCGCCACACCGTAACCGCCGCCGTCGGGATGACTCCAGTCAAGAGCCTGGGAATAGTAAAGTCCAAGCTTCAGACCGTGCTTGTAACAAGCCTCCGCAAGCTCTGCTATGATGTCTCGACCAAATGGGGAGCCCTTGACACAGTTGAAGCTGTCGTATTCCGAATCGAACAGACAGAAGCCCTCATGATGCTTGCTTGTGACCACCATATACTTCATACCCGCTTCCTTGGCGAGCAGTACCCATTCCTCCGCATCGAAATATATGGGGTCAAATACGTCCGCTAACCGATGGTACTCACTGTTTGGAATTCGGAACTGCGCCTGTATCCATTCACCGATATCGTACTGCCCCATACGTTTGCCGCGCCATTCGCCGCCGAGTACGGAGTAAAGCCCGAAGTGTACCATCATACCAAAGCCTGCCTGTCTGAACCATTCCTTATTTGTCATAAATACCGCCTCCGTTATACAATAATCGACTTGACAAATCAAGCCTGCGGGTATATTATATAATATATACAGACAATTGTACATGACCGAAATAATGATAATAATGACTAAAATAAGCTTTTTTCGGAGGATATCATGCAAAACGGTTCAATATATACCGACATCGCAGGCTGCACCGTCGTGCCGGACGGCTGGTACATACGTGACCGCATCAAAAAACAGCGACTTTACTATATTTTCGGCGGTACGGGCTCCATGAGCGATGCCGTGGGGAATAGGATCCCCCTTGAAAGGGGGAAGATATACATACACCCCTATAATCTTGCTGCCGAATATGAAAGCTCCCCGTCCGATCCCATAGACCACCTTTTCTTTGACTTCATCACAACACCGCCGCTTATTTCAAATGCACCCATAATATACGAAGTTCCCGCCAATAGTTCGGTAATGTATACGCTCAAAGCCGCGCAGACGGTGTTTTCGGAAATGGGTAAGTCTATGCTGCACGTTGGCGGTAATACCGTAAGCCCGCGCACGGACGGCTATGATGGGTACAGACATATACTCCACGCTCTGCTGTCACTGCTGCTTGAAGAACTTAATAATATACGTGCGCTCCCATATTCCTCGGACACAGCAGTATGTGCCGCACTTGAAACTATTCGCCGCGGCTATGCAGCGCCGCTGACCGTGACCGAGCTTGCCTCTGCTGCGGGGTTTGAGGTGAACTATTTTATCCGACGTTTTCGCAGTGTCATGGGGGTCACGCCCTACGCTTATCTGCGTTCCTACCGCCTTTTGAAGGCACGCGAGCTTATCGCGGGCGGTATGACGCTTGCACACGCCGCGGATGCGGTGGGCTATGAAAATGCTTCGTCGCTCTCGCGGGCGATGAAACAAAAAGTGCATCCCGGGGCATGCCCTTGGATGCACTGATAAAGTTGATCACTTCCCGCGCCGACGTATGCGCAGACCGTCGACGATGCCCGCACTGCGGTTTTTGCCGGTGTACTTGGTGTAGAAATAGCCGAATACAGAAAATACCACCGCGCCGATGAAGTTGACGAACATATCCTTCATTGTGTCATATAGCCCGATATCGAGATATCCTTCGATACCGAGCGGCTGTCCGTTGATCGCTGTTTCGGTGATGCCGCTTATCTTGATGGCGGTATTGGTAGCTTCGGGGTTTAATGCCACTGAAGATATGGCGGTGACGATCGTATCCTTCTGCATGTCGGTCTGCAAGAACATGTCAGCACCGAATTCGAAGAATTCCCACAAGACGCCGATGGTCATGGAGAAGCAGAAGGAGACCAGTGCCACAAACAGCGGCGAGAGGTTGAATTTGATCCGCTCGCTGCGGTTGAGGATGTCGATGAGCGACAGTCCCATCGCTGCGGCAAGAAAGCCCGTTGTCGTGTGGAGCATGGTGTCCCACAGCGGATATTTTATGTAGTAATCGCCCAATTCGCCAAGCACCTCTGCAGCAAAGATGAATATCAGCACGATGTTTTCAAGCAGTGTGGGCAGCTCTACCTTAAATGTCTTGGAAACGAATGCAGGCAGCAAAAACAGTGCCAGCGTGAGCGCACACATGAATGTATTTTCATAGTTGCCGAGGAATACCGAGCGCACGCCGATAATGATCACAAGCGTACGCAGAACAATAAACAGTATAAATGTTGACTTGCTGCGCTTGAACTCATTCTCAAGCTGTACAAAAAAATTCTTTTTTTTCTCTTTGTTGCTTTTCATGATAAAATACTTCATCACCTCGGGTATAGAATACCCGAGGTGAGCGCATTATTTATACTTATTCAGTAGCCCCGGGAGCATCGGTGCCCTTTTCGGTACCGAGATACTCGGGCAGCTTCATGCCTGCCATATCGAACATTTCGTTCATCGGAGGGATGGACTTCATCATACCGGACAGGAAATTCGCAGTAGCGGTCTTGCCGTCGGCACCTGCGTTGCCGCCGTCCCAAACGGTGACCTTGTCGATCTTGAGGTTCTTGACTGCCTCGACCTGGATCTTGGTGAGCTCCTCCAGCTTGTCGGCAACCATGAGACGGATAGCGTCGTTGGACTCGCCGCCTGCGGACTTGACCATTTCCGCAAAGCCTTCCGCCTGCTTGGTGAGGATCGCACGCATACCGTCTGCCTCTGCCTGCATCTTCATGAGGGTTGCATCTGCTTCACCCTTTGCACGACGGCGGATCTGCTCAGCCTCAGCTTCAGCCTTTAATTCAAGCTCTTTCTTTTCGATCTCTGCCTTAACGATGATGTCGGCTTCGAGAGTAGCCGCTTCAAGCGAAGCACGCGCCATTTCGGCTGCCTTCTGAGCGGCGTATGCCTCTTCCAGTGCCTTTGCTTCCTGGATCTTCTCTGCTGCTGTCGCACGCTTCAAAGCCTCAGCCTCGCGCTCACGGCGGTCAGCCTCGGACTCGGCGATCTGTACCTTAGCCTCATTTTCACCCTTGATAGCCTCGGAGTTTGCCATGGACACGTTGATACGCTGGTCGCGCTCTGCGTTTGCGGAACCGATAGCACCCTCGCGGTCTGCCTGTGCGACCGAAATCTTAGCATCGTTGATAGCCTTGGCAGCCGCTTCCTTACCGAGTGCCACGATGTAGCCACTCTCATCGGTAATGTCGGTGACGTTTACGTTGATGAGGCGCAGACCGATCTTCTTAAGCTCAGTCTCAACATTTCTGGATACCGCTTCAAGGAACTTGTCACGGTCGTTGTTGATCTCCTCGATCTCCATGGTAGCGACGACGAGACGAAGCTGACCGAAGATGATATCCTTCGCAAGCTCTTGAATATCGTCGAGCTTTAAGCCGAGCATACGCTCAGCCGCGTTTTGCATAACGCCGGCCTCGGTGGAAATACCGACGGTGAAGCGGGAGGGAACGTCAACGCGTATGTTCTGCTTGGAGAGCGCGTTGCGGAGGTCAACGTTTATAGACATGGGAGTCAGATCGAGAAATTCGACAGCTTGGATAACAGGCCAAATGAATGCCGCGCCGCCGTGGATACATTTTGCGGAGCGAGAGGTTCCGTCGGAGTTGTTTCCGACCTTACCGTAGATGACCATTACCTTGTCTGACGGACACTTTCTGTAGCGCGACGCGATAACGATGAGCGTCGTTAATACAAGCAGCGCGATCACACAGATAAGTACGAGCAGGCTTGATCCCATTCCGGGGCTTGACAGCATAATGTTTGGCATAGTATTTTCTCCTTTTTAAATTAAATTATTTAACAACCTTTTCGACCACCACGAGTCCCGACTCGTTAGTGGAAACCACGCGCACGGTCTCGCCTGTTTTAAGCGGCTCCGTGCTTTCCGAGATCGCATCGACCTCTATGAGTCTGTCCTGTACGGTGATGCTGATCTTTCCTCTTCCCTCGCCGTTCGGAGGAATGGGGATATAGACCTCTCCGACCTTTCCGAGGGCACTGCCGAGTCTAATGTTTCCGCTTGACTGCAGCTTTAATACGGCTTTCATAAGGTAAGCTATACCAACAAGCGCCGCTATACCGCAGACCGAAGCTAAAAGAATTGACAGTATATTGGAAAGTCCCAGATCAACGAACACAATACCCGCCCATCCGCCAACACAGAACATCGCAACGATGCCGCGTACCGTAAAGAGCGTGAGTCCGTCATCACCCGCAGCTGCCGCTTCGCCGACGTCAAAGCCGTCGGGATCAATGTCGGCATCTGCGCCCTCACCGTCGCCGATGCCGAACATAAGCAGTACGGTTTGTACAATTAGGATAAGTGTAGCGGGGATACCGATGCAGGCGAATACCTGCTGAAGTACTGTGAGAGAATCCCACCAAGCAAACATATTATAAGCACTCCTTTACATAGAAATAGTGACGATCAGCGTGCGAATACTTCGTCATACATGCTGTTCGCCTTTTGGCGTACCAAGGTAGCGTAGTAGGTCATGATTATTATCCCACACGCCCGCTCAAGCCGTTTTGCTGCTCCGGCGGTACGCTCCTCGTAGGAGGTAAGCACCCGTTTTATGAGGTCGCTGACATTTTCGGCATCGGGGGGAAGTTCGTCCTCAACCAATTGATCGATGACACGACAGAGATAGTCATAAAGCTCGGACTCCGGGATAATGTCGTCGCTTACGTCTCCCGCACGGCCGTTGACATAGGTAAGAAGCTGTGCGATACGGTCAAGCTGCATGGAATCGCGCATCATATTAATTATAAGTATGCGTGCCAACTGGTTTTTGTCATAACGCTTACTGCGCGCGTTTGCGACCCAGCCGCGCTTGGTCCAGTTCTGGAGAGTGGAGCCGTCGATACCGCAGATCTCGCGGATCTGCGAGAGCATAATGCCGTCGGTGATATAAAAGATCTTGTTTAAAAATTCAAGTCCCGTAACATTGCCCATCTTTATTTTGTCCATGATGGTTCCGGGAATCAAGGTACTCTGAATCTCGAGTTTCATTACATTTTAATCTCCTTTCCGCGTATTTATCGCTATTGTTTGTAATAAGATTATATCATACGGTCACGTGATTGTCAAGAGGGCTCTCTCAAATTTACAGTTTGTTTATTTTTTTGCGGGTGCGGATATAAAATATCCCCAAGAGGCATATGCCGCTTGGGGGAGATGGGGGCACTATCGTATAAGGCAGGAGTGCTTTTTTCAATCTCAAAACCGCCTTTTTCTGTTTTCAAACTTGTCAGTCTTGACCGCATCGGACGCGTTTGCTTTTCTGATATTCATACCTACTTCTTTTGCGTGCCGTCGAACATCTTTACATCACCGAGCAGTTTAATATCGCCTTCGTCAACAATGATCGCACCGCTCATAAGTGTGGTCGCATATACAGTTTTTCCGCGCTCTGAAATTACTTTTTGAATGGACGCCTTCTGTGCTTCTGTTCCCTCATAATGAACCTCCAAATAGAAGTCATTCAAATATGTCAGTCCCTTATAATACTTGAACTCGGGATAATCCTCGTCGGGTGACAGATGATATTCGGAAAGCTGAATAACCGCACCCGCGCTGTAACCCATAATGATCCCATTGTGCTTCAACAAAACATCAACAAGATCAAACTCTTTGATGCGCTCCATCATTCTGTCGGGCAGTCCGCCGAGAAAATATATAATATCTGCGTTTTCGATCTTCTGCCTTGCTGATTCTTTCGTATCAGTGAAGTAATTGATAAAGGAAATATTGTCCTTTGAAACTCCGTAAGCTGTAAATCCTCCGACAATGCCGGCGTAAAATCTACCATTGTCCTCGCCGTACAAAACATTCCAATCCAAAAGAGACTTCACACGGCTGTCGCGAAATGAAAATGCAACAACCGATATTTTGTGCGTTGGTTTAATATAATTCTTTAATTCATCATAAAGCCAAGGCGCTTGTATATCGTAGCCCTCGAGTAAAATATTTACCATATCGTTTCTCCTATTATCATTTTGCCGGCTTTCAATCGGTGAAAACGTGATAATAAACATATTATACCATACATTTCGCCTTATTTCAAGGCATACGACATGAACATTCGGCAAAAACGAGCACCTATTTAACACCGTGTTAACAAATAGCATGTATAATAAAGGTGAGTAACGAGGACTGCATTAGTGCGGAGGTGCGATATGACACATTATGCAAAATATGTGACCCCGTTCGGGGAATTTTATATCGGTTACACGGATGATGCTGTGACCGAATTTACAAATACCCCCGGGGTATATGAGGATATCAGGTCATCGCTCTCGGATGAGGCGGCAAAGCAGCTTGACGAGTATTTTGCCGGTAAGCGGCGGGAGTTTTCACTTCCGTTAGCACTTAAAGGAACGGAATTTCAAATGAAGGTATGGAAGGCGCTGCTTGACATACCTTACGGTGAGGTGCGCACATACGGTGAGATCGCCCGCGCTGTCGGAAATCCCAAGGCGAGCCGCGCTGTGGGAATGGCTAATCATCGAAATCCCATTGCAATTATCGTACCTTGCCACAGAGTGGTAGCTTCGGGTGGAATCGGCGGCTACGGCTTGGGACTTGAAATGAAAACAGCGCTGCTTGCGCTCGAGGGGTACCGCTGCTGCTACGCAAAACAAGCATATCTGCATCGTCATAGGCGAAAAAACGTCTGAGGTCATGAACATAACAAAACTGAGACTGCTTGATACGACAGATCGGTACGACTTGCTTCGGCTCGGACGGCGAAAAATAACGGGGTGCTGCACTTTAGTGCAACACCCCCTTGTCAGCGACAGTGGTTATTTGCCTGCCTTGAGGTCGTTCTCGTACTTCTCGATCATCTTCTTCATCGTGTGACCCGTACGACCGCGATGATGTTCGGCGAGCTTTTGGAGCCATTTTTCCGTATTTTTGCCCGTAAATATCTTGATTTCAAGCTTCGCTGTATCATCATCGGTTAATGTGACGAAGATTTTGTCAATATACTGAGCCACAAATTCGTTTGATATAACGCCAGTGCTTGCATCTCTAACTGCTGCATCGAGCCTTGCTTTTACCTCTGCGATATGCTTGCGGTATTCCTCTTTTGTGAATAACTGTTCCTCAAGCTCCGCGAGAGCTTTTCGCGCTTCCTCTACCTCTCGGTCGCAGGTAGCGGTCATGGATTTGAAATTTGCCGTTGTAATAGCACCCGTCGTAACAAGCTCCAAGAGCTTGTTTTTCTTTTGATCTGAAAGCTCTATGATACGCTTCTGTTCTTCAATCTGCTTGGCGGTTTCATCATCCGCTTCCATGGACTTGAACATTTCCTCGTAACTTGCAAGGAGTGCTTCCACATCCACTCTTGTTTCGCTGAACACCTCGAACAAGATGGGCTTGATCTCGTCCTCGTATATCGGGAAGGAAGGGCAAGCATCCGCACCGTTATTGATCTTATTGGAGCATACCCATTTGGAGTTCACCTTGCCGTCCTTACTCTTGGACTCTCTGCGATAATATGCCGTGCCACAATGAGCGCAGTATAATTTACCCGTGAGCAGATTTGCGTGGTTGCAGATGCCTTGACGGTTCTTTACGTCCTCGCTTCTGCGAGCCAATACCTCATTTGCCTTATCCCATATTTCTTCGGATACGATAGCAGGCACAATCTCACCTGTTTCATCCTTGAACATTACCCATTCTTCAGGCGGTAGGAATTTTTGCTTCTTGGTGAACATATCCACGATACGCACCTTGTTGCCAACGTAATATCCCTTATACTTGGGATTGGATATGATACCCGACATCGTGGTGTGGGCTATCTTGTTGCCGTTATAATTGCGGTAGCCCTGCTCGTAGAAAATCTTTTCAAGCTGTTTCATACTATATTCGCCCGTAGCGTAAAGGCGGAACAGATCACGTACCATCGGTGCTTGGCTTTCGTCAATGACAAGGCGTTTATCTTCTTTCTTGTATCCGAAGATACGGCTATTACCAAGCACTACGCTTGATTTGATTGCCTGCTGATGCCCGAATTTAACACGCGAGGACAGCTTGCGAAGCTCGTCTTGTGCGATAGAGGACATAATGGTGAGTCGAAGCTCCGCATCCTCGTCAAGTGTGTTGATGTTGTCGTTTTGGAAGAATACACCGACTCCGCATCCAAGGAGTTCTCTTGTGTGTTGCAGAGAGTCAAGGGTGTTACGAGCAAATCGGGAGATTTCCTTCGTAATAATGAGGTCGAACAATCCCTCCTTTGCATCTGCAATCATCTCATTGAAATGCTTTCTTTTCTTCGTGGAGATACCCGAAAGTCCTTCATCAACGTAGCCGGGAACGAAAGTCCACGCGGCGTTTTTCTTAATTAAATCTTCGTAATACGCTATTTGGTTATCGAGCGAATTGATTTGTTCGTCAGTTTCCGAGGAAACACGTGCGTAATAGGTTACTCGCAGAGGAATATCATATATTGATTTCGTGCGTAGCATTGTTCTGATACTTAATATATCCATACTGATACTGTTATCCTTTCTATAAAGTTCGTTTTATCATCATCTATCGACTTCATTATACCACAACCGACCTCAAATTGCAATAGAAAAGTCGAAGTTCGCCAAAAGATTTTTTCGGCGGTGCTATGTATCGGAAGTACCTTGCGGTAACTTCCGAGGTGAGTACGCTCACCTTGCATCCCTTTCGGGAGATCGTTTCGATTTTCTAATGGCAATAAGCTCGGTCATTTTCTTATATTCCTTTTCAGAAATCGTGCCGTGTTCAAAGAGATAACGGTTGAAATAATTCAACCATATATCTTCTGCCATACGCTTCTCGCGTTCTTCATCGATTAAAACTTTCCCCATTCAATTACCTCGTTCTTTCTTGTTTTTCATAGATTATTTTCCTCCCTTCAGAAGAAAAATATACTGATAATGGAAATGGGCGCATCGCATTGATACGCCCATCGTTCTTATACCGCACCGACCGAGGATACCGTTATTGAGGATTTATACGACGTTATCGCATACGTTGATTTCAAGGGGATATTTGACCGCGACGACACCAATCCCAAGGGGGCTTTGCGACAGAAGAAAGCCGAGTCAATGTTTCGAGCTTGATGCGTTGGCTGAGAACGTACTCAAAAACTATGCCGTGGGCAAGCTCTTGATAGAGGGTGATAACCGCTATCTTTCGGGCGATCTGATGCAGTTCTTACTCAACTTGATAATGCCGTACAGAATGGTATCTCCCGATGCGGTGAAGCTCTGCCGCACGTTGCTTGACGAGTCCTTCTCGGGAACTGCGGATTTTTACGCTCCGGGCGCGGTATATGCAAAACAAGAGCGCTATACCTTGCTTCGCAATCCGCACATAGCGCGGAACGAGGAAGCAATGGTGACGCCCATCGAAAAGGTCGGGTATATGCGCGACAGATACCTTTCACACCTCACCGACGTCGTAATGGTTGGCAGTACCTCGCTTATCCCAGAACGCTTGGGCGGTGCAGACTATGACGGTGATATGGTGAAAACGATTGCCGAGCCGATACTGAACGATTGTGTGTTCCAAAATTACGATACCGACAATGAGAATATCACGCAAGACCGCGCAAGGCTGCATTTTGAAAACGATACGCCCGAAATGGTCGCTCTTATGGATGCGTTCATCAATAAGGAGTTTGGTGTAGATTATCGTGATGCCGTTGCCGCAAGGTGCTTGGATTTGGTCAAGAAGATATGTAATCCGAGTGAGGCGGTCAAGTACGTTGTTGCTCTGAATAAACGGTCGTTCCTATGGGATGTGCTGTGGGAATACGTTGAAAAATACGCATTAAAGAGGTAAACCGATATGACAAACGAATGGAACGAATATCGGCGCATATCTCGGTAGCTCGTCGCTCGGAAGGCAATATTTAAGCAAGATACCGCCCGAACTGATGGAGCGCAAGCAGAGTAGCTTTGGGGCGTGTGTGTATAAAATGTATATATGAGAACAGCGCAGTAACCATTTTGGCTACTGCGCTGTTACGATTTGTTTCGATTGATCGGTGGCTTGTGAAAATCATTTGGCATTATGTGATTGCTTATTTTCTTTGCCTTTCAAAAACGAAACTACAAACAGTCCTATTATTTCAGAGGCATAACATCGGCTAATATTTATTGTTTCATATTGTCACATACATTGAAACACATTAGTAACACGTCTATTAATTGTACTCATACGAGAGTCTGTGCATGATCTCCTTTGCACCTTTTCGCAAAATATCACACAGTTGCTTCTCCGTTTTCGGGTCAATCGTTTGTCCCGAATGAAGCGGTTTCCATGCAATTCCTACGGCACCGATACAGGTCGTTCGTCGAAAAAGCGGGCAAGCATATCCTATGGCATTTCGCTCGCCTTCCTTCGCCATAGCCCCTGAAACAACAATTTCTTGCTGTTGTATCTTTTTCAGAGTACCCATCAACGATTCATAGGAAGTAATCTCATCCCAATGTCCTGCGGGGGGCTTGCCATACTTTTCCCAAATTACTTTTACTTGCTCACGATACATATGTGCCAAGATCGCTCTGCCTGTGGCAGTACGGTAAATATCATCTGTTCGTATTGTTGGATGCTCCAAAAAAAGATTTTGCTCATTGTCAGCGTAGTCGATAATAAATTTCTGATTATTATGAATGACCGAAAGCACCGTTGTTGCGTGGCTTTTTTTCTCCATCCAACGCATAACGGGGCGGCAAAGCGAAACAAATTCCTCCTCATATCGCCCGTACCGAGTGAGATGATAGAGGGACGGTCCCAATGCATAGCCCTCTGAATGAGAAATTTTCTTCACATAGCCATCGTGGCATAGTGTTCCCAAAATATGTGAGCAGGTGGGCTTTGGATATCCTGTTCTCGCAGCAATCTCAATCAGTGGCACAGGGTGGTTTTTCTCGTTAGAGAGAATGGCAAGAATATGCATCGCTTTTTGTATCGAATAAATCATGCTTATACTCCTACATTATACGGATACTCCATTATAACATAACTGTCGCAGTCTGTCAATATTTCACAATATGAAATATATTGACAAACTTAATTATGAATGTTATACTCAAATTTGTAAGTACAAATTACGGAAATGTGAGGGGTAAAGAATGTTTAATCTTACGGGCAAGCGTGCGTTGGTCACAGGCTCTACGCAAGGAATTGGATATGCCATTGCAAAGGTATTACATGACTACGGTGCCGAAGTTTATATTCATTGCTCAAAGGACGAAGTAAAAGCGCAGGCTGTTGCCGCCAAGCTTGAAAGCGGTCTTTGGGTCACGGGGGACCTCGGAGATCCGGAATATATAAAACGGATATACGAAAAAACGGGTGAGCTTGATATTGTAGTGGCAAATGCCAGCGTACAGTTCCGCACTCCGTGGAATGAGATATCCGCGGAGGAATTTGATCGCCAGATCAACGTCAATCTTCGTTCTACGCTTGAATTGATGCAAGCATACATTCCCGCTATGCAAGCGAAAAAGTGGGGACGCTTTCTTGCTGTTGGAAGCGTTCAACAATATCGACCGCATATGCATATGGTAGTCTATGCTGCAAGCAAATGCGCCATTCAAAGCTTGGTACATAACGTAGCAAAACAGGTAGCGGAAGATGGTGTGACCGTCAACAACCTTGTTCCGGGGGTAATTATCACCCCTCGTAACGATGAAGCACTCGCAGATGCCGAGTATGCAAGGAAGGTTCTCGCGGGGATTCCCGCCGGCTTTGCGGGACAGCCCTCGGACTGTGCAGGCGCGGCACTTTTGCTTTGCTCGGATGCAGGAAGATATATAACAGGGATTGAATTACCCGTTGATGGCGGCATGAAGCTTTAAGGGGGATATATGATTTTAACTGATTATTTCAGAAGCACTCACGATATGACGTGGGATATCGCGCTTCAATGCGGTGTTCGCCACGGAGTAATTCGTTTGCCGGAGGACAAAGACTTTGATCTTACGAATGCTTCCCATTGGAGAACAGTACACAAACGATTTACCGACTTTGGAATCACTCCCGTAGTCATCGAGCCTATGCCAAATGAGGTACACGACCACATCAAGGCGGGCGACGAAAAGCGTGACGAGAGCATCGAAAAGGTCATAAAAATGTTCCCCATAATGAGAGAACTCTCGATTGATACGATCTGCTTCAACTGGATGGCTCATATTGGCTGGCTTCGTACCTCGTCGAACTACCCCGAGCGTGGCGGCGCGCGTGTAACCGAATTCAACATGGCGGATTTCAAGTCGACGGGAGAGCGGATCACGGCAGACGAGCTATGGAAAAATTATACATATTTTATCAAGGCGGTGATTCCCAAAGCCGAAAGATATGGTATTAAGCTCGCGCTTCACCCTGACGATCCCCCCGTGCCTCGCCTTGGCGACGTGGAACGGATCATGATCAGCAAATCCAATATCAAAAGGGCTGTTTATGACGTTGTCAAGAGCGATAGCCTCGGTATTACCATGTGTCAAGCAACCTATTACATCATGGGTGAGGACCCCCAAAAAACTATCGAGGAATTTGCGGACAAAATTCACCTGATTCACTTCCGTAACACAATAGGTGAGCCGAGTCATTTCCGCGAGACATTTCACGATAACGGTGATATCGATATGGCGAATTTAATGAAAACCTATGTCAAAAATGGCATAAACGTACCTATTCGTGTAGATCATGTACCGACAATGGCGGGAGAGCAGTCCACACTTGCAGGTTATGATGCACTTGGTCGGCTTTTTGCCATTGGATATTTAAAAGGAATTCTTGACGGAATAAAATAAATAAGCATAGGAGGAAAACAACAATGAATCCCAATACACCTTTTTATATTGACCATCACCCTTCCGAGCTTTTGCTTGACGGAGAATGGCACTTTACGTACGTTGATGAATCTTGCGATGAACCGTGGACGTTGGATTATTCTCACACCGCAACTCTCCCCGCATCTACCTACCGTTGTCTGGAGAGGGCTGGCATTTTGCCGGATCCTTATTTCGGCACCAACTCCAAGCTGTATGAGTGGGTTGACAAAAAGATCTGGTACTTTAGCCGTAGCTTCACGATGAGCGATACCGACGGGAAGGATGTTTTTCTCTGCTTTGACGGAGTGGGGTACTTTTGCCGTGTCTGGCTGAACGGTCAGCTACTTTGCGCCCACGAAGGGATGTTCGGAGGCCCGGTTATGGAGGTGGGTTCCTACGTAATCAACGGAGAAAACGAACTGTGTGTCGAAGTAACGTCGCCCTCTCCCGGACACGGTTGCTATCCCAAGGATCTGCCAAAGGATTCCAACCGACCGAGTGAGATCGTTCCGTGGAATATCTGCAGAGACAACGAATCCTCAACCGGTGATTTTATTGTTTTTGGTATATGGCGAAGTGTGAGACTGGAAATCGTGCCCAAAACACATATCAGCCGTCCATACATATTCACAAAGTCGATTGATAAAAACAGCGCACGATTGCATCTGTCTGTTGAAATTGCTGATCCGCAGATCAATGAGCTTGATAATGTACTCAATAACAGTTCAGAGCTTAATTTTACGCATAATAACGCTTATAGCATGGGATTAGCTGCTGTTCCGACAGGCAGAGAGTTGCGTGTGAGAACTGTAATTGTTGAGAAAAACGACGGAAAGCTTGCATATAGCTCCGAGAAAACAGTGCAAATACTTGACAAAAAGTATATTTATGCGGACAGTAAGTACCATGAATGTCAGTTTTTTGAAATTGACATTGAAATTGAAAATCCTCTTATTTGGTGGCCCAATCAGATGGGAGAAGCAAATGTGTATGCGGTAACACTTGAGCTATATGAGGGCGATACGCTACTCGATATGCTAACCTTCAATACGGGCATACGGACAATTGAGTATATCCCCTCAAGCGGACTCCGCCACCGCACAAGATGGGAGGATTTCCACTTTGTTATCAATGGACGTCCGATCTTTCTTAAGGGAATGAATTGGCAACCGTTAGACTTTTTATACGATATTTCAACTGCCGATTACCGCTGGGCTTTGGAGCTGGTCAAAAATGAAGGAATTGAGCTTCTGCGCGTTTGGAGTGGCGGCGGTATGCCGGAGGATGATCGCTTTTACGACATTTGCGACGAACTCGGAATAATGGTTATGCAGGATAGCTTTATTGCCAACCAAACCACCGAAAAATGGGATCGGGAAGTTTTACAGTCTCAGGTTTGTCAAAATCTATATCGAATTCGCAATCATCCGTCGCTTGCTTTGCACACCGGTGGCAACGAGTTTAATTCGTATGCGATCAACAACGATGCCGCAATGTGGGTCATCTCCCGAGAAATCGCCGATCTTGATCCGTCACGAAAATTCTGGCGTACCAGTCCTGACAAAGGCAGCGCTCACATATACAGAGATATGGAGCCTACGTGGTACCGTAAGATCTACGATCAACTTCCTTTTATCGCTGAATCCGGAATTCACAGCTTCCCAAATTACAAGAGTTTGCGTCAGCAGATCTCGCCGGAGGAATATAACAAACCTCTTTCCAACATTTTCTCGGAAGAATTCACACAGTTAAATCCCGAGCTTCGCAATCATTTTTCCGAATTCATTCCGGCTCGTATTCCTCGAATGATGTCTCGGGCATCCGTGATGAATAACATCCGAGGTATTACCTTATCTGACCTTTGTGAAGCCACACAAATGGCTTCCTGTGATTTCTATCAGATTATGATTCAGTCGATGCGTGAAAATTATCCGATCAATTGTGGCATTTTGCCGTGGTGCTTCAAGCGTCCGTGGACTACCACAGCGATCCAACTTGTGGATGGCTTGGGAGAACCGATTGCGCCGTATTATTACGTTAAAAATGCCTATGCACCGCTTTCTGTACATCTTGCACTTCGGGAAATCACCTATGCGCCCGGTGAAACGATCATCCCCGATATCCGCCTGATCTGCGATGATACTCGCGGATGGCGCGGACTGACGGTCGGCTGTGAAATCTATTCACCGACTCTCGAATGTATCCGCCGGGAAGCCTTCGCTTGCGACATTACGTCGGAAGAGTACCAGAAGGCCTTCACCGGTGCACCATTCACACTGCCGGAGGATTATACGGAAAAGTATTTCTTCTTGCGCGTGTATGCAGAAAACAGAGCCGGACTGCTCCATCAGAGCGTATATTGGTGCAAAGTGCTGGAGCGCATGGCAGATGACGTATTCCGGGAACAATACCGTGCAGCGCCGCAGAACAACATCGATTTCGACAAAGGTCCTTGGCTCAAGCCGCAGATTTGCTCGCTTTCCAAGAATGAATGTGCCTTAACGCTACTGGAAAAGACCGTTTGCATGGATGGTGCAGAGCGAAGGGTTCACGTAAAGGTAAAAGTGGAAAATTGCGGTGCGAATCCGATTTTCCCGATAAAGCTTGAGGCTGTAGAGGACAAAACGCTATCTTATGCCACTGATAACTATTTCTTCCTGCCTGTTGGAAATTCCCGCGAATTGGAATTTGAAATACGAGTTAAGGATAAAGAACTACGTGTGGTTACATTGGAGTTTTCTGCATGGAATGCAAAAAAACAGACGATTAAAATTGATTTATAATATTAAATTACACTAATGATAGTCACAGGAAGTATACGAATTCCTCTTTAGTAAGAAGGAGATTAAAAAATGAACTTTAACGACAGAGAAAAAATAATTGCCCTTACCCCTCTGTGGAAGGGAGAGAGATTCCCTGACGGAAGACCGAAAGTCGCAGACAAATACCTTGATGCGCTTTACAGTATGACACTTGAGGAGGTATGGAAGCCTATTTTCGTGCTCGGCTATGAGCATCAGTTCGTTGGAGGAGGAGAAGCTCCCTTGCAGACACTTCACGACGACGGAAGAAAACTCGTGGGACGTGCGGTCACTTGTACATACGCTCCCACACGTCCTGATCTGCACGAGGTGCAGTTCAATCGCGGCGCGGAGGACGGACTCAAGGGCAACTACAACCAATGGGTCATCGACTCCTTGGTGGAGCGTGACGTGGTTGTTTGTGATATGTATGACAAAATCTATAAGGGTACGTTCCTTGGTGGAAATCTTACCACCGCGATCCGTAACCGCACCAAGACTGGCGGAGCGGTGGTCTGGGGCGGTATCCGTGACGTGGAGCAAATGAAAAAAATACCCGACGTGCAGGTCTACTACAGAGGCATCGATCCCACGCCTATTCGCGAGTTCGTGATGAAGGATTGGAATGACATCACCTCCTTCGGTGGTGCGGTCTGCCTTCCCGGTGACATTGTTTTCGGCGCAGGCGGCGGTGTGCTGTTCATCCCCGCGCATCTCGTTGCGGACGTTGTTGAGGGCGCGGCAAAAACGCACGTCAAGGACGATTTCGGCTTTGAGATGATCTGTCAGGGCAAATTTACCACGGCGCAGATCGATAAGAATACTTGGACCGAGGAAATGCTCAATATGCTCCTTGATTGGATCAAGACCGATCCCCGCGGCGAGGAATACCGCGACCTTGATTGGTCTAAGGAATACGATCTCGCTCGTAACGGCGACCCGAATGACACGCAGACGGCACTGTAACAATTATGGGAAATACGATCAAATTTTACGTTGCCTCCTGTGTCACCGACGGCGGAGTGTATCGTTGTGAGCTTGACGGGAACGGCAACATAGAAACGAAAAAGGTTATTTCAGCCCCATCACCTATGTGGATAGAGCCTGCCGAGGATGAAAGTCTTTGGGTGCTGATGCGTGCACCCTTCGAGGACAGCCCGAATAGTGGAGTGGCAAAATTCAGTCTGACGAACGGCGAAAGGATTGGAGATATTTTATCGACCGAGGGAGAGGTGGCGTGCCACCTTGCGGTAGACGGTGACGACCTTTATGCCGCAAACTATATAAGCGGAAGTGTATGGTCGTCCGATGGAAAGCTTGTTACCCATAGCGGAAAAGGGATAAATCCCGTAAGGCAGACGAGTCCTCACGTTCATAGCGTATTTTTCTCACCTGACAAAAAATACATACTAAGCTGCGACCTTGGAATTGACAAGATATTCGTATACGACAGAAACCTGAATTTCGTTTCGTCAGCTGATACTCCCGCAGGAGCAGGCGCGAGACATCTTGCTTTTTCAAAGGATGGGGATTTCGTATACGTTATCAACGAAATGGGTGGAAGTATCAGTATCTTTTCATACGCGCGCGGTCTTTTGGACTGCGTCAACACCGTATCTGTGCTGCCCTCAAACTTTTCGGGAGTAGGCTCCGG
Organism: Clostridia bacterium; assembly: GCA_017482055.1. Classification (GTDB taxonomy): domain Bacteria; phylum Bacillota; class Clostridia; order Oscillospirales; family CAG-272; genus Flemingiibacterium. Next base: position 215,386 of record JAFUOH010000001.1, read on the forward strand.
AGCTGCTATTAAGCTGTCAAAGGATGGAGCTCGACTCTATGTCACGGAACGCAGCACACAAAGCATTATTACATTGGCAGTTAAAGACGATAATTTGGAGATCCTTGCACTCACCGATTGTAACGGAAAAGAACCTCGTGATTTTACATTGTTGGCTGACGATAGATTTGCTGTTTGCACCAATCAGTTTGATAATACCATAGCTTTGTTCTGCATATCTCCCGAAGGTATTCCGATTTTCTTAAATAAAATCGAGCTTGACGCACCGCTTTGTGCAATTGAAAATAGAAATTGCAAGGAAAAATTACGATGAAAAAGATTTTATTGATCGGAGATTCGATCTGTCAGGGATATCGAAAATTTGTAAAGCTTGCGTTCAAAGATACGGCAGAAGTATATTTTCCCGAAACCAATTGCCGCTTTGCAGCCTATGTGCTACGCAATCTTTGGGATTGGAAAAATGAGCTTGGATGCGGGGAGGATGTGGATGTGATTCATTGGAATGCCGGTCTGTGGGACGGTCTCGTTATGCATGATGGGAAGCCTATTATTTCCTTTGAACGGTATTGTGAGGATATAGAACGTGTTTGCGTAACCATGTAAATTTTATTCCCAAAGGAAAAAATGATTTTTGTTACTTCTACTCCCGTGCAGGAGGAGCTGTTTCAAACAAAATATCAGTATTATCGCAGACATAACAAGGATACAGTGCGGTATAATGCCGGGGCATGTGAAATTGTACTCAAGCATGGAGGTATAATCAATGATCTATATTCTTTGATGAAAGACGTTCCTGAATCCTATTACTCTGATCAGACACATTTTTACACTATCTCAAGGTATCCGAGAAGCTAAGATGAACGGCACCAAGATAGGTATTTCTAAAGGTACTACACTCACGACCAAGAAATCTCTCCTATGCAAAGCCATCATCAAGAAACACCCCAAGGACTTCTGCGGCTCACTCGAGCATCCGGATGTCCTTAAGCTCTGCGGCTGCTCGAGGAATAGCTATTATAAGTATAAGAGAGAGATAAAAAACTCAAGCTATTAATCTGATTTGCATACTTTTTGCACAAATTCTCAGTATAATCTCTTCTCTTTACAAAAGCAAGAAGTCAGCTTCCGTGGGATCCAAAGGCTTCTCACAAAGAAGTGAATGGTCGATAGAACTTACGCTTCGTGTGTCGTTGGGTGAATGGATCTCAAACACTTCGATAACGTTATCCGCGGAGATCAGCTCTCCGGGTATATAGAGAGTGCGGGCAGAGCCAATATTCCAGTATTTTCCTACATTAAATCCATTAATAAATACGCATCCTTTCTTCCATCCTGCCATATCAATGAAGGTGTCAACGCCTGCTTCCGCCTTAAAGCTTCCTCGCCAAAAGCAGGGCTCACCGTTTTTGACGATATTATTATCCGGTTCACCGTATTTAAGAGCAGAAATATCAGCAAGGGGTAATGTTTCGGTAGAAAATCCCATTACCTGCGCGTAATTATAGAGAAAGGTTCCGTCGGGATTTTCTATATCGAAGTGCATACATCCAAGAACACCTTTTCGGTCATACATGGCGTATCCATAACCCACACGACCCATATTTTCAACCAACACCGACAACTCACAGCCTTCTTTAGGTATAGTAAATACTATATCAGGAGCCTTCTGATTACGGCAGACACAACCGATATATTTTCCGTCAATGTAAACGGTAGCGCGATCTGCAACCTCGTCTATGTGAAGATGACGCACACGGTCATCGGTATAGTTTATGTATGTGGTGTATCGAATAAATCCAAAATTCTGACCAAGATCCTCCATACATATAGTTCTTCCGTAGGTTGCCGCAGATGTAGCAATGGCGGATGAATTATCGAACAATGGTGCCGCCTCGCAAAGCTTTATCTCACCAATTGCTTGTATTTTATGTTCCGGACATATATGCTCGCGCTTGGGTTTGCCAAGATATTCGTCAAGCGCATCGCGCATAAGGAAATACTTCTTACGAGGAGTTCCTTCCTCACTAACAGGGGCTCCGTAATCATAGCTTGTGCCAAGGGGAACATAGCCTTCACCATTTCTTGAAAGTGCCCCCGAGGTAAAGCCAAAGTTTGTTCCGCCACAGAACATATAGTAATTGATAATGCAACCAAGCTCAAGTGCTTTTTTTGTGAATTCAGCGTTTTCCTTCACATGTCGTTCCGTACTATAGCCTTTGCCCCAGAACATAATATCGCCAACCCAAGCTTCTCCGCTCATAAGCGGCTTGTCGGGCTGCACTTCCTTCAATTTCATAAGATTTTCATCAATAGCATTTGGCACAGCATGGAAATCCACCGCATACCAGCTATCCTCCAGATAACCGTTTTGATATTTAAAGGGATCAATACCTCCGCAAGTGCTGAATGGTACGTCGATACCGTGTTTACGCATAAGGTCTGCCAAAGCGTTCATATATGCCTTATCATTTCCGAAGCTACCGTATTCGTTTTCCACAGCGGCAAGTATGATAGGACCTCCGTTTTTGTGGAGATATGGCACAAGCTTGGGGAGAAGGACTTCGTAATAACGCTCCACGGCATTCATAAATGAAGCATCAGAGGAACGCAAACACATAGTTCTGTCACGAAGCAACCAAGAAGGAAGGCCGCCAAATTCAAATTCTCCGCACATATAGGGAGAGGGCCTGATATATACCTTCATTCCCAACTCATTTACGAGCGAAAGAAAATATTCAAGGTCGAGATGTTCCTCAAAACAATATTTTCCGGGAGACGGTTCGTGCATATTCCAAGGCACGTAGGTAGTGACTACCGTGATACCGAAATCTTTCATAAGCTCGAGACGGCGACGCCATCCGCCCTTAAGCGTGCGAAAATAGTGAAACTCTCCGCCAACAAACATAAATTTATTTCCGTCAATATAAAAACCGTCTTTTTTTATTTCTACAGTGTTCATTTTTGCACTCCTTTTTTATTTTTTACTTTTCTCTTAATGCTTCTTGCAAAAAAGAGGACTATTGAAGTAATTGTGATTATCTGCGTCAAAATACTCGAATAGGACGAGCACACGATACTGTAAGCAAACATACAAATCGCACTTGGAAGTTGAATAAGCTTTCCTACCTCTGTCTTATCGACCCAGAACACCCATGTTGAAACAATCGAAGCCAATGCCGGAAATATGCTGAAGATATCTACCCAAGTTATGGGGACACAAGCAGCAAATGCTAAGGAAAAGCCTATAGCCCACCATAAGCTTTTCGCCCACCGCTTTTCATCCTTGAAATAAAATATAATCTCACGGAAAACGGCGATTCCGGTGGTCATAGCGGCTGTATATCCGCCGATCAGCAGAAAATGCGTCACCCACAAAAAGTCGTCAAGAAGCTTCAGCGCAACCATTTTTCGTCTGTCGGTCACTTGAAATATAAAAAACGACTCTATCATGGCAATGACTCCGATGCCTTGACCAATCCAATACCACATATTATTCTTTTTCGATCATTACGTAATCAAATGGCTTTATCACTCTACCCTCAAAGTTTTTTTCCTCTTCGGTATAATTACCGACTATGCGTGTTCCGTCCGAGTAGGTTGCCACCTCGATGCCGTCGCCAAGTGCGTCGTATCTGTCCATATAGACAAGCTGAAGATGTCGCAAGGGCTCGTAATCCTCAAGAGCCGACTTGACGAGCGAAACGTTTTTCTTCATATCCTCGTCGGTGTCACAGGTGAAATCGACCTCGCCCATCCAGTTTGCCGCGCCACCGGTACGAAACTTGGAGTAAAAATAAACAGACGGCTTACCGCCAAGCATAGTTATGTCAAGACGCTCTTTGGGTGTTTTTACAGGATAGTTTATAGTGGGGCTTGAGGGATTATAAAGCACTGTACCGTGATAAGCAACCTCCCACAAACGAATATATTCGTCGGCAATGGGAGCGGGTCTGTGCCCGAAGCTATCGCCAAAAGTAACGTAGAGACCGTAATCTATATGACCCAGCATAGCGTCTATACCCCCCTCGCTTGAAAACGCGCCGAAAAGCTCTCTCTGATAATCAATACTCTCTTTTATATTATCAAGTCCCTGCTTAAATGTCATAGGATGCATGGGATTATGGCATACCTCGGGCATAAGGATAGACATAATGTCGGTATAATGAATTCCGTTCTCTCCCAGAACCCTTATCCTCGGATAATCTCTTTTCGCACGCTCAAGCTGACACCCGGTACACACGAAATAAGGGTACCCCGCGCTAAAGTCTCCTGTGCGGATAGGCTCACCATTTTTATTCAGGGCTATATCATTCCACGAGAAATTATCGGCTATGACGTAGGCATCCTGAAGATTGGTATGAGTGGATATCTCGTAGCCTAAAGACTTCACGTGCTCGACGGTTTTTATCATTTCGCTTTCGCCGCCGAACTCTTCTTCTATAGGAAATATTTGAGGCCATCTGCCGTCGTGCCCTTTGATATTCCAACCGACAAGCTGAAATTCTGCGCCCTTGATGCCTTGGCGCTTGAACTCGTCGGCAAGCTCTCTTACTCGCTTAAAATCACAGGCTACGTGCATAGGTGGCTCATTTTCAACCGTTTGATGCTTGATAGGCGAAGGGCTGGGTTTCCAACCCATACGAATACGGACAAGTGGATATTTGCGGGCATACTCTACGGCTTCTCTTTTACATTTTTCGGAAAGAGGCAGGATCTCACCGCGAGAAAGTCTGATTTCACGCTCGGCACGTGCCATATCATTGTAATCAGCATCCTTGTTAAGGAAGACAAGTTCTATCCTTATATCCTCGGGCGGGATATTTGCAGAGGGATCGATATATTCGTTTTCAAGGTCAAAGATCGCCTCAAGCTTGTACTCGCCCTCCTTAATGGTCACCCTGAAGCTGATCTTATAATTCCTTTCGATCCTTACAAGACAGCAGACGTCGTCTCTTTTCAGTCCCAGAAATGCCATTATAGGATTTATCTGCACGTGAACGCAATCGGGGCGTTCATCAAAGCGTGTCAGAATATCACCGCGCTGATTAATGTTGCGTGGAATGGCATAAAATCCCCCGTTACCTGCCTTTGCGGCGGTAAATTCGCCCAGCGCGTAGATGTTACTTATTGCCTTGATATTCTCTTTTTTCAAGGTCAGAAGAATGCCGAATTCTGTCTTGCTCTCTTCAAACTCATACTCGTTTCCAAGGGCATCACGAGCACGAAAATCATATTTTTTCATTGACTGCACCAACTTTCTATTGATTTTTTCGCAAATATCTGCTACAATTAAATTATACAGAACACAAGCAAAATCAGCAATACCTAAAATCAATATAAAAATTCAAAAAATAAAGGTTAGCAAAAATATGATACCAATAAGTCAATGCAATCCATTTGTTAGAGTCGCTATGATCCAGAATACACTCACAGAAGGTGACAGGCCGAGAAAGCCTTACGATCACCGCATATTTTTGATTCTTTCAGGCTCGGCAAGCTTCATTCTGAACGGCAATGAGATTCCCATTTTCGAAAATTCTCTCATATTTCTCGGCATAAATGACGAATACTTTTTCAAAGGCAAGGTTCGCGCAGTGGTGATCAATTTTGATATGACGATGGCATTTTGCGCCAAAAAGCAGTGCATTTGTCCTGTTCCACGGGACATTTACGATGACGAGCTTACCTTCGACAAGACTACGGTTGAATCACTTGAAGAGCCTATCATCATAACCGCAGACGCGACTATGCGAAGCGACACACTCGCTTTGGTGCAGACCTATATTTCGGGAACAACATTTTCCGAGACTCTCTGCTCCGCTATGATGAAAAAGCTGCTTGCAGACATTCTTTTGAGCCTAAATAAGCCAAAGGATAAGCAGACCCTTCTCGTTGACAGAATTCTTTTATACATAAGGGATAACGCCACCGATATCGATTCAAACGCATATCTTGGCAAGATTTTTGGGTATCATCCCGTTTATCTTGCCGAGATATTCAAAAATGGTACGGGAAAGACTCTGCATTCGGTCATTCTTGAAGAAAAGCTACGCATTGCCGCCCGTTGGCTGACCTATTCCAACGAAGCTATTGAACAGATCGCTTTTGAAATAGGATTTTCGTCAAGAAATCATTTCTGCACTGCTTTCAAAAAACAATTCGGGTGTTCACCTCTGTCCTATCGCAAGAGAGCAACCATTTCGACAATTTAATAAAAATTAGCGTTTTTCATTGGCATAACAAGAAACCTGTGGTAAAATCAAATGGTTTTCTAAAATCAGATGAAAGTTAATCAATATTCTCCCCAAGAATCTTTATTCTTAAAGATCTTGCTGTCTATGATTTCTGTAGAGCAGGTATGCCGAGCGCACATCAAAAAACACAGATAACCGATGCTGTTAAGCACAAGTTATCGGTGTTTTTTGTTTTATTACATTTCGTAGCAAGCGTTAAATCTTGCATTGATTTTCTTTTCAAGCCGTGAGGTTGCCGATCTTCTGGACAAATCCAATCCCGCCGAATGCGCGGAGGGTGTTACCATGCGTCCGCATGCGACGATTGTACCGACGATTCCGTTTGATGCAAATATGCCAGATGACGTTGAGATCAAGAAACGCATCTACTACGGCAGTACGAAGGTATCCTCAACAGCCGAGCTGAGCGGTTTATTGAAACCTACGCTATCAGTTCAAGCTATTTCGCCGATCTGAAGCTGACTTTTGTCAGCATCTTGTGTAAGGAGTTTCTGAAGTACGATCCCGCGAATCCGATTCCGCTTTTGCAGATTATAAAACCGAAGGTCAGCTGCGCGTGGCACAAGATGGTGGCAAAACAGATCGGTGCGCTGACGGTGAACGAGAAGGTGTACGCGAATTGGCGGCAGATATCGGTAATTACAAAGAAATTTCGCGAGGAGAATCTGCCGCTTGAACTGCTTGAGGCGAAGATATTGACCGAGCTGCTGAAACTCACAAAGCGAGACGTCCGATACGCTCTGCGGATGCTTCCCGGCTGGCGTGATGCACTGCCGATCTCATACAAACCGAGTTCCGAGAACAACTATGGCTATGAGCCGAGGTGCGCGTACGCCGACACGTTGCCCGACACAGGCGCAGAACCGATTGATGCCCCACTGATGCGTGAGGAGATGCGAAACGCCTTTACTACGGCGTTTGCGCCCCTGACGGAGGCGGAACAGGAGCTGTTCAAGGATGTCAACGGTGTGTACACGAGAACGTTTGAAATTTTGCCGACCATTTCAAAAGGTGAGCTTTCTATAAAGTACGGCTATGCTGATGAATCCGGCGTAAACAAGGCAGAAGGTGCGCTTCACTACAAAATTGTTGGGGAGTTGAGCGCGATTAGATATACCGATTCGGTAGGAGTTGTGAGGACTGCGCCGCCGGATAACTGCGAGAAAAAGAAGAACACCGTATATTACAAATACTTCCCGCGGTGCGAGAACGAGGGTGGCATAATTGCAGTTGCCATGGAGAACGATGACGACTTGGTTTCCGACGACGGAGATTGATCTGATAGAAGAACGTATTTGCCAAACCACAGATCTTCAAGTATGCTCATTCTTTCACCTTCCTATAATAAGAGAGCGGCACCGTTTCGGTAAACACCGACTCAGAGCCGCTTTGGTTTTGTTATGAAATTTTCGCTTTATTTTCGTCATGTGCACTACCTCCTTTTCGTGGCATAACACACTATATCACATAAAGCGAAAAATGTCCAGAGAAAATGGTAAAAAGATTTCATCTGATAAAATGTGATAAAATTAGCCTCACAGCCGCAAAAAACGTGATCACATCCTACTAAATTGTAAATAATTATGTGATTCGGTTGATTTTTCAGCGGAATCGGTGTATAATAATAGTGTGATGAAACAGCACAAAAACTCCTGTAAAAGTGTGACGGAGGACAAGATATGGAAAGATTGATATTAAAGCGCCTGCTTGAGTGGAAGAATTCTCCCTACCGTAAACCGCTGATTCTCAAAGGCGTGCGGCAGGTGGGAAAAACATGGATTCTCAAGGAGTTCGGCAGGCGTTATTATGAAAATACCGCTTACTTCAACTTCGATGAAAACGAGGAATACAGACAATTCTTCGAAACCACCAAGGACGTTGACCGGATTCTGCAGAATCTGATGCTTGCAAGCGGGCAGAAAATTGTGCCGGAGAAGACGCTTATTATCTTCGACGAGGTACAGGACTGTCCGAAGGTCATCAATTCCATGAAGTATTTCTGCGAGAATGCTCCGCAGTATCATATTGCCTGTGCAGGCTCGCTTCTCGGTATCGCCTTGGCAAAACCGTCGGCATTTCCCGTAGGTAAGGTCAACTTTATGCAGATTGATCCGATGACCTTTACGGAATTTCTGCTTGCCAACGGTGACGAGAATCTTGCGGCATATCTTGACAGCGTAGATACCATTGAGCCGATTCCGGATGCCTTTTTCAATCCGCTTTACGAAAAGCTCAAAATGTACTATGTCACCGGCGGTATGCCCGAATCGGTACTCATGTGGACAGAAGCGCGTGATGTCAACGCTATGCAGGAGGCACTGTCGAACATCATCGGCGCATACGAACGCGATTTTGCCAAGCATCCGAACATCAGCGAATTCCCGAAGATTTCGATGATCTGGAAGTCCATTCCCTCACAGCTCGCAAGGGAAAACAAAAAATTTATTTATAAAGTCGTCAAGGAAGGCGCGAGAGCAAGGGAATACGAAGATGCGCTGCAGTGGCTTGTGGATGCCCGATTGGTGCACAAGGTCTACCGAAGCACGGCTCCCGGGATTCCCGTGTCTGCCTATGACGATTTGTCTGCGTTCAAGATTTATTTGGTAGACGTTGGACTTTTGCGCCGCCTGGCACAGCTTGCTCCGACTGCATTCGGTGAGGGCAACCGTCTGTTTACCGAATTCAAGGGAGCGTTGACCGAGAATTATGTTCTGCAGACATTGGTAACTCAGTTCGAGGTCATGCCGCGCTATTGGAGTCAGACGAATCCTCCGTATGAAGTCGATTTCCTCATTCAGAGGGATAACGATATCTTTCCAGTGGAAGTTAAATCTGAAGCAAACACTACGAGCAAGAGCTTAAGGAAGTTCAAGGAATTATTCGGAGATCAAACAAAGCTTCGTGTTCGTTTCTCGCTGGATAATTTGAAGCTGGACGGGGATGTGCTGAATATTCCGCTGTTTATGGCAGATCAAGCGGATAGGCTTATTGGATTTGCGCTGGAGCAAGGGAAATAAGAGGGTTTAATTAAAAATCAGATTAAAAAGCCATTGCAAAATATGTTGTTGCAATGGCTTTTTATATAGTGTCCTAGTCGAAATTACCGTTGACATACAATATAGTGCAAAAAAAGATAAGACTTTTTCGTTTGTTTATGGTACAATAATAGACGAAAGGATGTGAAATAATGTACAACGGAATTCAAAAAACAGAAGCAGTAATTGACTATATAGAATCGGGTATTACATCAGAATTGGACTACAACAAATTGGCTTCAATAATGAATTTGTCGGTATATGAATTCAGGCGTATTTTTTCCTTTATAGTAGGTTGTCCCATATCCGAATATATCAGAAAACGCAGACTATCTTTAGCGGCAACCGAGATTATGACAAACGACCAAATCGATATATTGAAAATAAGTGAAAAATACGGCTATTCCAACCAATCAGCGTTTACAAGAGCCTTCTGCGAGCAACATGGCGTATCACCGAGTGCATGTATGCACGATAAAACCTCAATAAATCTTTTTACCTGTCCCAAGTTTTCAGTGAGTATTTCGGGCAGAGAAAATGTACCGCTTAAGATCATAAAAACAGAGAGCTTTTTTATCGGAGGATTTACGGGTGTTTCGCCCATAACCGACAGCTGCTGCTGTGAGGATGTGTGGAATTCCTTTTATGAAAGCGGAGCCGACAAAAAACTTTGAACGGATAAGCTTTGTGTTTCATACCAAAACTACGGAAATAATGTTAATTGTTGTATCGGAAAAAAGAGCGAGGAAGGTCAAAAAATACCCGAAAGCAAGTGGGCATGCTTTGCGATGAATACGGTAGATGACGATATTGTAAATGAAACATACAGTAAAATTTTGTATGAATGGCTTCCATCAGCAAATTTAAAGAGAAACGAAAATATACCCACGATTGAGGTCTATCCGTTTGATATGTCGGAGGACGGATTTGAGTGGGAAATACGAATACCAATAAAGTAATATGGAGGAATTGTCATGTCAAGAATAGTTTTAATCACCGGAGCATCAAGCGGTTACGGAAAAGCTACCGCACAAAACCACATCGATGAGATTCCCCCCGAAGCTTTGAATGTTGATGTTGGTGACTGGTCACCGAATACTGTAATTTCTGCTATGGTAAAATATCCGAACGGTGATGTAAACGTTAATATGCTTCCTACAATCCAAGGTAAAGAATTTTTTACTTACGGTGCCCGTGCTGATGACATCGGTAGAGCAAGAGTTTACAGGTATTGGCATTACTTGCAGACCGAAAGGAATTTTGAGGGTTACACATTAAAGCATATTTTTAATGCCGGTATTCGCGAAAGCTACCGATTCACATATCGCAGCTTCATCTGCCCGTCTGACAAGAACCATGCTCTCAATGGGAGAGGGCGTTGGTGAGTATATTGCCGAGCGAATCAAAGAATTTTATTAAAAACCAAATGCCTGTAGAAACAGTACTGTTCCTACAGGCATTATTTAGTATGGGGACACTCTCACGCTTCAATCATAAAAATGAAAAATATTCTTATTATTTGATAAAAGGCTTTTTCGACGGTATTCACCGGGGGTACACAGCATCATTTTCGAAAATACACGGTTGAAATTTCGTATGCTTCCGAAGCCGCATGTAAATGCGACTTCGCCTAATGTTATGGACGGATCTGTTATCATAGTTATAGCTTTTTGTAATCGGAAGCTGTTGATGAATTCACTAAACTTTATCTGTGCCTTTTTTGTAAATATGCGGCTTAAATATACGGGGCTTACATTAAGTGCTTCGGCAACATCTTTCAGGCGGATGTCCTCATCAAAATGACTGTTTACATACAATATGGCTTTTTGAAACAGGTCGCTCCGGGAACAGAATGGCGCAAGCTCGTTGTTTCGAAGAAACGTACTCATCATCTCAAAAAAAATACAGTTAAGCTCAACAGGATTATTGTACGCGTATTTCAAATGGTCGTATATGTTATCAATGTCTTTATCCGATAAACGGCAGCATGGCTCCTTCAGGGTCTTATTCTTGAAGAGACTGTCGAAATTCGAAATAAGATCGGTCGATATTTCAAAAACCGCAATTTGAGAAGATGTTTTGGTTGTAAACTTGTGCTTTTCAAACGGCATTATCGCTATTGCCTCGTTTTGCGATAAGGTATAGACATTATCTTCCTTCTCGATCATTACAGTCCCCGATTTTACAAATACAGCTTCAAAGGTACGGTGACAGTGTGATGGGCAGTTTATGTCGATCCATTCGTTGAATTGAAAATAGTTTGCAGAGGTTAATCCGTTAAGCGTGAATTGTGTGTTCATGTCCTTTACTTTTATAAATGGTTGTTTTATGTCTTGTTTTGTTTTATATAATGCTTGATTTTTCAACCGGTTAAGGGTACAATATGAGTTGACAGCGCCCGAAAGTATAAACGGAGGTAAAAATTGTGGTTTACAATGTTATTGATTACGGAGCAAAAGCAGATGGAGTTTCGTTGGACACCGATGCGATACAGGCGGCATCGGATGCCTGCTTCGTCTCGGGTGGAGGTATTATTTTGATACCGGAGGGAAAATATCTTTGCGGCTCTGTACGGCTTTATAGCAACACGACAGTCCGTATCGAGCAGAACGCCAAGCTTTATCTTTGTACTGATGAGTCGGTTTACGGAACACTTAGGGGTAAATATGACACTCATTACATAAGAGATGAACAGGAGCTTATGGGGTTGCCTGTGGAGACTTCCCTTAATTTTATGCAGAAGATGTTTCTTGCGGCTCGAAGGTCTCACACGGATAATATGTTCTATGCCTGCGGTGCCGAAAATATTGTTATCGAAGGCGACGGCGTGATCGACGGTCAGTACGAATACTTCTTTAAGTCAGAAACAGGCGGCGAGGACGGAACATATGAGACTCTGTTCAGCGATACCGTTCCGAGATGGCAACGCAGGCTGGATGAGGGACTACTGTTACCGAAGGCGTTTCGTCCGCACATTGTATATATGCAGGAATGTAAGAATGTTCGCATAAGAAATCTCAATTTGCTGAACAGCCCGTTTTTCAATATCCGCATTGCTGACTCAGAGGGCGTGAGATGCGAAAGTCTTAACATCCAAACAAATAAACGTTGTCAGAATACAGACGGAATAAACCTGTCGGGATGCAGAAATTGCTTCATTACCGGATGCAGGATAGTAACCGGTGACGATTGTATAGCGGTAAGCAGCGGAGAGATGCCGCCGCGCAAATACAGTTGTGAAAATATAGTTATCAGCGACTGTATAGGCAGTACCTACTGCAACTTTTTCCGTATATTCAACGGCATAGACGCCGATGTATGCTATGAGGAAGGTGTCGCAACACCTGAAGCTCTTGAGATAAGCCGTAAGCAAGGCGTTAAGAACGTGAGCATTACAAACTGTATTCTCGAGAAAGGCGGATGCTTTGCTAATCTTGTAGCGGTTTACGGGGCGGTAGAGCAGGTTCATATTATGAATTGTACTGAGGCGTGCGGAGGAAAGGATGCCGCTGTGTTTATCGCTGTTCAAAGAAAGGGAAGAATACGCGATATAACTATCGACGGTCTTGAATGTCGGGTTAAGGGCGGAGTTACTGTTCAGGGCACGGACCGGGAGAGCATTGAGCGTGTTGTACTTCGTAATTGCCGTTTTTATATAGAACCAACCTCAAAGCTTTTCGGTAACGGGCTGATAGATCCGCTCGTACAGTATTGGGTATCCGATCTGGCTCCGTACAATATGTATATTCGTCACGCAACCGATGTACGCTTCATCGACTGCGAGGTTGAATGGGGAGAAGCTGATATAGATGATATATGGGAGATCGCCGATGAAGCAAAGCGACCGCAGATATATAATGGGCTTTGGCGTGAAGATATGAACCCCTCCGATAGCTGGCCCTGTATAGATGCGTTCGATGTTGACGGACTGTACATTCGTGATTTCCGTGGCAGCGCGTTCGGGGATGCGGATGTTGTCAGAGTCAGGAATGTAGCAAGGCTTGTTTCGGACAGCAAAGCAGATGGGGGCGACAGATGATCTATCTTTTGTTTGGAGTCGGAGCTGTGTGTACAGCCGTGTCGAACTCATTCATCAAGCTGTACCGCCGTCGAATTGCAGATGAAAGGGTCAAGGATAATCTATACTACATATTAATGATCATCGTTGCGCTGATATTTTTCGGATTTCTTTCGGGTTTTGACCTCAGAGTAAATATAAAAACCCTGTTATTTTCGACTGTGTATGCACTTGTGGCATATACGACGGTTACTCTTAATATGAGAGCCATAGAGCACGCCGATCTTGTGACCGTTTCTATTTTCTCAAATTCGGGCGGCGTGCTGTGGAATACGCTGTGGGGCTTGGTGCTGTTTGGTGAGGCATTTACCGTAGGCAGAATAGTGGGCGTTGCGGCTATACTTGCGGCAATATTCATTCCCTATTTGTTGGAAGCAAAAAAAGGAATGGGTAGTATGAGGGGGATATTTTACTGTATGGGCATCTTCATATTCAGCGGATGCGGACAGCTCGTAGTGAAGCTGTACTCCCTTGCTGAAAATGTAATGTCAAACAGCGTATTTTGCTTTTATACAAATATTATTCTTATCCCGTTTGTGTTCCTGATCTTGAAAAGACGCTCTGATATCGGAGCCGTAGTAAAGGATATTTTAAGGGTCGACAAAAAATCGCTTGTCTTTTTGTCATTGGCTCTGCTCCTTGCAAACGTAGTTACTATTCTGAGTATGTTTATTGTCGAGCGGGTCGATCTGATAATCTACACGGTCGCGGAAAAATCTTTGACGATAATATCGACTGCCGTAGTTTCGGGTATTCTGTTCAGGGAACGGTTTACTGCGATGAAGCTGACAAGCATAATATTTTTGATGGTGGCGGTAATTGCATCATTTACGTGAGTCGGTATATTAAAGAAAAATATTTATTGAGGTGATATTATGAACGAATTTACATATGAAGCAAGCAGACGCGGTACGAAATACGAAACGTACGAATGGGATAACACCTGGATATCACGTGCAAACGAACATAATTTGCCGCGTGTATTGTATGTTGGTGATTCCATATCCGTGGAGGTCAGACGGAGTGCGAGAGATAAAGTCGGAGATAAGCTCCAGTTCGATCAATTTTCCACATCAAAAGGGCTTGACAACCCCTATTTTAAGGATATGCTTGGTGCTTTTATGCGTCAAGAGGAACGCCGCGACATCATCCTGTTCAATAACGGGCTTCACGGATGGCATTTGGATGATGAAACGGAATACAAAACGCTTTATGAGGAGATGCTTGCTTATTTGATCAGCGAAGGGCACGGTGCCTCGGTCGCGGCGGTGCTTACCACCTTCATAAGGGATAAGGCACAGAATGAGAGGGTAGTGAAACGCAATCTTGTTGTCAGAGATATAGCGGCGCGGATGAATATTCCTGTTGTTGACCTTTATTCGGTATCTTTTGCAAACGCCGAACATTTGACTGCTGACGGAGTTCATTACAGACCCGAAGGATACTCTGTCCTGGCAGATGAGGTTATTCGGCGTATTGGCGAATTTGCACCCGGTCTGCCGGACTGATGATGATCTATACGGTGGTCGATGAGTCGCGGCCTTTAATAGTCTCTCTGTATTTAGCGGGTGTCATATTATATCGTTTCACAAATTCTCTGTAAAAGCCGACGCTTGAGTTGAATCCTACCGTTATAGCTATCTTTTCTACGGTCATATCGGTGGTGACAAGCAGATTTTCCGCAGTTTTTATCCTTTTGTCCACAATAACCCGGTGCAGGGTCTTTCCGTATCGCTTGAGCGCGATCCTGTCAAGCTGTCGTGGACTTAAAAACAACTTTTTTGCCACATCGGCGGTGTTCCATTTCTTAGTGTATTCGCTGTCTATGAGATTGTCAAGCTCTCTCATACGCAGTAGATTCTGAGCACTTTGAGATGAACCTGCCGATGTGTTTTCTGTTTCTGCGGTTTCATAAGTTTCATATTCTTTTGTCAGCATTTTAAGAAGTAATTCCGCCAGATAGACCACGGGCAAAAGGTACTCGGAGTTTTCCGCGCTGTTTGTGATCTTTTGTATGCTTGCAAGCACGAAAGGCTGATTTCGGTAAACAAGTATTTGCGTACCGTCGGTAAACAGACGAAGTCGACGGTACAGCCCGACATTTATTTGGTTGTTCTTTGGTCTGCATATAAAGCCGAGGGTACAGCCTTCCGACGGTGTTTCTGTTTGGTGCCTGATATGGGGGACCTTGGGCGGAACGACGGCAACATCGCCCGGATGTAGCGTAACAAAACCGTTAGCGGTTTTCAAAACAAGCTCACCCTTCTCACACACGAAAAGCTCTGCAAAAACATGGCTGTGGAGTGACAGGCGGCTTGACATGAACTGCTTGTCCCAGGGCTTGTCAACAAGGAGCTGGATGTACACGTTTTCAAGCTGCATTTGATACTCGTGCATACGAACTGATTGTTCTTGCTCTGCCATATATTTATCCTCCGTCTTCATGTTTACATTAATTATACATTCAGTTTGCGAGTTTGTCAATAGTGCTATATCGTTTTTAGACATCGCCTGAATATTATGCCGAAATCAGTAATTTACAAACATCTTTTTGAGGGTTATAATATGATTATACACAAAAAATTCGCTTGTTAAATCATATTGGCATGGACGCTTAAAGGTATTATATAAAGGACGGTGCTTATCATGCAAACGGCAACGAAAGAATTCCTCACAAAGCTTGATGAGCTTTGTGAAAAGCGCAAGCAGGAAATACGTAGCGCTCCCGATGAACTTGAAATAAAGGGTACTGCTTATTATGTCAGCCGTGACGGCGACGATAATGGGGACGGTCTGACTCCGGAGACAGCGTGGCGCACGCTTGACAAGGTATCGTCCGCCGAGCTTTTACCGGGCGATGGCGTTTTGTTTCGCCGCGGTGATCTTTTCCGAGGCTCGGTGGCAACAAAAGATGGAGTTTCGTACGGTGCATGGGGCACGGGCGATAAGCCAAAGCTTTACGGATGGGACAAGGATCTTGCCGATCCCGCACTTTGGTACGAGGCAGACTCCGAGCATCACATATGGAAGCTGAACGATACGATACTCGACGTTGGAACGCTGGTTTTCAATCACGGACAGGCACATTCAATAAAGCTGATACCGTCGTATATTGACGGTCACTTTGTATGCCGCAATGATGAATCGAAGCTTTTCGAAATGTCCCATGAGATGACAACCGATCTTGATATATATTGGCATTTCGATTCCATACTCACCACAATACCGTCAAAAGGCAAGGATTTCCCGATACCTGATATGCTGTCACCTAACTCTAGAGGCGAACTGTATCTGCGCTGTGATAAAGGCAACCCCGGCGAGGTATTTGATTCGATTGAGGCACTTACAAGACGCTCAATGTTCGGTGTGGGCATGAATGCGAATGTATGTATAGATAATTTGTGCATTAAATATGTAGGTCTGCACGCAGTTGCGGCTGGCGGCGAGTGTTCGCGCGGACTTCACGTCACAAACTGTGAGATCGGATGGATAGGCGGCACGATACAGCACTATTTCGGCACCGACCCCAACTTCCCCCGGGGCGGCAGGGGAATGGTCACACGATTCGGAAACGGTATTGAGATTTACGGAGGCTGTGACGATTATTTGGTATCGAATTGCTATGTTTATCAGGTGTACGATGCAGGAATGTCACATCAGATCACGACTCACGGAAAGAAACGCACAATGACCAATGTTACATACCGCGACAATCTGGTTGAAAGGTGTGTCTACTCGATCGAATACTTCCTTGAAATGAACAAAGGCGATACAGAAAGCTATATGGACGGCATAGAAATGTGCGGAAACATCCTGCGTGAGTCGGGGTACGGCTGGGGACAGCAGAGACACAATACCGATACGCCTGCACATATCAAGGGATGGAGCTATACCAACAAGGCAAGGAACTACACAATTCACGATAATATCTTCGACCGCGCGGCGTACAGAATGCTTCATCTTGTGGCAGAGGAGCAGGAAAGCTGTCCTGCGATGTACGCAAACACCTATGTGCAGCATCTCGGAAACATGATAGGGCAGTATGGTGCTAACGCCGAAAAAGAACCGGACATCGAAATTTTCGACGAGAGGGCAGAGGAAAAGATTGCCTCTGTATTCAAAGACAAGGAAGCAAAGGTATATGCGATAGGTTGATGCCACAATATTATGTAAGAAGGTCTCACAGGTCCATATACAGAAAGGATAATACATATGAAACCCTTACACTATCGTCAGGTACACCTTGACTTCCACACCTCTTGGGGCGAGTTCGGCGGCTTCAAGCATCCCAACGCACTCCGCTACGAGGCGGCTCTGTCCATCTCCCAGGGAGCAAAGTGCTCCATCGGCGACGAGCGCTCGATCACCACCAACCTCCCCGACCGCGGTGTTGCGACATACACCTATCAGGAAGCCGAAAACCGTTACGTGGCTCATCTTCTCTTTGCTCACACCACCAAACGCGGCAAGGACATCGAGATCATCGAGGATATCATTCCTCTTTACGGCATCAAGCTGACCGCCGCAACTCCCACGGCACCGAAGAAGGTTGTACGCATCGACTGTATCGACGGCAAGCTGACCGAGACCGAGGTAAGCTTCACCTATGAGAGCGGCGTTACATCGGTGGATGTTGACAAGGTCGATCTCCACGCTATGGTTGTTTTTGAGATGTAATTTTCCGAGTATATTAAGAGGTTATTTGCGAGTCTGTATTGTTTTTAGACATCTGCCGAATATAATGCCTGAAACGGCGATTTACAAAATGATTGTTATGGTATAAAATTTTAAATATATTATTTTAACAAAAAGGAGAAAACCATGGGAAACTGTAAAAAAATTTTTAGTGTTCTGATCTGTGCCGTGCTTTGTCTTGGCATGATTATTCCTGCACTCGCCGCTGATACTGCTTTGGCGCCTGTAGAGGGAGGCGATCCTTTAGCAGGAATTGATGCATCAGATTATAATATTTGGTGCTATGACAGCGCCGATGCCCTTGGCGGTGTATCGGCAGTGCTGAACGCTTATGTCACAAAAGACGGCGTGCGCACTAAAGAAATGGAATACACCGTTGACCCGTATCATGGTGTAAAGTGTGCGGCTACCGTATGCGAACCTATTGGCGGTGCGTTAGGTCTCGGTAACCACCGTATAACCACTGCGTTTGTTGGAGCAAACAAGCTTATTGTTGACTGCAGCTATGTTGCCGTTACATATCTTACTGAAAGTAATGGAAAATATGGACTTGTGTTCAGAAATACCGGTGGTGCCGGAAGCGTTACTCTTACCGAGGATACATCTGTGTCCGGCGGTAAGTGGACTACCGTTTACGTACCTATCACCGATGCAAACAAGACCAATATCGTTACCCGTATGAACAAGAGCTTCGGCAATATGGGGCTCATATGGGACGGTGCGAAAAAGGCAGATGAGACCCTTTACGTTCGTGAGATAGTGTTCTTCGAGAACGAAGCTGATGCTGCACTGTACGCTGAAGTAGCACCTGCGTTCTATATGGGCGAGAAGGTAGTCAAGAAGCTTCCCAAGACCGAAGAACAGCAGCTCAAGCTCAACCTTATGGCAGGCGTTATCGCGGCTATGCGAGGCGCGAAGTGGGCGGTTGAAGACGAAAAGAGAACCACCATCCCCACCGAATGGATCGAGTACGAGGCTCTCTTTGATATGCGCAGCGCGGCGGCTCTTGACAAGACCTCTGCCACCCACGCTGACAGCGGTATAGTTACCTACATTGCCGAGAAGAACGATGAAGCCGCAAAGCTTGAATTCACACCCGGTGCCTCTGCTCACGGTTATTACAGAATAGCCTTTACTCCCGATGCGGTTAACGGCATTGACATCGAGAGCGGCAACTATTATGCGGCTGTTACCTACAGAGCAGATACAGAAGCGGCTCTGACCCTTACAGCAGGAAATGATTCTCTGCTTATTGCAGAGGAAACCGCTGTTTCCACAAAGTGGCAGACAGCATCCGTGAAGATAGATGCCAACTCCGATATTCTTAAGGCTCTTGCTGACGGGAATGATAAGATCACCCTTAGCTGGGGTCAGGATGCACCCAACGGAAGCATCGAGATCAAGGAGCTTGTATTCTTTGCTTTTGCCTCCCGTGTCGAGGACTACGAGAAGTACGCTCCCATCTATTATAATTCCTTCTATGACTTTATACAACCGAAGAATCCTCTTGATGAGATAAAGAATGAAATCAAATTCGATTTCAGCAACAGATCCAAATTATCCGGTATGCTTAATCTGAAGGATAAGGATTCGCAGTTCGTTGGTTCGACCTCCACGCTGACGAATGTGGAAATAGACGGAATTTCCGCGATCGAGATAAGCGGCCTTGCCGAGAATAAGGGCAATGCTCACGCACTTCCTTTCCATACCGGACCTGCGGCAAAGAATGCGTTCAGCACCGCAAATACCGATACCTTCTACACCGCCATTACCTATAAGGCAGACGGCGAAGGTACGCTCGTTCTCCATCACGGTGGCAACGGAACAGAGGGCTTTGGTGCGGTTACATACTGCAATACCGAGGCTTCCGACAAATGGCAGACTGCGGTTTACGCCGGCACAGTCGGTACAAAGCTGCTTGAAAGAATGAAGAACGAATATGCTCCCGTTTTCCTTGCTTGGAACAACACCGAAGAGGATGAGAACATCTACATCAAGGAGATAGTATTCTTCACAAACAAAGCCGATGCCGAGAAGTACGGCGAGGGTGCGGCGAAGTACTACAACTACACCGCCGGCTACGAGAAGTACGATACTCCTCAGACAACTGCACCCACCGACCCGCTTTCGGGACTTAGCAATTATGACAAGTGGACATATGCGTCTGCCGATACTCTTACGGCTGACGGGGCTTTTCTTAACGGTATATCTGCGGGTACAGTTTATGCAAAGGATCCGAACTTCGCGGTAAGATCTCTCAAGCTTAACGGTAACTCTAGGTTTAATACAGCCTTCAACCTTGGAAACAAATTGCTGGTTACCCCTAAGTACATAGCAATAACTTACTTGACAAAGGATCAGGCGCAGGCATCCTTTATGTTCAACACCTATACCGATGGCGGTTCTGGTACAATCGCCGCTGATACATCGCTGTCAAACGGAAAATGGAGAACCGATTATATCGAGCTTACCGATACACAAAGCTCGGCTATTGCAGCGCGTATGAACGGAGCAGCCAGGAATTTTGCTATCGACTGGACTAACGCCAATACAAACAGCGAGATATACATCCGCGAGATCGTCTTCTTTGAAAACGAGGCTGATGTTCTCACATACGCGGAAAAAGCTCCTGCTTACTATAACTATGCGGAAGACTACAGCTGGAACGTTGATCCGCTTGAGGGACTTGCCGATTATGATATTTGGTGCTATGCAAGTCAGGCTGCATTGGCAAGCAACAGTGCTGTGATCAAGCAGGGGGCGACCCACACAAGTGACCCTACATATGGCGTGGAATGTGTAAAGGTGACAGATGCTGCATTCCAGACGGCGTTTACAGCAGCTAATCAATTAGCAATTGATGCTCCTCAGTATATAGCGGTTACATATATGACTCCCGATACAACGGCGTGTGTACTAAATTATACCGAATATAAGCTGGGCGGCACAATAAGCTCTGATATCTCAGGCTCAAACGGAAAATGGACCACCGTTTATGCTGAGCTTAACAGCAATCAAACGACTAAGCTTGTGCAGCGATTGAACGGAGGATACGGTGCAAACCATTTTGCACTTATGCCTTCGTCGCTCGGAAACCTGTATGTTCGCGAGATCGTCTTCTTTGAAGACCTTGCAGACGTTCAGGCATATGCCGCAAAGGCTCCCGTCTACTACAACTACTACAGCAAATAATAACCCTACGATCATTAAATAAGGAGAGATCATATGAAAATTCGCACTATTTCTTTCGCGCTTCTCCTTTCAATGTTGATCGGCATGTTCGGCATCACTTCTGCCTCCGCTTCTGCGGAGGCAGGTGGTGCCGTTGTGTCCGATCCGTTGTCCGCCATCAATCAAAAAAGCTATATTGCGTGGCGTTACGAGAGTGCTGAATCGATAAACGGCGCATCTGCCACCATAAACGCTTATGTTACGAAAGACGGAACACGTACCACCGAGATGAGCTACACCACCGACCCGAGTTATGGCGTTAAGTGCGCGGCTACCGTGTGCGAGCCTGTGGGCGGTGCGCTGGGACTTGGAAATCACCGCATAACCACCTGCTTTGTGGGCAACAACAAGCTCGCTGTTGATTTAAACTATGTTGCTGTAACGTATCTTACCGAAAGCACCGCAAAGCACGGACTTGTGTTCAGAAATACAGGCGGACCGGGCAGTGTAACTCTTACTTCCGATACCTCTGTATCGGGCGGCAAGTGGGTGACGGTATATGCTCCCATCACCGACAGCAACAAGACCAATATCGTTACCCGTATGAACAAGAGCTTCGGTAATATGGGTCTCATTTGGAACGGTGCATCAAGTGCCGACGAAACACTTTATGTCCGCGAAATAGTGTTCTTCAAAAACGAGGCTGATGTAAAGGCTTATGCGACAGGCGCGCCCGCTTACTACAACAGCGGTACATATGTGGCTCCCAAGGAGGAGTCCAAGACCGATCCTGTTGTTACTACCGAAGAAAAGCCTGTAGTAGGTGTTACCGTTACACAGAGTACTTCCGCAGTGTCCATGGTGACCGATCCGCTGAATGCGCTCGGTGCGGCAAGCTATGCGGTATGGCGCTACACAAGTACTGATTCTATCAGTAACGCATCAGCCACCCTGAATGCTTACGTTACCAAGGACGGAACGCGTACCACAGAGATGGAGTACACCACCGACCCGAAATACGGCGTAAAGTGCGCGGCTACCGTGTGCGAGCCCGTGGGCGGGGCGCTTGGACTTGGAAATCACAGAATAACCACCTGCTTTGTTGGTAACAACAAGCTTACGGTCGACTGCAATTATATTGCTGTAACCTATCTTACCGAAAGCACCGCGAAGCACGGACTTGTGTTCAGAAATACAGGCGGACCCGGTAGTGTTACTCTTACTTCCGATACATCTGTATCGGGCGGCAAATGGGTCGTTTCGTATGTACCTGTAACTGGTACTAACAAAGCCAATATGACTACACGTCTTAATAAGAGCTTCGGCAATATGGGGCTTATATGGGACGGTGCTGTGGGTGCAGATGAGACTCTTTATGTCCGCGAGATCCTGTTCTTCAAGGATGAAGCTGACGTGAAGGCGTATGCTTCCGCCGCATTGGCATATTATAACGCAGAAGGAAGGAATAGTGATACTGTGACCATCAAAATAGGCGAGACTTCGCTTGAAAATTACAGAATAGTAATAGCCGAGGATGCAAACAAGACCATAACCGAGGCGGCAGAGGCTCTTAATAACGGAATTTCCAAAATTATCGGCAAGAAACTTGAGGTCGTTACCGACGATACCGCAGCAAGCGACCATGAGATACTTGTGGGCAACACCAACCGCCCCGAAAGTGCTCATTTTTACGGACTTGATGCGGTATATGGTGCGGCAGGTGCGGCTGATGTGAGCAACGAGGAATTCCGCGTAAAGGTGGTTGGAAATAAGCTTGTATTTGCTTCTGCAATAACTCTCGGTGTCAAGAGTGCTGTTGACAGCTTTGTTAAACAGCAGCTTCACGATGAGCTTTTCGGAGAAGTGACTCTCACATCGGAGTTTTCCATGGTTGGTACTCCTTCCGATTATTCAAGCATGAAGCCAGTGAATAAATACGCGACCCGTGTCAACGATTTTGAGCCTACCGTATTCACAGAGGACTTTTCCGAGGATAAAGGCTACTTTACCGAGGAGGAAGACGAAAATAACTGGAAATACGAAAACGGAGCATATGTAACAAAGGCTTCCGACAAGCTCGCTCTTTCCTATATCCATGTTTATGAATATAATGCGGCATTTGAGGCAGATTTTGCTTACTCCGGCGCTGTGAAGGACAAGGCAAGCATGGGTATCACTCTCCGTTACACAGGTGAGCACGGTTACATCAGAGCAGGCTACGACTTCACGCTTGGCGAATGGTATATCGACGTTCGTGAGGGCTACGACTTTGACCGCTTCCGTGTAGCATCGAAAAAGGCGACTCTCACAGCCGATACCGTGTACCGCCTTGCGGCTACTGTTGACGGTGATGTGATCACTCTCGCTGTCAACGGAACCGATGTAATAAGCGCGACAGTTTCCGCACACAGAACTCCGGGACGAGTAGGCGTTTATGCATTGGGCGCGAATGTGACCGTTGATAACGTTAAGCTGACACAGCTCTCGGGAGAGGGAACTATACTTCGTTACGTAGATCATACCATCCTTCGCAAGGATGCAACCTATGACGAGGGCGCAACGCCTCTCATTATGAACGACGGCTCTATTATAATCACCCGTTCTCCGTCTCTCAATTTCAAGTCCCTTGACGGCGGCAGAACTTGGCAGAACACCGAAAAATGGGTAGATTACACCGTTTGTCCCAGCTTCCTGCGCCTTGCGGACGGCAGTTGGATGAAGCTTAATGCCAAGGCTATAAACGGCGTTAACTGCATGGTTGCCGAAATATCCGCTGACGACGGTGCTACATGGACCGATGCAGGCACTATATGCACCGTTACCCACGCAGAAACAGGCAAGACTGTCGGAAATATGAATGACAAACTTACCCAGGTCAGAAGCGGACGCATTTTTGCAAGCATGACATACAACGGCGGTGACGGAAGTGTATGGAACAACTTCATTATATTCTACTACTCCGATGATAACGGCGTTACCTGGCATGAGAGTCTTGATACCCGCAATATAGAGGGTCACTCCGTGACTCGCGATGAGAGCGGTATAGTTCCGAACAGAGATCCCGCAAAGTATTTTGCCGAGGCGAAGATAATTCAGTGCGCCGACGGACGGGTACGCATGCTCAGTACGTGGAACAACTATACCTGCATGGTTTACTGCGATTCCTTTGACAACGGTCTGACTTGGGGACCGCTCCAAAAGATGACGGAGTTTACCTGCAACCGTTCCTCCTTTGCGATAGCACGTGATCTAACAGCAGAGAACGACACCACCTATTATATGGTTTGGTGCTATGATATTGCTCTGCAATATCCCGATCCCATGCCCCGTACAAGACTTGCCCTTGCGAGGACCACCGACGGCATGAATTGGGAGTTCCTTGGCGACGTATGGCGCTGGGAGTCTGCTGACCGCGTAGGTCCCAATCCTCACAACGGAAACTGTACTCTTATTACTCAGATAGTTGACCCTGCTATAAATGTTACAGCTGACAATATTATAATTTGCTCGGGTATTTCGGAGTATGCTTACGGCTACTACACAGGATACCACCAGGCAACCCGTCAGAATGTATGGACTATCGCGAAGGACACGCTTCCCGAGGGCAAGCGTATCAGCACGTTCCTTGATGTCCCTGTGAATGCAAGCTATAACGAAGCTGTTTCGTATGTTGCCGAGAAAGGACTTTTCAACGGCCTTTCCGATACCTCCTTTGCTCCCAATACCGTTATGAACCGCGCAATGTTTGTGACCGTTCTCGGAAGACTTGAAGGTATCGATACAAAGCTTTACAAGAATGTAAGTTTTACCGATGTGGTAAGAGGCTTATGGAGTGCGTCATATATCGAATGGGCTGCATCAAACGGCGTGGTTTCCGGCATGGGCGACGGAACATTCTGTCCCGACAACGAGATTACCGTACAACAAGCTTGCCTCATTCTTTACCGTTACGCCAAAGGCAAGACCGCGGCGCAAAAGACAGGACTTTCCATTGCTGATTTCGCTGATTCTGCGTCGGTTGCCGCTTGGGCAAAGGACGGCGTTGAATGGGCGCTTGAAAACGGCATATACAACGGTCAGAACGGCAAGATTACTGCAACTGATCCTGCATCACGTGCTCTGATTGCGACTATGTTCTATAATTACGTAACCGTATTTGGCGAATAAATTCAACTTGATCCATTGGAGGGATAATATAATGAAACACACACGTATAATATCTTTTATCCTGCTGTCAGCTATGCTGACAGCAGGGTGTGCCGAGGGCACACCCAAAGATACAACGGATAGCGCGCATAATGGCGAAAGCATCGTCGATACCGTCGCGGAGCTGAAGGCTGACATTCCCGAAGGTCTCGACTATAATGAATACGAGTTCACATTTCTCATTCGCGGCGGTACTTCTGCCGGAGAATGGCCCAATGACGATATCGTGGTAGAAGACGAGGAATCCCGTGCGGATGTTGTTAAAAAGGCGATATTTGACCGTAACCTGGCGGTTGAAGAGCTGCTTAATATCAAGATCGTTACTGAAGAAGTTTTTGGTATATCGGCGGTCAGGTCAACGGCAACACAGGCCATTATGTCTCAGGATGATCTGTATGACGTTATTTTGCCGTCCATCACCCACGCCGCGACAATGATACAGGAAGACTATCTTGTTCCGCTGTCGGAGCTTCCGTATATGGATCTTTCGAAGCCTTGGTATGACCAAAGATGCATTGAAGAACTTCAGGTGAACGGGGACAACTATTTCTTCTTCTCGGACATTACGATACGCAATCTTGACGCGATATGGCTGTATTACTTCAACAAGCAGATGATCGACACCTATAACCTTGACGATCCCTATGAGCTTGTGGAAAACGGCACTTGGACTATGGACAAGATGACCGAGATGATAAAAGCTACCACCCACGACAACGGTGACGGAATTTGGACCAAGGATGATAATTGGGGACTTGTAGCGCACGACTATGTTATAACCGCTTCCTATGTTGGCACCGGTGAGCGTATCGCTACCGCCAATGCCGACGGGGATATTTCGCTTACTATGAACAATAACAGAGTTTATGATGTTATTGACTCTGTGACCGGTATGTTTAACTATTGGATTCGTTATTCGCTGACAGCAAGAGGATATGGAAAGGCAGACCCCTACGGCTTCGAGGCAAGCGATAACTATGGCGAGCTTCTCGGCGTATTTACTTCGGGAAATGCGCTGTTTATGGGCGAATGTATGGCTGCTATCGAGGATATGCGCAATTCGGATATCGAGTTTGGTATCGTTCCCTCACCGAAGCTTGACGAGGAGCAGGACGAATACTACTCTGCGGTCAACTATATCGCGGCGTGTATGGCAGTACCTGTGACCAACAGCGACCTTGAGCGTACATCTGTGGTTATCGAAGCTCTTGCGGCAGAGTCACACGATACTCTTTTGCCTGCATACTACGAGACTGCCATCAAGAGTAAATATACCCGTGATACGGTAAGCTCGGATATGCTCGACCTTATACTCGATTCTGTTTCCTATGACCTCGGTATCTATTATAACTGGGGCAATCTTTCGGGACGCTTCTGCCATCTTGTTTATAATGGCGGTGATGGTTTTGCTTCAATGTATGCCGGAAGCGAAAAGGCTGCAAAGGCGGCAATAGACGAGTTTATATCTGAACTTGGTTGATAATATCTAAAGGAGATTGCTATGGAACATTTGATTACTAACGAAGCGGAACTTAAAGCGTCGCTTAAGTCTGCTGCAGAAAATGACAGCTTTATAATTAGCGGTAGGATAGCACTTTCGGATATGGTACGACTTAGCGGACTCAAAGGACTTACCTTCAAGGGTGAGTCCGATGGTGCTTTTGAGATGCTTGTGCCGGTTGGCGGTTTTTACGAAGCAGATGTGAACGGCAAAACCGTTTGGTGCGCCGATATTCCTCAAAATATTGCACTCATGAAGCCGTATAACGCTTTTAGTAAGGACGGCAAACAGCTTATTCGTCCAAGACTTCCGAGGAGCGGCTTTTACAACGTATCGGGACTTGCTCCGAGAGTGCCGGGAGAGAAGCTGATTTGTACCGACTTTTACGAATTCTGCTTTAGTGATGGCGAAATACCTGATATGAAATATCCCGAAACCGCACAGATAAGAATGTTCCATTGGTGGACTGACGAGCTTTGCTATATAGACAGTGTTGACCGTGAACACAATGTCGTATATTTGAAAAATCCCATACTCCACTGCCCAAGGTGCGAAAATCATCCTACCAAGGGTGCGAGATGGTATCTTGACAATGTTTTTGAAGCTTTAGGGACACCGGGTGAGTACTACATTACACCTGACTGCTCGAAGATATACTATGTTCCTGCGCAGGGTGAAGTCATCAATGGCTTTGTGCTTATGCTTTCCACAAGCGAAAAACTGCTTGCGATGGATGACTGCAGTGACATAAGCTTTGAAAATATCGTGTTCTGCGGCTCGGACCGAGATAAAATGAATGTTATCCGCCGTCATTCACAGGCGGCTTCGGATGTTCCCTGCGCTGTTGATATTAATGACAGCTCAAGCATCAGCTTTACTGACTGTAAGTTTGTGAATGTAGGTCTTTCCTGTATCGGAATAGATAACGGTTCGCATCACGTTGATGTTTGCAGATGCGAATTTTCAATGATCGGAGGCACTGCCGTTTATATCAAAGGTGATAATTTAAGCGATAAAGACTGGGTTACAACCTATCCGAACGTATTGCACGGCATTGTTAACCGTGTCGGCAACAATATTATGCACGATATACGTGTTGTGGGGTGCCATATTCACAACTACGGTAATATCTACCGAAATGCCTGCGGCATCACTCTGAAATTTGCGTACAACTGCGAGATTTCAGGTAACGAGATACACGACGGCGTTTATACGGGTATTTCCTGCGGTTGGGTTTGGGGCTATACCCCTCATGCCACAAATCATATAAAGATCGAAAACAATCATATCTACGATATTGGCAAAGAGCTTCTTTCTGATATGGGCGGAATATATACACTCGGTCAGCAGGAGGGAACCGTCATACGTGGCAACCGTATTCACGACATCAAGATGTACGTTTACGGCGGATGGGGAATATATCTCGACGAAGGCTCGTCGGATATTACGGTTGAAAGGAATATTTGCTATGATCTTTTTGAGCAGCCCTTCCATCAGCATTACGGTTCGAACAATCTCGTAAAAAACAACATTTTTGCGTTCGGAGAGGGTGGATGCTTTAAGATAAGCCGCAAGGAGGAACATCTGAGCGTGATCCTTGAGCGTAATATTCTCGTATCAATGGGTACAGCAATATATGGCTGTACCGCGTGTGAAGCGGATGAAATGAGCATCACAGACTGTGCAAATTTGGTCTGGGATTACAGTGGAGAACCTTTTTCAGGTGATATGGTTTTCGATGCCATCAACCGAAAGTTTAATCTGCCGTCAAAGGAGCATATTCGAACAGCCGAACAGATGAAGGCGGCAGGCTTGTTTGCCTGCACGGTTATTGCCGATCCGAAATTTACCGATGTTGATGCGAGAGATTTCACACTTTCTCCCGATTCGCCTGCAATTTCGCTCGGCTTTGAGTGGCTTGTGAATGAAGATAATTAAAATCCGGGAGGATAGATAATGCTGAAAAGATTATCTCTTATAGTAGTCATTGTTGCTCTGTTCGGATCGCTTCTCGTGTCTTGTCAGAATGGAAATAATGGGACTGAGGTGTCGGAAGTGAAGTCGGTAGATATTTATATAATTGCAGGTCAGTCTAACGCCGGGGGATATACCGGTTGTGACGATTTGGCTATTGCGCCTCTTTGGGACAAGTACAACGTGGGTACACCAAACGTAATGTATTACGGAAGCTCCGAATACACCTATAAGAACGCAAACGGTGAATGGCTTATGGGGGTTAACAAATTCTCCGAATGGGTACCCGTGAGAGTCGGAATGGGCTGCGATATAAGATGTATCGGTCCTGAAGTGGGCATGGCGGCTTACCTTAGCGAAAATTATTACAACGGTGATAATGCCGGTAAAACTGCCGGTATCATAAAGTATGCTCACGGCGGTACATCTCTGTTTGAGGCGTCAAAAAGCGACCACGAATTCAGCGGAAGCTGGGCGAGCCCGTCCTACGCCGCGACCCTTGAGAGCGACACTTCCGAATACACCGGCAGACTGTATATCGGTCTTATAAATGAGGTAAAGAGTGGCGTGGCTGCTCTTGCCGAGGCAGGATACAACGATATCAATATCAAGGGTGTATTCTGGATGCAGGGCGAGACGGACAAAAATTCTCCCGACGAATACAAAACTGCATTTGAATACTTTGTAAGCGACCTTCGCCGCGATCTCGGTGAGATAATGGTCGAGGATCTTTCGGCGCTTCCCGTAATGGTAGGCGAAATTTCCGAGACATCAGGCTCCGCGCTTAAGGACGCGGTTGATGTCAATAATGGGTTTATCGAAATGCAAAGAAGCCTCGCAGACGAGATAGAAAACGTGTACATCGTTCCGTCCGGACAGTACAAGATTAACTGGATGGAAGGCAGCTTTTCGAAAAATCACGGCGATCCTTGGCACTGGAAGACTACTGATATCTTTGCTATCGGTGAGATGGTCGGCGAATGTATAGTTGAGGAAATTCTTTCAGGCACAGTTGATGTCGAAACTAATTCTTTGAAGGGGTAATTCTGCATCGACGATGGACCGTTCGGAAGAATGGTCAGAGATTTATATGACAATAAAACTTGAAGGAGAAGCAGGAATAACCTTATTCCAAAAATATGAAAACACTAACAGAAATTATAAACGGAAACGGCGGAAACTACGTTGCACCATTTCTGTGGCTTCACAACGAGGATGACAGCCTCATTATAAAGGAGCTTCACCGTATTCGCGACTGCGGTATCGGTGCTGTTTGTATCGAATCCCGTACTCACGAGGAATTCTGCCGTGACGATTGGTGGAGCGATGTCCGACTCATACTTGATACCTGCAAGGAACTCGGAATGAAGCTCTGGATACTTGATGATAAGCATTTCCCGTCGGGCTACGCAAATGGAATATTTGAAACAAAATACAGGCATCTGCAGCCGAAAAATATACGCGCGCGGTACGTTGCCTTTGCGGGTCCGGTGAGGTGCGGCTCGTTACTTGCCGATGAATGGAAAGAACTTCCCGACGACGAGATAATCGGTGCTGTCGCAATGCGCAGACTTCCCGATGGACAGGGTTATGACGGTACGGTCGTTGATATATCGTCAAGCTATAAAAACGGGCGCTTCTATTTTGACCTGCCGGAGGGCATATGGTCGGTGGCTATTATAATAGTGTCACAGGCAGATATTTCGCCGCAGTTCAGAGCATTTTGCGATAAGCTGAATCCCGAAGCTACCGCAGCTTACATCAAAGAGGTGTATGAGCCACACTATGAGCGCTTCGGCGCAGACTTTGGAGATACTCTCCTTGGCTTTTTCTCCGATGAACCCGCTTTTCACAACAACAATAATATTGAATGCGGCACAGGAGAGCCGTTTGCAGGCTATCCGTGGCATAGCAACGTTTATGAGAGACTTCGCGAGCTATGGGGAGACGATACACTCGTGAAGCTGTGCCGTCTTTGGTATGATTTCGCCGACGGAAGCCATGAGAGCGTGCGCGAGACTTATATGGATGTCATTACCGCGCTCTACCGTGACGCTTTTTCGGGACAGATAGGCAAATGGTGTGAAGAACACGGCGTTATGTACATTGGTCACGTAGTTGAGGACGTTGGCAGTCACAAGAAGTCGGGCAAAGGCGCGGGTCACTACTTCCGCGCCCTTGAAGGTCAGCATATGTCAGGCGTTGATGTGGTCCTGCAGCAGCTCATTCCCGGACTTACCGAGACAACGAACACAGGTAGTGTGAGTTACAAGGAAATGGACAACAAGCTCAACCACTATATCCTCGGAAAGCTTGCATCCTCCGCGGCACACATTGAACCCAAGAAACAGGGACGTGCGATGTGTGAGATATTCGGTGCCTTCGGGTGGGCGGAGGATACAGAGTTTATGAAGTTCCTTGCCGACCATTTTCTCGTTCGAGGCATCAATTACTTTGTGCCCCATGCGTTTTCACCTAAAGACAATGATACGGACTGTCCGCCTAACTTCTGCAATTCGGGTAAAAATCCGCAGTTCAAATATTTTGGTATGCTGATGGAATACCTGAATCGCATGAGTGCGCTGACACAGGATGCGGTACATGTACCGACTTGTGCCGTCATCTACGATGCGGAGGTAAGCTGGGCGACACGCGATCATCTTGATAATAAGGACATATGTAAAGCGCTTTATGACGCACAGCTTGATTATGATCTTGTTCCCTTTGACCGTCTTGACGATATTTCGGAAGAGGGAATAATAAATGGGGAGTATTATCCCGTAATAATCCTGCCTTACAGCGCATACATAAGCAAAGAAAATCTCCGTAGGCTTGAACGCTTGAAAAAGCGCATTGTCTGTGTTTGCAACGGCACAGTTGGCGGCTTTGAGCACGTCACGCTTGATGGGCTTGTATCTTATATGGAACAGTACCGTGATATTACCCTTGAAGGCGGGATGAAATTCCTTCGCTATGCTCACTATGATAGAAGCGGCGAACAGTGTTATATGCTTTCAAATGAGGATATCACCCCTGTAACGACAGTGATGACCGTGCGTGGCTTTACGGGCGGAGACTACGTTCTCTGGGATGCCTTTGAAAACAAGGCTGTCCGCCGATATAGCAATGACGGAAAAATCCCGATTACCGTAGAACCAAATAATCTTCTCGTGCTGTTCATTAACTGCGATCTTGATGTTGACTGTGATAAGCTCATATGTGCGCCTGTGCCGCTCACCGAAGAGCTTACGCCCGAATGGAAGATCGAGATATGCCGCGAGCAGGAGCTTCCCGACTACAAGTTATATAAGACTGCAAAAAAACTTATAAACATTACAGGTCCAGATGAGCTTCCCGATTTTACGGGAAATATGCGCTATACAGCCAAGATCTCTCTTGATGCACAAAAGCACAAGTTCATTGACCTCGGCTGTGTCGGTCAGACTGCGGAGGTAAGTCTGAACGGAAAGTATGTAGGTGCGCGGATTTTTGCGCCGTATCGCTTTGATATTTCGGAAGCCGTAATTGACGGTGAAAATGAAATTGAGATAACCGTTGCCAATACCTGTACATTTGAACAGAGGGATCAATTTTCGAAATTTATGCTTATCAAGCCCAGCGGTCTTCTTGGCCCGGTCAGAGTATAGATCGGAAGATCAGTTTAGCAGTTTGCATATGGATCAAGAATATATGGACCGCTTTTAACAAGCTGCAGTGATGCTTGCAGTGATAATATAAACGAATAGTGTTTGTTAAATCAAATTGCAGCATCATTTGCATATCCCCTCTCCTCACGCCCTCGTCGCTTTTGTGGCGGGGGCATTTTATAAGGCTCTATGTCAATAGTTGGGGTAAAGAAATCTAAAAATTGAGGTTAATATGAAATCCTTTTTGATGAAAAATCAATATACATTTTGAAAAAACTATGATATAATGTGTACATAAAATTCTACAAGGAGAACGATTATGGAAATTAAAAAAATTTATGCAAGCTCAGTAGCAAAATTAACTTCAAATGTCTACACGGGCGGCGGAGATGACGACACATTGGCAATTCAGCAGGTTTTGGATATGGCAAAGGATGAAAATGTGGGCGTACATCTTATTATGGATGGAGCGGCGCTTGTTGAATCGCTTAAGCTATATTCAAACACAACTATTGAGTGTATGAATAAGGACTGCGGCTTTTACCAGAAAAGTAATATGAATTGCGCGGTCATAACAAACGCTATTTGGAATGATTACGAGCTTGAAACTAAAAATATCTCTCTTCTGGGTGGTACATATCATCAGAACGGACAGAATCAGGCTCATGATAATCCTAATATTGACAAACAATTTGTCTGCCCTGATAAGGTGACAGATAATCCGGACGGAGCTACACATCCGTTTGTTATGGGACTTGAGTTTTATGGCGTTGAAAATCTGCTTATCCGTGATATAACCATAAGAGATTTCAGGACCTTTGCATTAACCGTTGGATGCTTTAAAAACGTTACAATAGAGAATACATGGCTTGACCTGCCTTACGGGACACGTGCAAATCAGGATGGCTTCCATTTCTGGGGGCCGGGACAGTTTTTGAATGTGCTGCACTGCGGCGGCAAGGTGGGAGACGATATTATTAACGTGGGTCCTGATGAACGCGATAAGGTTTCTTCAATCACCGATGTTTTAATTGACGGAATTTTTATGGATGACGGCGAGCAGGGGGTAAGACTTCTGTCCCGTGGCACCGGCAGACTTGACAGAGTAACTATTAGAAATATAAGCGGCGTTTACAGAAGCTATGGCTTTTATATTGACCCGTGGTTTGTTGACGATACCTGCGGCAACTTCGGACATATTCTGATTGAAAATGTGGATTTGAAGTCAGTAGAGAAATCATATGGGCCGCCATTCCTTTTCTCAGCAGGGGGAAATATTGAGTGCCTGATGCTTAAAAATATCCGCCATCATGCGGCGCACGATAACAGACCTATTCTTGAAATCGGCTGGCCCTTTTATCTGCCTCATCGCGAAAACTATAAGACGTTTGAGGAGGATACTCCATATCACACCTGCAGACATAAGCAGAGACTTCAGAATATCATCATAGATGGACTGACTATTGTAGAGCATGAGGATGACCCGAAGGATACCAACTATATCAGCATATATGACAAGGTTGAAAATATGATAATCAAAAACGTGACTGTCATAAAAAATCAGGAGGAAAACGGAAACCTGCTTTATTTTGAGGATTGCGGAGCGGTTGAAAATCTTGTTATGGAGGGTATCCATACTAAAGGACTCAAAAATCTCATCAGCGATGAAACAAAGGTAAAGAACAGATTCTGATATGCCATGGGGATGTAGAGCCCGCGGATATTTTGGGCTGTTGTGTTACTTGCCTTTTTTGTAAAAACGGATTGTTCATCAATCCGGACAAACAAAAATCACACACATGCTTAACGCAGGTTGTGTGTGATTTTTTATATTTTGTATTTAATACAATTATTACTTTCTGTTTTCGCTATAGTACAAACTATTAAAAAGTCAAGTATTTGCATTTGAAAGCACAAACTTTTTTATTCGCGGCCGATGTTGCCGTGCTGATCTACTATATACGAGAACTCATATCACTAATCTGTATGTATATTCCACAGCTGTCGAATGCCCTTTAGTAATACGGCTCGTCCGCTCAAATCTCATAGTTCGTACGGGGTTCATATTCTTGACCATCTGACCGCCGATGGAGCCTGCCTGACGGGAGGTGAGCTCGCCATTGTAGCCCTGCTTGAGGTTTACACCGACTTCGCTTGCTGCCTCCATCTTGAACTGTTCGAGAGCTGCCTTAGCCTCAGGGACAACGATCTTGTTAGTAGACATTGTTTGTTTCTCCTTAAATTAAGAATATCTATATTATCGACTTGCTTCGCATCTTCCGCAAATTCTCACGAAAACCGTCACTAATGTGCCGGGCGAAACATGTCTGGTTGATTTGAGCCTTGACGTTTCCGCCCGGCTCTGATATTATTATCGCCGTTATCGTCCGTGATATGAGTGGGAATTTATTGCGGCGGTGGTAATTCGAGTGCAGCAGATGCCCCTCGATTTGCTATTGCAAAACTTTGAAAAGTGTGTTATAATAAAACAAAATGCTCCACAAAAATATAAAGGAGGACTAAGATGAACGACACATTTAAAAAGCTTCCCGACACCGTTATGCTCGATGAGTCCGCGCCTGCGCTGGTTATCATCGACCAGACTCTTCTTCCGACAGAATTGAAGCTTATAAGTCTTTACGAACAGGACGAAATATGGGGCGCCATAAAGAAACTGAAAGTCAGAGGTGCACCTGCCATCGGTGTTGCCGCAGGAATCGCGCTTTATCTTGCCGCGCATGCAATTTACAAAAAAGGCGTATGCGACGGAACAGAGTTCCTTTGTAAGCTGAAAGAAGCCAAGGATTATCTTGCCTCCTCCCGCCCGACTGCGGTCAACCTTTTCTGGGCGCTTGATCGTATGTACAAAGCAGCAGAGCTGTTTATTAAAGGCGGAGGGACTGTCGAGGCGTGTATTGATAGATTGTGTGAGGAATGCAAGGCGATACGGGACGAGGACATAGCATCCTCCCGTGCGATCGGTGAATACGGACTCACTCTGCTGAAGGATGGCTTCGGTATTCTCACACATTGCAATGCAGGTCAGCTTGCTACCGTGCGTTACGGTACCGCGCTTGCACCGATTCATGTCGGACGGGAAAAGGGAATGAAATTCAAGGTCTACTGTGACGAGACGAGACCTTTACTCCAAGGCGCTCGCCTGTCGTCCTATGAGCTGATGTGCGACGGTGTGGATACCACGGTAATATGCGATAATATGGCATCGCAGGTGATGAAGGATGGCAAGATTCAGGCAGTCATCGTCGGCGCTGACCGCATTGCGGCAAACGGAGACGCGGCAAACAAGATAGGCACATCGGGTGTGGCTATTCTTGCCAAGTATTACGGCATCCCGTTTTACGTTGCCGCTCCGCGCTCGACCATTGATGTCACGCTGAAATCGGGCGAGCTTATACCAATAGAACAGCGAAAGCCGGACGAGGTCACCGAAATGTGGTACGAAAGCCGTATGGCGCCCCAAGGCGTGGGCGTGTTCAACCCTGCGTTCGACGTAACTCCGAATGAGCTGATCACTGCTATTATCACCGAATGCGGCATCATAAAACCGAACTATACCGAAAACATAGCAAAGATCATGGAGGTGAAGAAATGACCGACACCGAAAAGAAGCTAATAGCCGATATGATCGACGTTGGCAATAAAATGTATCTGCGCGGGTTTGTGGCGGCAAACGACGGTAATCTGAGCGTGCGCTGCCCCGACGGAGAATCTGCGCTTGTCACTCCTACGGGAGTGTCCAAGGGCGGTATGACCGAGGATATGTTCATCAAGGTGCGTATCTCGGACGGTGAGGTGCTGGAAGGTTCGCGCAAAGCCTCCAGCGAGGTAAAAATGCATCTGCGGCTTTACCGCGAAAACTCTGACATCTGCGCCGTAGTACACGCGCATCCCCTTTACGCTACCTCATTTGCCATCGCACGTCAGCCTCTCGATGCGCCGATCTATCCCGCCGCGATGATGAATCTCGGCACAGTACCGGTAACCGAGTATTCTCCGCCCGGAACCGAAGGTGTGGCAGACTCGGTGGCGCCGTTTGCAAAAGAGTACCGCGGACTGCTTTTGGCAAGTCACGGCGCGCTTACATGGGCGCGGGATATTCTCACTGCGTGGTATCGGATGGAGGAGCTTGAAAATTTCGCGCATATCACCTTTAACACGAAATACGTTATGAAGCAAGCGGCGGAAGTGCCCACAATAGAGCGGCTTCCCGATAAAAAGTAAGCAAATTAAAGCAAAAACTCGGGCGGCAGACGCACATTACGTCTGCCGCCCGCTTTTATTATGGTTTCCGATTTAATAATAAATATGTTTTTTATTATTGCGACTCACGCGTTGCGCCCCAGATCACCTCGTGGTCGTACCAATTCCAATCATCGTCCCAGCCCTCCGGCTTTGACTCCGCTTCGCAGTATATTTTTAAAGTGTTTTTATAATAACGTCCTATTACAAACTCGTCCACGGTGACGACGGACGCGGGAATATACAGGTATTCGAGGTCGGAGCAGTCTAAAAAAGCACCGTATCCTAGCCTTGTTACAGTATCGGGAAGCACTATTGACTTTATGCCGGAGCGACATGCAAACGCATATTTCCCGATAGCCTTGATCCCTTCGGGGATAACTGCGTTGTTGGCGCTTGCTATAACGGACATGTCCGCGCGGTCGATAAGACAGTTGCCCTCCGAATAAAAGTTAAAACATCCGTCTGCCACAGTAATATTTTCAAGCTCGAAGCAATACCAAAAAATATCAAGAGTGTCAATAAGACGCATTGTTGACGGAAAAGTGACCGATCTGAGCTTATAGCAGTCGGTGAAAGCACACTTGCCTATACTGACGACGCCTTCGGGAATTACTGCATTCTCAAGCTTTTTACATTTCGAAAAAAAGTAATCGGGCAGCTCTGTTACCCCTCCGAGATCGGGTATTTCGGTCATAGGCGTATAGTTGAACGCACCGCCGCCTATTTCGACGACGCTGTCGGGAATGTCGAGCGATGTGATCCCCGACCCCGAAAAAGCACACTCGCCGATGTATTTGACACCTTCCTCAAGCGTGATCGACGTAAGGTTACTGCAGTCACCGAACGCGTAATTGCCGATTTTGTATACTTCCTTCGGAACTGTGATCTCGGTGATCTCGGTGTTCCCGTAAAATGCGCCGTCGCCGATGACCGTTACGCCATCCGGTATGTGATCACCGTGCACAAGCTCATAATATCCCGGTTCCCCTTTCACAAGACAGCCGTCAATAAGCATAAAGGTTTTGTTTTCGGGCGGGATGTTGATATTGAAGTTGGCGTTTTCCGTGCGCATATCGCTTACAAACATAAGTGTGTCAAACACGGTCTGATATTTGCCCAGCGTGATCTCGGAAAGTGAGGTAAGGTCGGGGGTCAGCGCATTGAGCCCGTCCTCGAAGTAGTCGGGCAGAATTATGTGGGTCACGGCACCGAGCGCTTCCGTCTCGATACAGATAGGTACGTTTATCTGCGTGACACGTCTGCCCTCGTTATCATAGCTTGGAAATTCGAGCGTGGTACCGCGGATGTTTTTTACTCCGATCACCGACGCTTCATTGGCGGCGTTGACTCTGAAATAAAATTGCGGTTTTGACGCCGCCTCCGTATAGCTCCATACACAAAAGCTGACTGTGATCAGAACCGCGGCGAATGCAAGCGGTACAAGCTGCAGCAGACGTTTTTTCATGGGTAGCTCCATTCCTTTCTGACAAGTATGAAAAATGCCCCGCTTTTCATACTCTACCCTCCAATATATTCCCTTATCTGACGTTCCGCTTCCTCTACCTCGGCGCGCAGACCGTTTGCACTGACGCGTATCGCGCCGCTGCCGAGGATTATGAGCTGCTCCTGACCGTCAGAGGTGGCGACACGGACTCGGTGGGTTTTGGCAAGCTCGTGGGACGCGCGTTCGATGTAGGTGTCGGCGGTCTCGGCTTCCTTGGTGTACACCACCGTGATACCGGCGTGCTTCTCCACCTCGCCGGGATTGCGCTTGACCTTGTACGCATCGAACACTATTATTATATCACAGTTGCGCAGTCCTCTGTAGTTGCAAATTCTATTGATAAGTTCCCCCCGCGCAAGATCCAGGCTCTTCTCGGAAAGTGCACGCAGATCGTCCCAGGCATAGATGATGTTGTAGCCGTCAATGAGCAGATATTCCGAACCGCTGTAAAGAGACGGTCCGCTGCTGTGAGGTCTCGGTTTTTTCTGCGGTACCGCCGACTTTACTTTCGGTTCGTTGAAATTGCGCTTTTTTATGGGACCATAGGTCTTTTCGAATATACGCATCAGCTCCTCGTTGTCGGCGACGATGCGCATATATCTTTGTACGCGGGTCTCAACCTCTTCCTCGTCGGGTGTATCAAGCTCCACGCCGCTGTCAAGATGCTTGTAGCTCGGTACATCGTCCCACTTTACCACAAATCCCGCGCCGTGGTCGCAGAATACCGAATCGGCGGTATTTTCCACATCGCGGTCGGCATCGTAGCCGCTCTCGGCGATGACTGTTTCGGCATCTTTGCATTCCTCATAGCCCCGCAGGGAGGTGAACAGCTTGCCGCTGCCCTTGGTGTACCCCACAAGCTCGCGGTGATAGCCGCGCATTTTTGCGACGGGTGCGCTTCCTGCAAGCACCATACCGTCGGTGAATGTTTCGGGATCGCCGAATCTGCCGCCCATCTGCGTAATATCTGTCATGGCGCGTCCGATACTTTCGGCGGGCACCTCCAGCCTGAAATCATACCACGGCTCAAGCAGTACGCATTCCGCAGAGCGCAACCCCTGTCTGACAGCGCGCCATGTGGCTTGCCGAAAGTCTCCTCCCTCGGTATGTTTGGCATGTGCCCTACCCGCGATAAGTGTGATCTTTACATCGGTGATCGGGGAGCCTGTCAAGGCGCCGATATGCGTTTTTTCGTAAAGGTGGGACAGCACCAGCCGCTTGTAGTTGCCCTCCAATGCGCATTCTCCGTCCACAGCAAAGCGGATGCCTTCACCGCGGGGGAGCGGTTCAAGCAATAGCTGCACCTCCGCATAATGGCGGAGCGGCTCGTAATGTCCGATGCCGACCGTCGCCGAGCGGATTGTCTCGCGGTAGGCGATGCTGCCGTCGCTGAAGGTCACGTCCATGCCGAAGCGCTCTTTTATGATGCGGGTCAGCACCTCAAGCTGCACCTCGCCCATGATGCCGAAATATATCTCACCGCGCCGCTCATTGTAGATTATATGCAGTGCGGGCTCTTCCTCCTCAAGACGGCGGAATTTCATCAATGCCGTGTGTATGTCAATCCCTCCGGGCAGATCCACGCGGTAGGACAGCACAGGTTCAAGATGCGCCGCGCCCGAATCCTTTTCAAAGCCGAAGCCCTGTCCCGGGTATGCGCCCGACACGCCTGTCAGCGCGCAGATCGTGCCTGCCGTAACCTCATTTACCGTTTTGAACTTTTCGCCCGAATAAATGCGTATTTGGTTGATCTTTTCGGAAAAGGGTGTACCATCGGGGCTTGTGCCGGATATGGTGTCCTTGACTTTCAGTACACCGCCTGTTAGCTTTATGTGAACGACCTTGTCGCTTTTATCCTGCGTGATCTTATATACCTTGGCGCCGAAATCGTTGCCGTATTCGGGAATACTCACATATTTCGTGAGACCGTCAAGCAGCAGATTTATACCGTCGCCCTTGAGCGCCGAGCCGAAAAAGCAGGGGAACAGCCGACGCGCACCAACTGCGTTTTGTATATCCTCGTTTTTGAATTTCTCACCCGAAACATAGCTCTCCATAAGCGTCTCGTCGCACATGGCAAGCTCGTCCGAAAAGCTCTCGAGCGTCATTGCGCAGAAATCCACACATCCGTCGCCGAGCTTATACTTTAGCTCCTCCATCAGCTCACGGTGGGCAAGGGCGGTGATATCCATCTTATTTATGAATATCACTGTGGGGATATGATAGCTCTCAAGCAGCCGCCACAGCGTTACGGTGTGGCTCTGCACGCCGTCGGTTCCGCTTATGACCAGTACCGCGCAGTCGATGACTCGCAAAACACGTTCGGTCTCGGGGGAAAAATCCACATGTCCCGGTGTGTCGAGCAAAGTAAACTCGATATCGCCGCAGGTGAAATTTGCACCGCTTGAAAAAATGGTGATCCCTCGGTCGCGCTCAATCTCGTTTGTGTCAAGGTGGGAATCGCCCTTGTTTACGCTTCCGAGCTTATGAAGTATACCTGTTTTGTATAGTATCGCTTCGGACAATGTGGTTTTGCCCGAGTCTACATGAGCTATTATGCCGATAGTTAGTTTTTTCATCGCTCTCCCTCGCTTTGACCT
This sequence comes from Clostridia bacterium, assembly GCA_017482055.1. GTDB lineage: Bacteria > Bacillota > Clostridia > Oscillospirales > CAG-272 > Flemingiibacterium. The sequence goes on from JAFUOH010000001.1 coordinate 256,314, forward strand.
GCCATACGGCGGTATTCGGTGGGAGTAAGACCCGTTTCCGACTTGAATGTCTCACGAAAATACGCTGCTGAGTTGAAGCCATTTTTGCCGGCGACCTCGTCGATGGTCAATCCTGCGATGCGCAGATCGGCGGCGGCGCGCTCGATTCGAAGGGCGTTGCGGTATTTTATAGGTGTGGTGCCGAGCTCGTCGCGAAACAGATGATAAAGCCGCGACTCGCTGACGTGACAGACCGCCGCGAGCTTGTCAATAGCAAAATCCTCGGCGTGGTGTGTATCTATATACTTGGTAGCCGTTACTACCGCTGAGCTGTATTTAGGCGTGTCGGCATATTTGAGAATAGGCAGAATATCTGCGTATAGGCTGTAGTAAATACCCAGCGCACGGATCATATTGACCCGTTCTTCCGTGGAAAACAGTGCGTGTATCTCACCGATGCGTTCGCCGACTTTATCTATACCGTGTATATCAACAAGCTGGAGTGCGAAGCTGCTCGCGGAGTCGGAGATATCCACCTTTTTTGAGATAATGCGCAGACTGTAGTATTCGATCTCGGGCGCGCCGCGCCAGACCGCACTGTAACGTATCCCCTCGGGGATAAACAGCAGCTCACCCTCTCCCACATGAATGCTTTTGGACAGAGAGCTTATGGTTACGCTGCCTTTGACGACATAAACAAAGGTAGAGTTTTTCTGCCCCATTCCCGCGTCAAAATATTGCGGACGGTCAAAGTGCATCCGTCCGATATTTAGCTCTGTCATGCAGAGCTTCTTCTTATATATGCAGTTATTCATGTATACTCCGTTAAAATTCAGCAGAATTGTTGCGTTAATTGACATTATAGCATATTTACAACCTTGTGTCAATATGGTACAATTAAATTGTATGTGGGCGTTGCCACACGCCCTGTGTTACGTGCCGTCATTTGGGCGGTGCAGGGCGGGGGAACAATCTGCTCTCAGATGCCGATCCGAAGCTTCCCACAATGCTCTCTTACTTGGCTCGGCTTGATTCCTTGTCATACGGAAAGATTGAATTCAATTTTTGCGAAATAACATGATCCTAAGAAATAAAAAGGAGAACCACACTATGAAAGCCATACTTATAAACCCCGATAAGTCGCTCACCTGGAGCGAGGTGTCGGATCCGATCGTCGGCGACGAGGATGTGCTCGTTGAAATACACTGCGCTGCGCTCAACCGTGCCGATCTTATGCAGCGTGAGGGAGATTATCCGCCGCCTCCCGGCTGTCCCGAGTGGATGGGACTTGAGATCGCGGGAAAGATCGTTGAGATCGGTAAGACGGCGGCAGAAAAGTCTGACTGGAAGCTCGGAGATGAGGTCTGCGCACTGCTTGGCGGCGGCGGTTACGCCGAATATGTAAACGTCAAGTATGATATGCTCATGCCCGTACCGAAGGGACGCACACTCATTGAGGCTTCCGCTATGCCCGAAGCATATGCCACCGCGTATCTGAATCTTTTCATAGAAGGTAAGGCTAAAGCGGGGGACACACTGCTCATGCACGCGGGTGCAAGCGGTCTTGCGTCGGTAGTCATCCCTATGGCGAAGGCGTTCGGTCTGCGCGTTATCACCACCGTACTGTCAGAAGAAATTGCCGAGAAGATAAAGCCCCTGGGTGCGGACGTTGTTGTAAATACAAGAAAAGAAAATATCGCTGATGTATTAAAGGCACAGCTTGAAGCGGGTCATCCCGTGGATGTTGCCATCGACTGTCTCGGCGGTGAGATGATGGGCGGCTGTCTGCCCTATCTCTCACACGGTGCGCGCTGGATAATGATCGCTGCGCTTGCGGGAACCAAGACCGAGATCGACCTTAAAAACATCTATGTCCGAAATGTGCGCATCATAGGCTCCACACTGCGTTCCCGTACTCCGGAATTCAAGGCGCAGCTCCTTTCCGAGCTTGTGGAAAAGGTATGGCCCAAGGTTGAAGCGGGTATGATGAAGCCATCCATTTACAAGGTGCTTCCCATTACCGAAGCCGAAGCCGCTCATGCTATTCTGCAAAACGGCGAGAACGTTGGAAAGGTAGTTTTGCAGGTGAAATAATTATGAAGCCTACGTTTTTGCAGTACGACAAGCCTCTTCTGTGCGCCATGATACAGTGCCGCACACCCGAGGAATGTATTGACAAGATAAGGTTGTCAATATCCGAGGGCGCGGAGGCGCTGGGTATCCAACTTTGCAAGATAAAGAGGGAATACCGAACTCCCGAAATACTAAAGGAGATATTTGCCGCTTGTAAGGGCAGACCGATATATGTGACATCATACCGTCACGGCGAGAGTACCGGTATGAGCGATGAGGAATGCGCCGAGCTTTTGCTTATGGCTCTGGACTGCGGTGCGACGCTTATTGACGTGTTTGGCGATATGTTCGAAAAGGGTGCAAAGTATCAGCTTGCCACTGACAATGCGGCGGTGGAAAAGCAGAAGGTGCTTATTGCCGAGATACACCGTCGCGGCGGCGAGGTGCTGATGTCCTGCCACACAAAAAGCAGTCTTACGGTGGAGGAAAATATTGAGCTCGCACGCGCACAGGTGGAGCGCGGAGCGGATGTTATCAAGATAGTGGACGAATGCAGTGATAAAGGGGAGATACCGTCGTATATCGAGTCAATACAGAGGATCACGGCGATGACCGATAAAAAGCTTCTGTTTCTTGTCAGCGGAGAGGGTCGGATCATCCGCTATATCGGCGCGAATTTCGGCGTGTGTATGTACCTTTGCGTGGCATATCACGGAGAGATTGATACTCCCGCACAGCCGCTGCTCTCAAAGCTCAAAGTCATGCGCGATAATATACTATTTGACAATTAACGGAGGAAAAACTCATGGATTTTACGGGAAAGGTTGCCGTTTCCACAGGAGCGGCATCGGGAATGGGTTTATTGTTTTCGCAGAATATTTCCGAGCTTGGCGGAAACGTGGTAATGTGCGACGTTAACGAAGCGGTGCTTTCGGAAAAGGTTGCGGAAATCAATTCAAAGAACGGCGGACGCGCTCTCGGCGTAGTATGCGACGTGCGCGATTATGCACAGGTGTGCAATGCCCGCGACGAGGCGGTAAAGGCATTCGGACGCATTGACATCATGGCGAACTTTGCCGGCGGTACCGCAGTCAGAATGTGTAAGGTAGACAAGGAAAAGTATCCGGAATTCCCCGATGTGCCGATAGATGTGTACGACTGGGGCATTGATGTGAACCTGAAAGGACCGTTCTACTTCGCTCATGCAGTCTTGAAGCAAATGCGTGAGCAGAACAGCGGACTTATCGTAAACATAGGCTCCATTTCGGGCGTTGACGGTGACCCTTACGGAGTGGATTACCCCACCTCCAAGGCAGGACTTATGTACGGACTTACCAAGTCTATTGCACAGTACGGCGCGAAGTATAACATCCGTTGTGTGTGCATCTCCCCAGGACCGGTGCTCACACGCCCGGATATGGCAAATATGAAAACGCTTCTCGGACGTGCTGCCGAGCCGCAGGAGATAATCGACCTCATCTTGTTTATCGCATCGGAAAAGGGACAGTTCATCGACGGCGAAAACATCATGATCGACGGTGGCAGAGCCTGCATTAAGCGCAGTTGAGGCGGCAGATCGGCTTAAAAATCGAAAAGTATAATGGGCGACACGCATTGAAATGTGTGTCGCCCAAAAATATTAAACTCAGTTATTTTCCCACTTGCCGGTGGTATCGATCTCGCCTTTGGCGATGCTCATATAGTCAGTGTAGTTCTTCTTAAGAAGCTCGGGTATATTCAGCTCATATGGGCACTTCTTCATGCACTTTCCGCATCCGATGCAGTTTTCGATTTTCTTAACTTCATTCTGCCAGGAATCGGTAAGCCAGTCCTTTGACGGTGCGCGGCGTACCATGAGGGAAATGCGCGCGCATTGGTGTATCATTATACCCTGCGGACATGGCTCGCAGTAACCGCATCCACGGCAGAAATCGGTACCAAGCTCCGCTTTGTCGGATTTGATCTTTTGCAGCATCTCCGCATTAAGCGCGGGCTCATCCGTGAACAGCGACAGCCATTCGCAAAGCTCATGCTCATGCTGTATGCCCCAGATCGGTACGACGTTGTCAAACTGCGATATGTAAGCATACGCCGCGCGAAAGTCGCGGATAAGACCTCCCGCGATGGCTTTCATGGCGATAAAGCCCACATTGTGCTGACGGCACAATGCAGCAAGTGCCACCTCGCGCTCACCCGACAGGTAGGACAGTGGAAATTGCATGGTTTCATAAAGCCCCGATCTTACGCAGTCCTCTGCGACGCCGATCTTGTGGCAGGTGATGCCGATGTGGCGTATCATCCCTTGACGCTTTAAGTCCTCAAGGCACTCGTATACACCAGTGCCGTCGTCCGGCGCGTAGCAGGTGTCGGCACAGTGGAGCTGGTAGATATCGACATGATCCGTGCGCAGATTGCGAAGGGAGGTCTCGATCTGACGCTTTATCTCTTCCGGAGTTTTTGCGCCGGTTTTGGTAGCGATGGCTACCTTATCGTGTACATCTTCAAGCGCGATGCCGCACTTTATCTCACTGTCCGAGTAAGCGCGTGCGGTGTCGAAGAAGGTCATGCCGCCCTCAAAGGCACGGCGGACTATTTTTACAGCAGTATCGGTATCGTCACGCTGAATCGGCAGTGCGCCGAAGGCGTTCTGCGGGGTCGTGATACCGGTAGAGCCGAGAGTGATCGTTTTCATGGGGAGCCTCCTGCATTTATCATATAGTATTATTATAGCATATTCGGAAGCGCCTGTCAACAACAAAGCCCTCTTTGCACAAAAAGCCCTCTTTGCACAAAGAAGGCTTTGTTGTTATTTTGTTATTCGCGCAGATCTATACCGCGCACAGTGTCTCGCAGCTTCAGTACATAAGGCGGCGACACCGAAAGCTCGTCAATGCCCATCTGCAAAAACGTCTTCGTCAGCGTGAAATCCGCCGCGAGCTCGCCGCAGATTCCGATCCATTTACCGTGGGCGTGGGCACTTTTTGCGGCATATTCGATCAGCCTCAGTACCGCTTCGTGATGAGTGTCGCAGAACTCCTCAAGCTTCGGATTCTGACGGTCGCAGGCTAACGTATACTGTGTCAGATCGTTGGTGCCCACGCTGAAAAAGTCCACCATGGGTGCAAGCTTATCGCTTATGACTGCCGCCGCGGGAGTTTCGATCATTATGCCGAGCTCCACATTATCCGATATGGCAACGCCCTCACGTGTGAGATCTTCGCGCACCTCGCGGCAGTATTCCAGTATCTCGGCGATCTCGGTAACGCTTGTTATCATCGGAAACATGATGCCGAGATTGCCGTATGCGGATGCACGGTATAGCGCGCGAAGCTGTGTTATAAAGACCTCGGGACGTGTCAGACAAATGCGTATGGCGCGAAGTCCGAGAGCGGGATTTTCTTCCTTGTCAAGTCCGAAATAGCCCACCTGCTTATCGGCACCGATGTCAAGCGTGCGGATTATCACCTTTTTGTCCGCCATGCTTTCAAGCACACGCTTGTATATGCCAAACTGTTCTTCCTCCGATGGGAAATCACTGCTTTCCAGATATAAAAATTCGCTGCGGAACAGTCCGATGCCTCCCGCATCGTTAAGAAGCACCGCACCGATGTTGTCCACACTGCCGATGTTGGCATAGATCTGTATCTGCGTGCCGTCGCGGGTTATGTTTTTCTTGCCGCGCAGCTCCTCGAGCAATTGTCTTGCCGCTGTATCGTCTGCCAGCTTTTTTTCGGCTTCACGCATGGCTTCATCGTCGGGAGAGACAGTCACTTCGCCCGCCTGTCCGTTTACGATAGCTGTCTCGCCGTCTCGTACCGAGGCGAGAAACGCGTCGCCCACGCCGATGACAGCTGGAATGTTCATGCTCCGCGCCAGTATCGCCGTGTGAGAGTTGGTCGAGCCGTGAGCGGTGACAAACGCCAGCACACGGCTCTTGTCAAGCGCCACCGTTTCGCTGGGCGCGAGGTCGTCGGCACAGATTATGAGCTTTTCGCCGCTTGACGGTGTTTCGACCTCGCTCGTGCCCGACAGCACACGGATGAGACGATTGGAGATGTCACGCACGTCTGCGGCACGTGCCTGCATATAGCTGTCGTCCATAGCACCGAACATGGCTTCAAAATTGTCGGCTGTAAGCGCGGTTGCGTACTCCGCGTTTATCTGCTGTTTTTCTATCATGGTGCGAATGGATTCGTTGTAATCATCGTCGTCAAGCATCATTCGGTGGATGTCAAATATCTGCGCACCTGCCTCGCCGACCTCGGGCAGTGCTTTTTCATAAAGCTCGTCAAGCTCGCGTATTGCCTGCGATCGTGCCGCCTCAAAGCGTTCAAGCTCCGAGGCTGTATCGGTGATCTTGACACGCGTTACCGTTGCGTCCCGCCGCCGCAATACCGATATTTTTCCGATGGCGATACCGCCGCATACACCCTTGCCGCCAAAATAACGCATGGCTTCACACCCCTTATAAGTTCGCTTCAAAAAATTCGGAGAGCGCCTTTATAGCCGCTTCCTCGTCACCGCCATCGGCGGTGACTGTCACCGTGTCGCCGCATTTTACTCCGAGACTCATCACGGAAAAAAGCTTTGAGGCATCGGCGGTCTTGCCGTCCTTTTCGATGGTTATTTTACTGCCCGTGGACTTGGATTTGTTGACAAGCATCCCCGCGGGGCGGGCATGGATGCCCACCTCGTCGCGGATAGTATAAGTGAAGGTCTTCATGCGTGTTGCTCCTTTCTTACGAGCCGTATGAGATCGTGCCCACGGCGAACCTCGCCGTCTGCGAGCGTTTTTATCTCATCGTAGTCGTCGCTGTTGCAGATGACTATGGGAGAGGTGAGCTTGTATCCCTCGTTTTTGATGCCGTTCATGTCGAAGGAGAGCAGCAGATCGCCGGCTTCTACCGTCTGACCGTTCTGTACGTGGGCGGTAAAGTATTTGCCGCCGAGCTTCACCGTGTCGATACCGATGTGGAGCAGTATCTCACTGCCGTCATCACCCCTCAGATTGACCGCGTGGCGCGTGTCAAACACACTTTCAACAGTACCGTTGCAAGGTGCGAACAGCTTGCCTTCTGAGGGCTCAATGGCAGTGCCGTCTCCAAGCATACGCTTGGAAAATACCTCGTCCTCTACCGAATCAAGCGGAATGATCTTGCCTGTCATCGGTGAGACCAATGTTACCGAGCCCACGGCAGGGGCTTCCTTTATATTACCTGATGAGAACTCCTCCGAGTGCTCCGTGATCAAGGCTTCGGGATGCTCCGATGCAGGCGAATCCAGGAAATCCTCAAGATTCGACTTGACCACGGATACCTGCGGTCCATAGATTATCTGCACACCCTCACCCTTGCGGATAACTCCCGAGGCGCCGCTCTTTTTTAGATGCGATTCGCTTACATGAGCGGGGTTTTTGACTGTTACACGCAGTCGTGTGGCACAGCAGTCGATATCGGCGATGTTGGCTTTGCCGCCGAGACCGTGAAGGATAAGTGCGCTTGTGACATCGCCCGATTCTTTTGCCGCCTTGCGGGCTTCAACATCCTTGCGGGTGTATAGCTTGGTCTCCTCATCGTCTGCCTCACGTCCCGGGGTCTTTAGGTTGAGCTTTCTTATCATAATGCTGAACAGGAAGTAGTAAATAACAGCATATACCGCGCCGATTATAACTATCCATATCCAGTTTGTCTTGGCGTTGCCTTGGAGGATACCGAACAGCGTCAGGTCAATAAGACCGCCCGAGAAGGTCATGCCGACGCCGACTCCGAAAATGTGGGTGAGCATATAGGAAAGACCCGCAAGGATGCAGTGGATTACATACAGAATGGGCGACACAAAGAGGAAGGTGAACTCGATAGGCTCGGTGATACCCGTGAGCATCGCAGTAAGCGCCGCGGAGAGAAGGAGTCCGCCCACAAGCTTTTTCTTCTCGGGGCGTGCGGTGCGATACATGGCGTAAGCTGCAGCGGGCAGACCGAAGATCATAAACGGGAACTTACCCGACATAAAGCGAGTCGCGGATACAGAGAACTGTGTTGTGCTCTTGGAAGCAAGCTCCGCGAAGAAGATATTTTGTGCGCCCTGAACCAGCGTGCCGTCGATGAACATGGCGCCGCCGACCTCGGTCTGCCAGAAGGGCATATAAAACACATGATGCAGACCGAAGGGAATAAGCGCACGCTCGATTATACCGTATATCCATGTGCCTGCATAGCCGGAGCGGAGCACAAGGTCGCCGAGGCTTGCGATCCATCCCTGAACGATAGGCCATACAAAGAACATGAGTATACCGACAAGCAGATACACAAGGCTCGATATGATCGGAACAAATCGTGTTCCGCCGAAGAAGGAGAGCACCTGCGGAAGCTGTATTTTGTAGAAGCGGTTATGCAGAGCCGCCACACCCAGTCCGACTATGATACCGCCGAACACGCCCATTTGCAGGGTAGTGATACCGAGTGTTGTGGTAGTGGAATTTTCCGCCATGGCTTCGATACCGCCGCGTGAAGCGATAAGGGCGCTGATGGTGGTGTTCATGATGAGGTACGCAATGGCTCCCGAGAGGGCAGCGACCTCTTTTTCTTTTTTTGCCATACCAATGGCGACACCCATGGCAAACAACAGTGCCAAGTTGTCAAAAACCGCACTGCCCGCCTTTGACATGATGTCGAGGATGGTGTAGAATATTCCGCCCTCGTAGATGATGCCGGTGAGATTATAGGTTTCGAGTGTTGTGGGATTTGTGAACGAGCTGCCGATTCCAAGCAGCAGACCCGCCACAGGGAGCAGTGCGATCGGAAGCATGAACGAGCGCCCGACCCTCTGCAATACACCGAAAATTTTTGATTTCATGGTAAATGTCCTTTCGAAAATAATGTTGCGCTGTTTATTATGCACCGCATTTTATGAAAAATTACATGAAAATAAAAAAATCATGCCATTCCCGAGAGAATGACATGATCACATTCAATATTATTTTAATACCACCACGGTGTTTACGTCCATCGACAGCGTAAGTTTACCGCCGCTCGGACAGACCGTTTCCACCGCCTCCATGTCGTGCTCGCCGTCGAGACGGTACAGGGTCACGGGGGCGTCGTCACCGAGGTCGACGGTAAAGGTCTTGCGGGGAGATGCGTCGTTGTCGCTGTAGTAGGTGAGCATTGCCATGTGCCCGTCACCGCAGGCGGCGACGGCGTACACGTCGGGCACGTCGCAGGTCACGGCACAGGCGTTTTCAAGCTTCAACAGCTCGCCCCAGGCTTTGATGGGATAATACCCCTTAAGCGTTTTGTAGGTGTAGAATGAGAACAGACCGTTCATCCCGCAGGGACGGGCATCGTAATACATTAACATGTCGATGGGCTCGGTCTGGCAGGAGGTCATCACCGCAGAGACAAACGCCGCGCCCTTCATACCGATCTCGGTCTCGATGGAGTCTATCCAATCCTGTCCGCTCCAGCCCTTAACGTAGTTCCACTCGTTGAGTATGCTCTCCACCCCGTCGAAGCCGTACTCGTCAAGCAGCGCACGGTTCTTTCGTACGGAGTCCAGCACGTCCGAGACGTTCTTGGCGTAGCGGTGCCAGGAATAAAAGTCCATGGGTGCGTTCTCCGCTCTGACTTTTTCAAAGAACGGACGCATCCACCCCTCACGGTAACCGGTGAGCGCGGGACCGCCGATCTTTAAGTGAGGGAAACGGGACTTTAAGTGCTTGGCGGTGATGCAGTAGAGCTCGTAAAATTCCTCCGGCGTACCCAGCCAGCACTTGCCGTATAAGTCGGGCTCGTTCCAGATCTCAAAATATTCGATGCCGTAGTGATGTCCGTCCGCCCAGCCCTCGTTTAGATGCGCGATCAGATGCTCGCAAACTACCGCCCACTTTTTAAAATCCTTCGGCGGAAGTATACCGTACTTTTTCGTACCGTGCTCGATCTTCTGACCGAGACGGAAAAAGACCTTGGTGCCTGCCATCATAATAGTTTCACAGTATTCGTCGGTGTAGTGAAAGTCATATGATGCGGGATCGTTTTCGTCGGCGTCGAAGCTCGGGAACACTGCGGTTATGTCCACCGTGTGCTCGCCGCCGTAGCTTGCGCAGAAGGACGCGTCGTGGGTGCGCGCGTAGGGAATATTCGCGGCGGTGTATGTATCCAGATTCCCCGAATTCTGGTCGGCGTTTTTTGTGTAAACGGGGCCGTTGTTGACGGCGTTCATGGGCTTTATTTTACCGACGGTGCGATTAAAATCAATGGTTACGTTCAATTTAATCTCTCCTTTTTTCTCGGGTCTGCGGTGGAGTCCCTTATTACAAGCTCGCATTTTAATACGACGTGCCGCGGCTTGCACCGATACGGGTCGCCTATGCGCTCGCACAGCATGGAGACGGCGAGGCGGGCGGCACCGCTGTCTCCGGTGCTTATTGTGGTCAGCGGTGTATTGGCGTAGGAGGCAAACGGAATGTCGTTTATACCGATGACGGAAATGTCCTCCGGCACACGTATCCCATGGCGGGCAAAGGCGTGGACGGCACCCATTGCCACCTCGTCGTAGGCGCACAAAAGCGCGGTGGGGAGCGTTTTGCGGCTGACGTAGTATTCCACCGCCTCGTAGCCTATCTGCTCGAAGCGCTTGCGGCTTATGAATATATTTTTCTCGTTCGGTACGATACCGAGACCTGCGGCGGCTTTTTTAAACAGCTCCAGCTTTAATCCCGTCAGCCTTTCACCCACAAAGCCGATGTCGGTATGCCCCGACTTTACAAGCAACTCCACCGCTTCGAAGATCGCCGAGGCGTAGTCCGTGGCGATGGAATCACCGTGGTCTGCGGGCTCTGCGGAAAACCTGACGGTGGGCGGCAGTGCGGGTACTGAGGCAAGATCTTCAAACGATATTATGCCGTCGATACCGCTGTCGATAATGGAGCTTACCGTGCGTGCGGTCTTTCGCTTGTCGAAATTTGTGATGTACACGGAGGGCACGATGCCGCGGGCTTCGAGCTCGGCGGCGATGGCGGTGACCGATGCGGAGTAGAACACGCTGACGATCTCCGGTGCGATTATGGCAACTCGGGTACCGACACGGTCGCGGTGGTACCTCGGCGGCACGGTGTGATGCTCGTGTGCAATAAGCAGTATACGCTGTGCAGTGTCGCGGCTTATCTCGTGACTGCCGGACATCACCTTAGACACGGTCGACACCGACACCCCTGCAAGCTCGGCTATTTTTTTGTATGTCATAAGCCCTCCCGACCGTTCTGCGTTTGCTTTACTTATGGTAGCACATCGTAGCTCGGTTGTCAATAGGTATTTTACGAAACATTTTCGCGGTCCGACCAATATTTACAGAAAATTTTCATCCCCGCCGCACGGCTATAAAATTGGGGTGATATACTGTTGCATATCAAAAGTGACTACCTATGGGAGGCAATATGCTTTTTTCATCTGTTGAATTTCTCTACTGCTTCTTGCCCATCGTACTGATCTTATATTACCTCACAGCATTTTCCGTGCCGCTGAAAAATGCGGTGCTGCTGTTTGCCTCGCTGTATTTTTATGCCTGGGGCGAGCGGAAGTTCGTTTATGTAATGCTGGGGGCTATTTTATTTAACTATATTTTCGGTCTGCTTATCGGGCATGCGAAAAAGCACTCCCGTCCGCGGCTTGCCACGGCATGGCTTGTTTGCGGCGTAGTGTGCAATCTTTCGCTGCTGTTTGTGTTCAAATACCTCACCTTTACGCTTACAAACGTGCAGTCGCTTCTCTCCCTTAACTTCGCCGTGCCGCAGATAGTGCTGCCCATCGGCATATCCTTCTTCACCTTCCAGTCCATGTCTTATGTCATGGATGTTTATCTTGACAAGGCATCGGTACAGAAAAATCCCTTCTACTTGGCGCTTTATGTGGCGCTGTTCCCACAGCTTATCGCGGGTCCCATCGTGCGCTACGAGACTGTAGCCGAGCAGATACGCTTCCGTAAAGAAACATGGCAGGCATTCCATACGGGATTTTGCCGTTTCCTCGCGGGACTTTTCAAAAAAGTCATGATCTCGAACCAAATGGGTCTTGTTGCGGACAAGGCGTTTGGTCTGAATGCTTCCGGTGAGCTTCATCCCGCAATGGCGTGGCTCGGAGCGATAGCATACGCTTTTCAGATCTACTACGATTTTTCGGGCTACTCCGATATGGCGATAGGACTCGGAAAAATGTTCGGCTTCACCTTCGAGGAAAACTTCAATTATCCCTACATTTCAACGAGCGTGACGGAGTTCTGGCGTAGGTGGCACATTTCGCTCGGAACCTGGTTCCGCGACTATGTTTACATCCCGCTGGGAGGCTCCCGCGTCAAGACAAAGCTCCGCCTTGTGTTTAATCTTGCGGTGGTTTGGATACTCACGGGCGTTTGGCATGGCGCACAGTGGAATTTCCTTTTCTGGGGCGTATGGTTCTTCGTACTGCTTACTCTTGAAAAGCTGCTGTTCACAAAACAGCTCAAGCAGGCGGACACGCTTCCGTTTTATAAAAAGATACCGGGATGGCTGTATGCTATGTTTGCCGTGCTGCTCGGTTGGGTACTGTTCCGTGCGGAGAACATGAGCCTCGCCGCCGATTATATGAGCATTATGTTCGGTATCGGCGTGCCTGAGGGAGGTGACACCACGGCGCTGCTGTTCATCGGACAGAAGGCGATATATTTCATCGCGGCGATAGTTTTCTCGGCGCCGATAGTACCGTTTATCAAAACAAAGCTGGAACAGCTTCGAGAAAGTCGGCGCGGCGCAGTTATAGCCGCTGTTGCGGATATTATTTATCCTGTGCTGATGTGCGTAATGTTCCTTGTGTGTACGTCATATCTGCTTATGAGCAGCTACAATCCCTTTATTTATTTTCAGTTTTAACGGATTTTGATGGATAATGAATATGACAAAGCTATCTAAGATAACAAAAACACTGTCCACGGCATCGGTGACGGTCATACTGCTTGCGTTTATTGTGACCGTGGGCGTTTTGACGGTATCCAAGAACCGCGACACGCTCTTTTCTCCCGATCCGAGCACGGGAGATGTTAAAACTCGCATCGTGACTGCGTTTGATGAAAATATTGTGGGCTTTGACCGCTTCCTGTCGGTCTACAGTACCGCACAGCATCTTCTCGGTACTTCGGTCTACGACGATGCGGGCTACACATATCTGATACGTGACAGCGAAAACAATCTGCATTTCAACACCGTTCATGCAGATGCGGCGCCATATGCCGACGCGGTGGCGGAGCTGAATAACGTGCTTTTGACGGAGAATATACCGTTTTTGTACATTCAAGCGCCCACCAAGGAGATCGACGGATATACGAAATATCCGCTCGGCATTGATTATGCCACCGTCGATAATGCCGCAGATATGGTAAAGGAGCTGACGGAGCGCGGTGTCAACATGATCGATCTCTCCGAAGTATTTGCAAATAACGGTACCGATCCCGCCACCATGTTCTACCGGACCGACCACCACTGGACCACCGAGACCGCGTTTGACGCGTTTGGTTATGTGGTGTCGTATCTTAATGAAAACTACGGATTATCGCTTGACATGTCGCTGTGTGAGCGCGAAAATTGGCTCTCCGAATCTCAGCCGCAGTCCTTCCTCGGCTCGATTGGCAGACGTATCGGAAAGGAGGCGGCAGGGCTTGATGATTATACCTTCCTTGAACCGAATTTCGAGACCTCGTACTATGTCTACTATCCGCCGATCTCGGAGATATACCCCAACTGGGCAGGCACCTTCCGAGATGCGTTTGTAAGGGAAGGCGTACTTTATTCCGAGGATGTAAACGCAAATCGGTATGCATCCTATTTTGAGTTTGACTATGGGCATCTGATAATCGAAAATCTGCTTGACGACAACGAGCTTCACATTGCCGTCGTGAAGGACTCCTTTGCCCTCCCGTTTACGGCGTTTCTATCAACCGCCGCGGCAAAGATAGACATGATCGACCTGCGCGAATTTGAAGGCTCGGTGACGGAATATTTGGTGGAGACCTCGCCCGACATTGTACTCATGCTGTATTCCGGCGGCAGCTTCAGCGACGTCATGTATGAGTTTGATAAGTCAAAATGAAATTGAAAAGGAGCCACAGAGGCTCCTTTTCTTGTATTTAACCGGGCTTACCTGTTATTTGTATGTATCGCGTAATAAATACGCTTAAATTCACCCGGGGTCATGCCCGCGTGATATTTAAAAAATTTCAGAAACAGCTTGTAGTCCGAAAAACCTACGGTATCGGCGATCTCGGCGAGGGTCAGGTCGCTTTCAAGCAGATAGCGCTTGATGAGACGGAGGCGGTGTCCGTCTATTTGCGCTTTCAGACCGATTCCGTAGTGCTGCTTTAAAAGACGGGAGATGTAATCCTCGTTGTAGCCGAACTTGAGCGCTACATCCGGTGCGGTGATGCTTCGGTCGGCGTTTATGCGTATCCATTCGTTGATACGTCGTGCGAGGGCGTTGCTGCTCTCGTCATCGCCTCGGCTTTGAAGAGACAGCTCATGGAGGAGCACTCGAAGCAGACTGCTTGTGATCTCACTGTCCGATCCGATCGTGTTGTAATGGAGCAGCTGGCGGCAGAGAATGCTGACGTGATACGGCTCGCGGAGCGTGAAATGTTTCTCGGGCGCACTGTCGGCATGGCAGTCATAGCCCTTCATGTGTATCCAATAAAATGAAACGCGCTCAAGCGTCGGCTCATATCCTCTGTGCGGCGTATCGGAATCGAGAAACAGTACTGCACCGGGAGTCAGATCATAGCGTATACCGTTTTCCTCAAGCTTCACACAGCCGTCGGTGACTATGATGATCTCCGTGGTGGGAACGGAGATGCTGCCGTGTATCCACTCGCCGCGCGAGGTGAACTTACCGGCGGCGTGAAATTTGACGTTTTCATTCATGTCGGATTTTTTCTCCTTTTCTACGGTTTTTGTGGTTGAAACTCACGCTGTTATTTATTATAATTATATCATACAAGGTGAAATTTAGCAATATCAAAACCAAAATAATCAAAGGAGAAACGATAATGTCGAATAAAATGCTTTCATTTGAAAAGGTGGACATCACGGGCGGTTTTTGGAAAAGCCGTCAGGACACGGTGAGACGCACCACCGTATGGAACGTCTACAAGCGCTTTAAGGAAACGGGACGTTTTGACGCGTTAAAGCTCAACTGGAAGGAGGGCGACCCCAACAAGCCCCACATCTTCTGGGACTCCGACGTAGCAAAGTGGGTGGAATCCGTGGCGTATCTTACCTTAAAGCAGCGTGAGCCCGAGCTTGAAGCCATCGTTGACGAGGTGGTGGACGACATCGAAAAGGGAAGAATGGAGGACGGTTACTTCAACAGCTGTTATCAGCAGTTCAAAAAGCCCGAGGAGCGCTTTACCGTCCGCCGCGACCATGAGCTCTACTGCCTCGGTCACCTTTTGGAGGGCGCTATCGCCTACGACCACGCCACAGGCAAGGGTAAAATGCTGTCCCTCATGAAGGACTACCTGATGCTTGTAAAGCGCCGCTTTATAGACGAGCAGAGCACCGCCTTCAAGACTCCGGGTCATGAGGAATTGGAGCTGGCGCTGATCAAGCTTTATGACTACACAGGCGAGCAGGTATGGCTCGACATGGCGCTTTGGTTTATCGACAACCGTCAGTGTACCGACGAGGAGTGCGGCCATGGTGAATACGGAGCGGTCTACTCCCAGAGCCATCTGCCCGTGCGCGAGCAGTTCACTGCCGAGGGTCACGCGGTGCGCGCTGTGTACCTCTACTGCGCCATGGCGGATATCGCGGAGCGTACGGGCGATGCCGCACTGCGTACTGCCTGCGAAAAGCTGTTTGACAGCATCATAAACACCAAAATGTACATAACCGGTGCCATCGGCTCCACTCACGGAGCGGGTGAGGCATTTGAGGAAGAATACCGTCTGCCCAACGACACCGCCTACGCCGAGACCTGTGCGGCACTGGGACTTGCACTGTTCGCACGCCGTATGGAGACTATTGAGCCCGATTCCAAGTACGCCGACACGGTGGAGCGGGTCATCTATAATGGCTTCCTTTCGGGTATGTCCCTTGACGGTAAGGCGTTTTTCTACGAAAACGCCCAGGAGATCGACCTCAATCAGCGCGGATACCTTAAAGATGCGCAGGGATCCACAAAGTCTCTCCACATGCCCATCACACAGCGCGTGGAGGTGTTCCAATGCTCCTGCTGCCCGCCCAATATCACAAGATTCATCCCCTCCATCGGCGATTTTATCTATAACTACACCGACGACACCGTGTACGTAAACCAGTACATGGAGTCAGTGGCGGAGCTTGACGGCTTCAAGCTCACGCAGACCACAAATTACCCTTACGACGGCAAGATCGCCTTCAAGCTGCAGGGCGGTGAAAAGAAGGTGGCATTCCGCATTCCCGAATGGTGCAAGCAGTGGTCACTCACCAAGAATGGCGCGAATGTAGCTGCTGTATCTGACAAGGGTTATGTATATGTGGATGCGGCTTGCTGTGATGAGTTTGTGCTCGATCTCAAGCTTGAGGTGCGTGTTGTTAGATCCAGCTCTCACATACTCACCAATCGCGGACAGTGCGCCGTTACCTATGGTCCGTTCGTTATGTGCCTTGAAGGCGTTGACAACGGCGGCTGGCTCGGTAATGTAAAGCTGGTCGGCAGATGCGGCAAGGTTACCATGGATGAGGAGCTTGATGTGCCGGCTATCATCTACCCCGCAGTTCGGGAGGAGCCCGTTTCCATCTACTCCGACAAGGTAGTTCGCGAGCCGTTCACGGCGAAGCTTATCCCCTACTTCGCATTCGCAAACCGTGGCGAAACAGATATGCGTATCTGGGTCGAGGTTGAAGCGTAAAACAATATGAAATGCACAATTCTTCCCGCATATTTTGCGGGGAGAATTGTTTTTGACGGAAACTACAAACTGCAACGTGTAAAAATGTTTATTACGCTGAAAATAATTGTACATACAAACTAAATTTGAAAGAAACTATTGACAATATCTCCGTTCGACATTATAATAGTATGCGAAATTAAAGTGATGTTTTTATAAAAATTATCATCTAAGCGGAGGAATTTATTATGAAAAAAGAATTTATCACACAGCCGGACGAATCCGTAATCGAGATCAGCACATGGTGCTACGATTATGAAAAACAAAGCACCGGCAGCGGCTGGTACGAAGCAAAAGACGGCGGTCTTGTATTCATTGCATGGGGCAAATGCGCAAAGACCTTCGATGAAGGCGAAACTGCAGAAATAACAGATGCTCCAATGGGCATGTCTTCTAACAATGTACGCCTTAAAGACGGCAGACTCATGACCGTTTGTGAAGAAGCTGTTCCGGCACCCGGATACGACTTCAATCACAAAAACTTCTATGCATATTTTTCCGATGATGACGGAAAGACCTTCGGCAACAGAGTTGTAATAACCGAAAATTCCCGCAGACTTTTCCTTATGAATGCAAGAACCGTACGCCTCTCAACCGGACGTATAATAGTTCCGATGGCTGTTCATCCCGCTGAGCTGTATGACGAAAAGCATGAGACCGT
Source organism: Clostridia bacterium (assembly GCA_017482055.1). Classification (GTDB taxonomy): domain Bacteria; phylum Bacillota; class Clostridia; order Oscillospirales; family CAG-272; genus Flemingiibacterium. Next base: position 273,970 of record JAFUOH010000001.1, read on the forward strand.
AGGCTGGGCAGGCGCATTCTGGTCGGATGATGAGGGTCAGACCTGGCAGGAGGGCGAATGGAAAGCTCCTGCTGTTGTTGACCAGCTCTGTGAGCCGGTGATATGCGAAATGGCGGACGGCACACTTAAAATGATGGCGCGTACCGGCAGAGGTCACCTGTATATGCTTGATTCTACCGATGGCGGCAAGACCTGGTCTGACGAATATGCCACCACACTTCGTTCTCCCTGCGCACCGTTCATTTTCTCCTACGACCCATACTCCGAGCAGTATGTAGTTGTATGGGACAATTCCTTCCCCGGAACACATCACCTCTATCCCCGTACGCCTATCTGCATCGGCGTATCGAAGGACTGTAAGAAGTGGAAAACCGTCTGCGAGCTTGGCAATGAGCCTAACGGCAGCTACGGATATCCCTCCATCACATTCACTGAAAACGCAATTTTGATGGGCTACTATATCAGTGCTCAGCGAGGCTTTGGTAAGGGCAACCGCGTACACATGGTCAAGCTCATGCGCGATCAGTCTCCGTTGCTTAAGGTTAAGTAAAAGTAATATACAAAAATGAGAGGAACGGTGTGTCCTCTCATTTTTTCATTTTAGTGAAGTGCCTGCTGCACAGACGTGAAGTTGCGGCTTACATTGTGCAATCCAAGCATCCCTTGGATTTGAAACAACGAATTGATAATTGTTTTTTCACTAATATATGCTATAATATAATTACACCGGTGATAAAACTTAGGAGGTGCTTTTATGCAACTTGATTTAGGACAAAAAATACGAGAGCTGCGCCGTCGTGAGGGATGCACACAAGAAGCGCTTGCCGAAGCTGTCGGAGTGACATCGCAAGCGGTTTCTCGTTGGGAGGCAAATGGGGGGTATCCAGACATGGAGATGATTCCATCGATTGCTAATTACTTTGGCGTCTCCATTGATGAATTGTTTGGATACAATAATGAGCGATCCAAAAAAATTGACGAGTTAGCTACAAAAATTGATCAGATGAATTTTCAAAACAACGGCGAAGATATCAATATTGATGAATGTATTTCACTTGCCAGGAATGCACTGATCGAATTTCCGGGGAACGAAAGAATCATGTTATGCCTCGCTTCTGTATTGTACAACGCAGGATATGTTCGCTATGGGGAATATCATTTATCAGACGCTGAGGGGTACGATGTCTTGGATGTTGAAAAACATCGAACCTATTCGGAGTGGAATGAGGCAATATCACTTTATGAGAAATTACTAAAAACTATGGAGAATGGAGTTCTACGTCATCGAGTAATCCGTGAACTTACTCAATTGTATTTGAACACGGGAGAACATACGAGGGCGCTTGAAGTTATTGAAACAGCTCCCAATATTTATGGTTCAAGAGAATTTCTTAAAGCCAAGGCAATCGACGGGAAAAAACGTGCCGAAGCTTATGGGGATGGATTGCTGAAAACAGTTAGAGCTTGTTCTGAGCTTATGGTCAGCGCTGTAATTGCCAATGAAAAGAATATGTCTGCCGCAGAAAAAGTGCAGAGCTTACGCGGTGCCATCGAAATTTTTTATACTGTTTGTACCGACGGCAATTGTGGATTCCATCATTCTTACATTGCGCGTGTCTACACCTTGCTTTCCTTGTATTTGTGGTTAGACGGTAAAAAAGACGAGGCGTTTGATGCTTTGGATCTTTCTCTTTCGCAATTCGAACTTTTTAATGAGTGTCGCACCAAAGAAACAGGATACTATACTGCGCCACTTATTAGACTGGTTCAGCATGAAACATCTCAAAACAACCCTGAAGCTGATATGCCGATCGAAACCTCTCGCATAAGCCTTGCAGAAGATTGGCCTTGGTGGTGTGTTTCTAAATGCGATACTGTAAAAACGGAAATACAAGCTGATCCGCGTTGGAACGAATGGGTGTCTAAATTACAGAAATAATATGTCGCCCCGCGAAACGCGGGGCGACACTTTGTGTCCACAAAAGCAGTGCTTGCGAGAAAATGCAGATTGACTTTCGAGAGCGATTGTGGGAACACTTGCACGTTCTTGAAGCGCAGCTCCTCAACCTATCGCACAGTCGAAATAAAAATTCCGACGGACAAGCCATCGGAATTCTCATTGGAGCGAGTGATGGGAATCGAACCCGTGAACAATGCCTAAAAAGTTCAGAGTTCAAGCGAATAATCATGATACCGTGTCAGATTTCGTGACAGAATTAGAAAAATAGTCTTGTAAGATGTCCTCTACATCGGTTTTCTTTTGTGCCATTATGTGGCCGTATACTTCGTCGATCATACGCTCGGTTTCGTGTCCCACATAGTCAGCAATGTATTTCTTAGGAATATTAAGTGATAGCATTACCGAGACGAGATAGTGGCGGAGATCATGAAAGCGATAGTGTTTTATGCCGCAGGCTTCAAGCGCGGACGTGAAACGTTGATATATTTGATGCCCTTTCAACGTTACCACATACTTACCGTCTCGCGGAGCGCGTTCAAGAACCTCTTTTACAAATGGGTACATTCTTATCATGCGCGTACCGGCTATTGTCTTTGTGCCTTTCGAAACTTGTTCATTATCTTTGTTCAGAACGAGCGCCTCATTGATAAATAATGTCCCCTTATCAAGATCGACATCTTCCCATTTGAGACCGAGGATTTCCGAGCGCCGCATACCACAGCAAGCGCCAAGATATATGGGAAGTTCGATATCCGTACCTTTTGCATAGACAAAGAGTTTTTGCATTTCGTCCTCCGTAGGAATGGCGATAATGCTTTTTTTCTTTTGCGGCATTGTTGTGTGAAGCTGGAGATCGGGGCGGTACTGTTTCAGTGCTGATGATATGAGTCCGTGGACATTGCGCGTATACTTGGGGGACTTATCCACAGCAAAAGCATTAATAGCCCGTTGGACGAGTTCGGGGGTGAGGTCGGGTAATTCGATCGCCATAAGTTCCGGTACCGCATTGGTGCGCAAGGCTTTGTAGCCGCGTATGGTGGAAGGAGATAACACATTGGTTTTCGTCTCTATGTATTTGTCGATAGCTTCCCCGACTGTGATGCGGTCAATGAGGGTGGATTCGCTCAATTTATTCTCCGCCTCGTACCGCGCCGCTTGGAGCTGCACTTCTTTTTTATCCTTGCCTGTGATTGACTTATATTTACCGCCGCCTATGTGTACCCTGGCGCGGTAACTGCCTGAAGGCAGGCGAGTTATTTTTACCATGCATGAGCTCCTTTCAACAGATTAGATTCCACCATTAATACTGGAACCAACCGACAGTAGGATTGAGTATGTCATAAGCGAAGAATGCGAGCAGGAAAGCAACAAGCACCCCACATGCAATAGATAACACAAGCTTGTCCCGCGTAAGTGAGTTTACGCGGTCGGCGTGTGCTTCTTTGAGGTCTATTATACGTTCCTTGTAATTGTTAATAACGTGCTGTAAGGCTGCAATCATTGCTTTGTCATCCTCCGTATCAGTGGGTTCATTCGGTTCATTTTTTGGTGGTTCTGCGGTGCTTGAGGGGCTATATGAGCTCATGACGGGTTCATCGGGGTCATCTTCGGCATTGAGCCATTCGACCGTAGAGCCAAGCGCACGTGCCATGAGCTCCGCTGTGGAGGCGTTGGGCTCGCTGCCGCCCAGGACACGCTTGATCGTGCTCTCTGAGACGCCCGATTCATCGGCGAAACGTGTGTATGACCACCCCAGTTCACGCATACGCTTTTTGAGTCTTGCGGGGTTCATTTGGACTTTCTCCTTTTCATTTAAAATTACCTCCGCTCACTTTTAAAATGGTCTTGAATGAGCCGAGGATCATGTTGTATAATTTAGTCAGCAAAAACATTATATCACATATCGGCGCAGAATGTCAAGCCGTAGTGCAAAATATAACGCTAAAGGAGAATGAAAAATGAAGTACAAAAACAAATCGAATGTTAAAAGCGGATATGACATTGAAAAGGTTCGCAGACATCTTATTGAAATCATCGAGCAGGCTGATGACTGCAATATTATAAAACTATACAGTATCGCTCGCCGCATGAGGGGAGACGGTAAGAAATAAAAAAGCGCAATTATTCTGGAATGCTATTGACAAACACAACGGAATGTGCTATAATGTTGTAAAAGCACAAGAGAGTGTGCCACGAGCGCGGTACCGTTAGGGAAATGGAGTGTTTATGAGAGAACTATTGATACAATGTATAATGGGATGGTTAAATACCGCAGACGAGCGTGAAGTGAGGATTGCTTATGTTTACATAAAACGTTTGTTACACAAATAAAAATAGCCGAGAGGATAAATGCCCTCTCGGCTTTTTTACGTCGACTATTCAACTGATAGCGATTGTCTGTATTCTTCCGCCGCCATAGTGCGACGAAATTCTGCTGTAGGTGATATTTCATGTGTGAGTTCCTCAAGCTCATCCAACGAAATTTTAAAAAACTCTTTTCGGGGATTTACGCGGTTGACTCTCTTGCAATCCAGACGACGGTGCAGTTCGTTTTCAAGGGCAACTGCATCATCAGAGAAGATAAAGCTATGTACATCGAATCCAAACGGGACAGAGGCGCTTCCGAGTTCATCTACACGTTCCTGCGGGTCTAGTCGGCGGGTCATGCCGATTTTGAATACATCTTCTCCAAAAGATCCAAGATTACTAATGATATAAACATTACCGGCTTTACCGTTCTGCAAATTGGCAATCTCCTCTTTTTTCTGAACAACACCATATAACTGAGCTTCCAATTCCAACAATCTCGCTTTGAGTGCCGCATTTTCGGAATCGGAAGCTGTCGAAAGCTTCGACTGCACTTCCTCGATCTGAGCTTTGAATTTAGCCTCTTCATTTTCGATACGGCGGCGTTCTTGTTCGAGTGCGCGGCGTTCTTCTGCTTCCTGCTTCATGCGTTCGCGTATTTCCAGCTGCTCTTGGCGAGCTTGTTCTTTGCGGACATAGTAGTTATATTCGATCTTAACAGAATTTATAAAGAGGTATTCCAACTCGCCGATAAATTTTGTCATTGTGTTAGCAATCTGTTGGTTTCCACCGGTGGCGATTGATAAGTACTTTCGGGTTACAGCCTGCACATTGGCTATACCTTGATCGATTTTTTGATATTTCAAATCGTACAACACATTTTGAAGCTCGGCGCGCAGTGCAATAACCATAAGATCGTAAATGGTTTGATTGGTTTTTGTAGTATACCGAGCACGATAAGAATCGGTCAATTCATCAATAGTCTTGTCATTCTCTTTGAATGCTTTCATGAGATCGCGACTGTCCATGCTATGTATCTGAAGCATTACAGAAGGCACGAGTTCGTCTATTTCTTCTTGCTTAAACCCCGATATTTTTAGTTTGCCGGAGTCTATATCGGTATACTGCTCGATCATATGGGTGAGGGCGTTCATCAACTCTTTTAAGCGCGAGAGCTTCTTTTGAGTGGTTTCTACCTGTTTGCAAGTGTTTGCATATTCCTTTTGGCGTTTTTCGTTTTCTTCACAAAGCTCATTATAGTCTATTGTCAGCGCTTCATATCGTGATTGCACGTCGTCCATTTTTTCCTGCGCAGTCGCGAAGTCGTTAAAACCGTTTTCTTCTGCAATTTTAATTTTCTTTTCGTATTCCAAGAGTTTCCTTTTAACTTTAGGCATATCAGAATACTGCCTTAGCCATACCAAAAATATACCTATTGCAAGCAATATAATGCCCACTGTGGACATTGGTGTCAATGCTATACTGCCTATTACGCCATAAACAATAAGTATGATCCCCACAATCGTTGCAACATCCGGCGCTTTATTGGGTGTATTGCCCATAATAATATCCTCCTTATAGTACATGGATAGGATTCTATTATATACCTAAATTTTATATTTGTCAATAGAAAGACGAGAGGTTTTAGTTCCCCTCGTCTTTTTTCTTTTGCTCATTCTCAGCCATCTGTTCATCATAAAGCACCTGCGCAAAGTGTTCTATGACTTTCCAGCCTGCTTCATCGAGCCGTGACAGCGCGTACACGAATTGACGCTGAAACTTTTTGTCAACGTCGTTGAGCGATGCCGCCCATTCGGCGATTTCCTCTTCGCGTGATTTTTCGCGGAACATCTCACCTTCGCCCGATACGAGCCATTCGCGGTTGATGTCGAACTCTCTGCAGATGAGTTCGATTTGCAATTCACTTGGCGTGGTTATGCCATACTCGAAATTTTTTATTACACCAAGACCTACGCCGAAACGTTTTCCAAACTCAGTTTGCGATAAATCGAGCGTTATCCGAAGTTCTTTTAATCGCGCATTAACATCAAACACATTATCACCTCCTTGTTCATACATTATACCACATTAGGCGTGGATTGTCAATACAAAATTGTAAAATAAATTTTCAAAAAAGTATTGACAATCTATCCCATGTGTGCTATAATAGATTCACAAGAAAAATATTGCAATAAAAAAAGACTATCAATCCACAACCGCACGATAGGAGGTGAGAGGGGATGAGCGAAGGAATGGCAACGATTATTGCTTTAATCGGTATCGCTTACATAGGCACAGCTTCCAGCATTGTTGCAGCACGTATAGAATCTCGTGTATTTAGGGCGGTGATACTGTTACTGATGATTACTTCAATTGCGCTGATCGGCGGATTGACGGTTCGTATGCTTCTTAATATGCACTAGGAGATTTTTGAAATTTTTCCGTGACATACTGTCGAGCAGTTGTCTTGCGAGATCATGAGCCTCATCGTCTCTGCAAGCAATTTTGGCATCATAAATCTTGTCGAGCAAGTGCCACTTATTAGAAGGGACATATAGATAAACGATGCCGCTGATTTTGCAGAACTCGCGCGATTCGGCAGCGTTGCCACGGCTGAACACACTTTCAAAATACTTTTCAAGCGTTTCAATTCTTCGGTGTTCGTAATAAATCTTTTCGTCCAAGCGCACCTTAATTACTGCTAACACGTGAGAAACTACACCTAAGACGATTGAAACACATGATGAGCATATGACAGTAACGATAGCTATCAAGGTAGAATCTTCCACATAATCACCTCCCTTCGAGGTAGATTATACCACAAAACCGATTTAAAATCAATGTTATTACTGTAGAAAGAGAGGAAACACAATGCAAACAATGACTGCATACGAAAAAACGGTAACCGAGAAACTTGCCGAGCAGTTCCCGACACTCGACGACAAGCGACAGCAAGAGCTTTCGCGCATCATGGATGCGGTAGTGCTCGTATCTGGTGCGTATGAAAAAGCGCACAAAGCTGTCGCCAAAGAGAAGCGGCATATCAAATCAAGGAGGTGAGAGGGGATGGAAATAACAATCAAAGTAACCAGCAAAGAAATAGCCGATCTTGTAATGGAGCTACAAGATCGGCAAAAAGCGAAAGAACCTATTGAGGCAATTATAAGGGCTTTTTCTGATGTTCTTCAATCCACTGATGATAATTTTGAATCATAATTATGTTTGTTTGAACCAAAAGATAAGTTAAAGCCTGCAATTCATCCTCAGTAAACGGCAGTGCTTTCAACCTCTCGGCGTTTAAATGCTTAATATCATAAGCGATTTCATCAAAATGGTCGAATAAGTATTTTCTATAATCGTTAAAATCCATTAGGCATATCCCCCTTTCGAGGTTGATTATAACACAGATTTTATCAAAAATCAAGGCTGTTACCACAAGTACATTTGTTACCACTTCGGTGGTGTAAATTAAAAAAGGAGGACAACAACATGAATGAACAAGAACGCGTGCTCGAAGCGATTGCAGAGCTTTCGGGCAAGATCGAGGGACGGATGAGTGAGTTTGACGAACGGCTTGAAAAGGTCGAGAAAGCGAACCATATCACCGTCAAACTCGCACAGGAACTCAAAAAACACCAGGCGAGACAGCAGTCAAGTATCGACGAGCTGTTCCAACGGGTCGAGGCGCTTTGCAAGGGCGAATCCGTTATGTGGCGTAGCCAGGACGAGCGCGAGATCGGGCTCGATAAACAGGCGGTGTACGACATCATCCGAGAGTGCGGATACGGTCGCCGTGAGGGTTTACAGATTCTCGATACAGCGGGACGCATCGCCAAGGATCGCAAGCAGTACGCCAAGCCCGAACGAATCGGCGACAAAGTCTGCCGAATGATAGTAATCATAGATAAGGAGTGGTAAAAGTGGGGAGAACATCCCGAGACCAGCGAACTAAGAAAAATAATGTTTTGCTCGACCATGTTGAATTGTATAGACTTAAAATGTTCAAAAAAGGTGTAGATAAAGAGGAAGTGGCACATTTGTTAGGCTTCAACTGCTCAGGAACTTTGTACAACCGCCTTGAAAATCCTAATGATTTCAAACTCGGCGAGTTGCATGAAATAGCAAGTGTGCTCAACATCAATATAGGACCTTTACTCGGAGAAAAGGAGGCACCCGATTGAGTAAGATAGAAAGCATGATAGACAACTACTTAAAACGAATCCGTGATAGACATCCGGATGCAAAAACTGTTCAGAGAGAACACGACAAGGCACATCGTGAATATATGTGTTCGGTGTTAAATGGTGATGGCTCCGGCGCTTCGGGTTCCATCATAATCGCACATTACGCCGAGCGTGAAGCATGGGCTACATACGCTAAAGAAAACGGTATAGATTTGGGGGTACAACAGTGAGTGCAGAGGAACGGACAATGGTTATAAAAGCCGCCGAGGGGCGCATGGCGCGGGATATATATGCGGAAAACGTGCAGCTTAAAGCGATCCTTGCCGATAAGATGCGGCGGGATACAGAGCGGGACAAGCGCTACTTTGCCGACATCGAGGTACGGCGCGGCAGA